>NZ_CP079822.1:652308-978462 GCF_019334805.1 Rothia mucilaginosa
GTTCCGTCCCCGGAACTCTGGCGCGGCGCCGCTCACCCTTTGATAACGAAGTAGGTTACTCATTTTCTGGCTCTACCATGTGAGCGGCTCTCCACCGATTTCATGTCACCGTGAGCGATTCTGCGCTAGTGCGCGGAATCCGGTGGCACTTCCTCGGTGGGGACGTGCGGTAGAACCGGGCATCGTTTCAAGCATTCCAAGCTTGAAACCACATAAGCGATTCCCTGACGAGAATCTTTCTGGTCTCCAAGATAGCCGAGGTTGTGACGGTTTCCAACCCCGTTTTAGGTTCACAGCGAACGTCCTGACTTCTCCCAGGGTTCTTTAAGGTAAAGAGTGCAGGAAACGTTAACCCCCCGATTGAATCCCGGGGTTTTCGACCCGTTTTCCCCGGTATTCCGGGGTTTTCTAGGGGGTTTAGCCGGATGCGCTCCCCCGCCCTCCGCCTCCTTTAACGGATGCCCGCACCACCCCAATAGGGGATTCGAACAGCGTGTAAAAAAATTTTAAATATTTCTACGCTCTCGGAGTGTTTTAAGCTCTCCAACCCCCAGAAACTGTGGTAATTACAAGTGCCAAATTTTGGTATTCGGGCCCCGAAGAACACTCTTCGGGGCCCGAATGGCGTATATACATACCTCAATACCCCGCGACCCACAGTACCGCGCCCCGCGGAGACAGGGGAATACCTCGACGGCTTACGCCTCCGACTCTCCGGGGGCACTGCCGGAGCCGGCCTCAAGCGCCTCCGGACCGCCCTCGAGCAGGGCGGTGAAGCCTTCCTCATCCAGCACCCGCAGGCCCAGGGCCTCGGCCTTATCCAGCTTCGAGCCGGCGTTCGCGCCGGCCACCACAAAGTGGGTCTTCTTCGAGACCGAGCCGGAGGCCTTGCCGCCTCGAGAAATAATCGCTTCCTTTGCCCCGTCGCGGGTGTAGCCGTTCAGGGTGCCGGTCACGACCACGGTCAGACCCTCCAGGGTGCGCTCCACCGATTCGTCGCGGCTGTCCTCCATGCGCACGCCGGCAGCGGCCCAGGAGTCCACGATCTCGGCGTGCCAATCCTCAGCGAACCACTCGATAATCGAGTCCGCAATGGTGGGGCCCACGCCGTCCACCGAGGCCAGACGCTCGCGATCTGCCTCGCGGATCGCCTGCATCGCACCGAACTCGGTCGCAAGCGCACGGGCGGCAGTCGGGCCCACGTGGCGAATAGAGAGGGCAACCAGCACGCGCCACAGCGGCTGCTGCTTAGCCTTCTCCAGCTCGGCGAAGAGGTTCAGCGTATTCTTCGTGGGCTTCGGCTCGGGGCGCGCCTTGGTCGGCTTGGTGTAGAAGTAGGGCACGCGCTCCATCTTTCCGGTGCCCACGCCCTTGACCTTCTTCTCACGCTCGATGGTCACCTCGCGCAGGTCCTCGGGGGTCAGGTCGAAGAGGTGCGCCTCGGTGGTCAGCGGAGGGGTGTCCGGGGTTGCGGGGCTGGTGAGCGCCTTGGCGGCCTCGAAGCCCAGCGCCTCAATGTCGAAGGCACCGCGGCTTGCCGCGTAGTACACGCGCTCGGTCAGCTGCGCCGGGCAGGAGCGGGGGTTCGTGCAGCGCAGGTCCACGTCGCCCTCCTTGCCGGGGGCCAGCGGCGAACCGCAGGAGGGGCACTCGCTGGGCATGACGAACTCACGTTCGGTGCCGTCGCGCAGGGCGACCACGGGGGCGACAATCTCGGGGATCACGTCGCCTGCCTTGCGCAGCACCACGGTGTCGCCGATGAGCACGCCCTTAGCCTTGACCACGTCCTGGTTGTGCAGGGTGGCCCGCTCCACGGTCGAGCCCGAGACGAATACGGGCTCCATGACGCCGTAGGGGGTCACGCGGCCGGTGCGTCCCACGTCCACGCGGATGTCCAGCAGCTTGGTGTTCACCTCTTCGGGCGGGTACTTGTACGCCACGGCCCAGCGCGGCACGCGAGAGGTGTAGCCCAGCTGCGCCTGGGTTGCGAAATCGTTGACCTTGATGACGATGCCGTCAATCTCGTGCACGAGGGAGTGGCGTTGCTCGCCGTAGCGGTTGATGAAGTCGAAGATGCCCTCGACCGAATCGGTCAGCTCACTGTAGGGGCTCACGGGCAGGCCCCATGAGGCGAGCAGGTCGTAGGTCTCAAACTGGGTGGCAATCTCCAGGCCGGTACGCGAGCCGATGCCGTGCACGTACATGCTCAGCGGTCGGGAGGCAGTCACCGCCGCATCCTTCTGGCGCAGCGAACCTGCCGCGGCGTTACGCGGGTTCGCGAAGGGGTTCTTGCCGGCGGCAATCATGGACTCATTGAGCTTCTCGAAGTCAGCGGAGGAGATGAACACCTCGCCGCGAATCTCGATTTCTTCGGGGTGGCCCTCGCCGCTCAGCTGCTGCGGGATGCTGGCGATGGTGCGCACGTTGTGGGTGACGTCCTCGCCGGTGGTGCCGTCACCGCGGGTTGCCGCGCGCACGAGGGTGCCGTTGCGGTAAAGCAGGTTCACGGCCAGGCCGTCGATCTTCAGCTCGGTGAGCCAGCGCGGGGCGGCGCCGGTAAGGTTGCGGACGCTCTCCTCGGTCTTGGTCAGCCAGGCGCGCAGCTCCTCGAAGGAGAAGACGTCCTCGAGGGAGTACATGCGTTCCAGGTGGGTGACGGGCGCGAAGGCTTCAATGGCTTCGCCGCCGACCTCCTGGGTGGGCGAGTCGTTGGCGATGATGAGCGGGTGCTCGGCCTCGATGATTTCGAGGCGGCGGTAGAGAGCATCGTACTCGGCGTCGGAGAGGAACGGTGCGTCCTCGTTGTAGTAGGCGCGGCGGGCGGCGCGAATCTTATCGGTCAGCTCCGCGTATTCGGCGCGCAGGGCATCGGTAATCTCCGCAGTGTTTTCTGCGGCGTTTTCTGCGGGGCTCTCTGCTCGAGTCTCGGCGGGGGCAGTCTGCTGGGTGGTGTTGTTCTCAGTCACCCGTCCAGTCTAGCGTTTTTGCTCCGCCTCTCCCCTATCGCTCGTCATATTGGCAGGTTCCGCGAGCGCGAACGATGAGGCAAACGATGAGGCAAGCGTGCCGTAGCCACTTACCGGATTGCGCTTCCTTAGTTTCTGTGCGCGGATACAGTTCACCCCCGCCTCCTGCAGGCGCTCAATCGAGCACCCGAAGGAAACGGGGGTGAATCACAAGGTATGAAGTTTAGGCTTCGACAGCGTCGGCAACAATCACGGTAATGTTGTCGCGACCGCCGGAACGCAGCGCCTCGTGCTGGAGCACGTCAGCGGCGTCCTGCGGGTGGCGGATCGAGGTGAGTACGCGTGCCATGTATTCGTGCGAAAGCTCACCGGAAAGACCATCGGAGCAGAGCATCAGGCGGTCACCGGCGCGGGCGGGCAGAACCCAGAAGTCCGGTTCCCAGTAGTTGCCGGTACCCAGCGCGCGGGTAATCACGTTGCGGCGCGGGTGGGTCAGCGCCTCCAGGGCGGTAATCTGACCCTCGTCAACCAGGTACTGCACCTCGGAGTGGTCAGTGGTGACCTGCTCCAGCGAGGCGGCCCCTTCAGCGCCGGGCAGCTTCTCCATGGCGGAGTGGTGAATACCCTCGTCCTCACGCAGCAGGCGGTAGGTTCGGGAGTCACCCACGTTGAAAATAACCCACAGGTTACGGTCACCGATGCTGGTCAGCCAGGCGCCGGTGACGGTCGTGCCGCCGGCGCGGGAGAGCGCCTGCTTAATTTCTTCGTTGGTTTCGCCAAGGATATCGTGCAGGCGGTTCAGGGTGCCCACGATTTCATTGTTAAGCAGGGTGTTTGCGCGGCGACGGCGCTTGGCGGGGTCGGATTCGTCAATGGCGGCGAGGCGTTCAGCGTAGGCCTGCTGCTCCTCTTCGCTACGGCCACCGGGCATGGTGAAGAAGGGCGAGTAGGCAAGCTGACGCACGCACAGACGCGATGCTACTTCGCCGGCTTCGTGGCCTCCCATGCCGTCCGCGACCACGCAAAGGGAACCGGCGACGACCATCGAATCTTCGTTATTTTCTCGATGTGCGCCGCGGTGCGTTGCACCACCGGTACGTAGTTTCAGTTCAGTCATGAGAGGTCTATCTCCATTGTGTAGTTCGCGCGACGAGTCACCGCCACGGGGTCTACGTTACCAAAGCTTCTAACGTTTCGCGTCCCTTGAGAGGTGAGAGTATAGCGATTTCCCACCTGTCGGAGCGTGTTTGCTGTCTCATTATCGGTCAGCACGGTACCCGGTTCAGCGAGGGAGACCAGGCGCGCAGCCAGGTTCACGCTGGAGCCGTACACGTCGCCGCGGTTAGCCAGAACCTCGCCCCAAATGAAGGCGACGCGGGCTTCCGGTAGCTGCGGGTCGGCGCCGATCTTTTCGGAGAGCTGCAGGCTAATTTCTGCGATAGTGTCCGGGGTTTCGGTGAGGAAGAAGACTTCGTCACCGAGGGTCTTGATAATGCGACCGCCCAGGGGTGCGATGACGTCCAGGCAGCTCTGCTCAAAGTGGTTGATGAGCTGAGAAAGAGCCGCGGCGTCCAGGTTACGCACCAGGGAGGTATAGGAAACCAGGTCAACGAACCCTACGCCTCGCACCAGGGGCAGGCGGGAAAGTCCGGAGGTGGTCACGTTGTTTTCGCGCAATCCCAGGCGCAGGATTCCGGCGTACATCTGGCGACGGTATGCGTAGAGCGCCAGACGCTCGAGAACCTCGAGGTAACGCGGGAAGTCTTTGAGGAGCTTGCGGCGGGCATCATTATCGCTGAGGTTTTCGGTGACCATAATGTTGTGCACGAGCGCCTCAATCTGCCAGGCGACGGTACGGTCGGTCAGTTGACCTTCAGCGCGCACGAGGGATGCCACATATTCCATACGAATGTCGCCTTCTGCGTCCAACTTCTGCAGGTCGGCGAGCATCTGCACGTCTGTTTCAGTGAAGTAGGGCGAGTGGTTGGGGATTGTCGGGAAGCCCACATTGTGCCAGATACGCTGGGCGGTTTCGAGGGGAAGTCCGGCGCACTCTGCAGCTTCTACGGGGGTGTAGCGGCGACCCTGTCCCAGGAGCGACTTTTCGAGGGCTCGAATCCCTGCCTTGGATTCCTCGTCGCGGTAGATATTGTTCTGGGCGAGGTTCTGCAGAATTTTGAGGTTCAGCATTTGGGTTTCGGGGCCCATGGTGGCACCGGTGCCCTGCGGAGAGTGTGCAGGTTCATGATGGTCTGCCGTGCTCATTGCCGCTGCCGCTCCTTTCATATCTGCCGGATCATCTGTTCTGCCGTGCGGATGCACTGGTGTGTGCCGTGCGTCGACTGTGCACTGCTTCACTGTATAGCGCCTTGTTAATATACCCTCCACTGCGGTGTTTTGGGCGTCAAAGCCTCCACACCCAAAGATATTTTAGTGGAGTAATTCACATTTAAGAATACTCTAATCCGCATTTTTTCGGCTGATTTTAGGTGCCGGGTTAGGCTCTGAGCCAACCGGTCCGCCCTCCTTGTAGTGGGAGGAGGCACCCCAGAGAGGGCTAAATGTAGCGGGAACGCAGGGCGTAGTAGTCGCGTCGAGCGGATTTAATTTCTTTTTCGAAACGCTTGGGGTCGGGCACGTAGGTCAGGCGGTGGTGCACCCCGCGGCATACCACGTACACCGAACCGTAGCCCAACCAAGCGCCCGGGCCACGCTGTTTTGCCCAGCGCTCGCCCATGGAATCCAGGTAGAGGGATTCGTCTCCGCTACGGGTCATCACACCGCGGCGCACTACGAGCCGATGGGTGGTCAGCAGGTAGTAGGTAGTAACCCACCGCCAGGCAGTACGCACAGCACCAAGCAGGGCACCCACCGCACACATCGTGCCGAGAGTCCACAGAATCGGTGAGGACCGTGCCGTGGAGGCAAAGGTTGAGGCGGCGATAGCAACCAGCAGGTAGGCGAGCGCGGGCAGTAGAGCACCGTAGTGCTGTCGGGTGGCGATGATGACATGCTCACCGGGGTTGAGTTTTCCGCGCAGGCGCATGGTGTTCCTTAGCTGTGCTGGTGGGTGTGTACCGGATTAGAGGCGCCGGTTTGAGGTGGTGCGGGCGTATTCAGTGTTGCTGTGCCGGGCAAAATTTTATGGGCAGAAACTTTATAGGTTGGTTCTAGTGTGCCTGCTGAAAATCTCCGTAGCTACCGTTGGCGGGGCGAAGATGCTCAATATCGCCCACCGCGTAGGGCTCTATGGTTCCGTCCTCGCGGCGAATGAGGATGCGCCCCTGCGCATCGAGGTCTTCGGCAATGCCATCTACGGTGCTTCCGTCGGGCAGGCTCATGCGCACGCTGGCTCCGAGGGTTGCGGTGGAGGCGCGTGCCTGGTCGAGCAGGCTGATGCTCTGTGGGTTGAGGGGGTCGGGGTTGAGGGGGTCGGGGCGTTCGGGGTCACCACCGGCGCGCACGAAGGCGCGGTAGCGGCGGGCGAAGATGCCGAGCAGTCGGGCGAGCACCTCGGAGGAGTCGATGACCTGCCCGGTGCACAGGCTCAGGCTGGTGGCAGTGGGTACGGGCAGCTGTTCGGCGGACATGTTCGTGTTCTGGCCGATGCCCACAATGATGCTGCGCTGCCCCTCGGTGGAGCCGCTTTCGGGAACGAGCTGGGCGAGAATTCCGCACCCCTTAGCGCCCTGCGCGATGACGTCGTTGGGCCATTTGAGGGCGGCATCCACGCCGTAGCTGCGCCAAATATCGACCACGCTGAGCCCGGCGATGAGGGTCATCCAGTGGTAGCTGCCTTCGGGGAGTTCTCGGGCGAGCGGGTCTGCGGAGGCGTGCGGGCGCACCACGATACTCACGGCGAGGCAGGCTCCGGGAGGGGCAGTCCAGGCTCGGGCGAGGCGGCCGCGTCCGGCGCTTTGGTAGAGGCTGGCGTAGACGGAGAGCTCACCGAGCTGTTCGCGTTCGGGGTCCGTGCCGTCCATAAGTAGCTCGCGGGCGCGGGTGGTGGTGGAGTCGACTTCATCGTAGAGGTTTACGCTGGAGTAGCCCGCGTCCAGCGCCACGGTGCGGATGCGCGGCGCATCCAAAACCGAATGATCACTCTCGTTATGCATGTTTTCAGCCATAGCCTGCACCTTTCTGTCCTACCTCAATCAGTCCTGCAATTCGCAGACCCGCTATCAACCTGCCGCCGTAATCTGCCGGTTTCTACCGAGTCGCACTGATTTCTCACCATACCAATTTCTTGCCGCCGGTGATGCCCACCGGCACCCGAGACGGTACATTAGACAGTGAGGGTGCATCAAGCACCGACCGGCTGCGGAGGTTCCTCCGCCCTGCTCGAAAGAAGACCGCTATGGCTTATTACGCAATTACTTACGTTTACGCAGCTCCCGAGGAGCAGGCGAAGTACCGTCCGGCTCACCGCGAGTACCTTGGTTCGCAGATTGAGGCGGGCAACCTGATTGTTTCCGGTCCCCTGCTGGATGGCGAGACCCCCGCCGGCGCTCTGCTGATTGCAAAGGTTGACTCCGCTGAGGCTGCCGAGAAGATTGTGGCTAACGACCCGATGAACATTGGTGGCGCGGTTCTGTCTCACACCGTCACCGAGTGGAACCCGGTCCTGGGCACCATCTAAGCGTCATTTCACGTTGAAAGCTTGAACGTAGACCCCCTTCCGCAGGCAAGGATTGCCGAGGCGGAAGGGGGTTTTCTGTGCTCTTTTGAGCGGTTCTTTCGCGCTTTTCGTTCACTGTATGCACCTTCTTGGGTGCTGGGTGCATAAAAGTGTATCTAGTGTTGATATTCTGGCTTCTCACCTGGCATATGTGCCCTAGTTCGCACTATAGTTGAGGGATATGCACATTGTTCAAGAGTGCTCTTCGGGGCCTTCTGAACAACCATCACCGCAACCACTGGCTCCCGACAATCGGGTGGAGCAGGAACGAGGAATAATGTCCGAGAACCTCCAGCAGGATTTTGACTTGAGCACCACCGCCGGTAAGCTCGCTGATTTTTATGCACGTCGAGAGCGCAGCTTCGCGCCCAGCGGTGAGGCAGCTATTGAGAAGCAGCACGCACGCGGCAAGAACACCGCCCGCGAGCGCATCGACATGCTTCTGGACGAGGGTTCTTTCGTAGAGTTTGACGCCCTCGCCCGCCACCGCACCACCGCATTCGGCATGGAGGCGAAGAAGCCTCTGGGTGACGGTTTGGTCTCCGGTTACGGCACCGTGGACGGTCGCCTGGTTGCCGTGTATTCGCAGGACTTCACCGTTTACGGTGGTTCTCTCTCGCAGGTGAACGGCGAGAAGATTGTGAAGGTGCAGAAGTTCGCTCTGAAGAACGGCTGCCCGGTTATCGGCATTAACGATGGTGGTGGCGCCCGTATTCAGGAGGGCGTGGCTTCCCTGGCGATGTTTGCCGATATTTTCCGCATGAACGTGCGCGCCTCCGGTGTGGTTCCGCAGATTTCTGTCATTATGGGCCCCTGCGCTGGCGGTGCCGCTTACTCCCCCGCTCTGACTGACTACATCATCATGGTGGATAAGACCTCGCACATGTTCATTACCGGCCCGGACGTCATTAAGACCGTGACCGGTGAGGATGTGGACATGGAGACCCTCGGTGGTGCGCGTCAGCACAACTCGGTGACCGGTACCAGCACCTACCTGGCTGAGGACGAGGAAGACGCTTTCGACTTTGTGCGTGAGCTCCTCGAGTTCCTGCCCTCGAATAACCTTGCAGAGTCCCTGCCCCTGGAGCATGACCAGGAGCCCGTGGTAACCGTAGACGATTTGGATTTGGATACTCTCATCCCGGATTCGGCAAACCAGCCTTATGACATGCGCGCGGTCATTGAGTCCGTGGTCGATGACGGCCACTTCCTGGAGATGCAGGCGCTGTACGCCCCGAACGTGATGATTGGTTACGCCCGCGTTGAGGGCCGCACGGTCGGTATTGTGGCGAACCAGCCGATGCAGTTCGCCGGCTGCCTGGACATTTCTGCATCCGAGAAGGCTGCCCGTTTTGTGCGCCATTGCGATGCGTTCAACATTCCGATTCTGACTTTTGTGGATGTTCCCGGCTTCTTGCCCGGTACCGATCAGGAGTTCAACGGCATTATTCGCCGCGGCGCTAAGCTACTCTACGCTTATGCGGAGGCGACCGTTCCGCTGGTTACCGTCATTACCCGTAAGGCGTACGGCGGTGCGTACATTGTGATGGGTTCGAAGAAGCTGGGTGCCGATATTAACCTGGCATGGCCCACCGCTCAGATTGGTGTGATGGGTGCTCAGGGTGCGGTGAATATTCTGTACCGTCGTGAGTTGGCTGCTCTGGCGGCTGAGGGTGGCGATGTTGAGGCTCGCCGCGCTGAGCTGATCGCCAAGTATGAGGAAGAGCTGCTGAACCCGTACCAGGCTGCCGAGTTGGGGTACATTGACGAGGTTATTGCCCCGAGCGAGACTCGCGTGCGTATTATTTCCTCGTTGCGTGCCCTGCACGATAAGCGTGCGTCTACCCCGGCAAAGAAGCACGGCAACATCCCGCTGTAGGCTTCCCTTGTGCCCGCACCATTTGTGGCGCGGGCATTCCCAGGATTTTAGGTTTTCTAAGGAGGCGTGCCTTTGGCCGGCTACAACCCGCTGAGTTATTTCTCATTCGGTAAAAAGAAGGATAGTTCGGAGGCTACTGAGAGCGCCGAGCAGCTTGAGCGTAGCTCCGCACATTCTTCTGCGCACGCGGATACCGCATCCAGCGCCCCGCCGAAGGATTCTGCTCAGCCTTCGGTAGATACTGACGCTGAGCAGGAGCCTCTACTGAAGGTGGTTAAGGGCTCCCCCACTCCGGAGGAGATTGCCGCCCTCACCGCTGTGGTTGCGATGATGCAGGCGAGCGCCGCAAAGCAGGAGCAGAACTTGCTGGTGGGTGCCGCTTCACGCATCCTGAACCGCGGTCAGCGCCTGGGTGTTTCGTTGCGTCCCGGTCCCGGTTCGTGGAGGCGCGCTCGCCCCATGTAATGCGGGCTGCTAACTATGCTTCTTATATTCCCGTCACGCCAGCCGGTGTGACGGGAATATATTGTTTTGCCCCAAATTTAAGATTTATATTGCGCTATTGAACATCTAATGCGCTGGTTCTTGCGATTTTGTCATATTAGAAACGATAAAGCGATGATGATACGCCCTGATGCTACGATGTATATACCATCACAATAGTGTTAGTAAATTGGCAGGGACCATGGCAAAGATGCTGAATAAAAACCATAGGCCCCCACCGGATGTCTATATCACGCTTCTGTTGCCGACGCTACGGCGCTTGTCGAAGACTGTGCCCCGCACCGCCGCCTATGTTAGCGAGCAGTTGCGGCAACAGACTAAGGCATTGGGGTCGAAGAAGAACCTACCGGCTCTTGAATCCACCGATTTTGCGGTGGCTGTGCGTACCACCTTGAAAATCTTGGTGGCACTTCGTTATGCCCAGTTGATGCCTCGTTTGACCCCGTGGGAGAAGAGGAAGTACCTGCTCACTCCCCTGGGCGCCGAGCTGACCTGCACCCCGCATCTGCACGGTTCGGTGCCGCCGCGTGTGGTGAAGCAGGTGCAGGCGTTGTGCTCTCAGAGTTTGACGGCAAAAAGCGTGAAGAAGCTGAAGAAGCAGGCGAACGCGCTACTGGAGAATGCGCAGGAGGAGCATCGCCTCATTTTTGGCGCTTCCAATAGCGATAGCACCACCGAGTTGGAGGCTTTCTCGCCCTCCACTGACGCTGCGGACAAAGCGCCCGCCTACCCGGCAACCGGTGCGGAGCACCTTGCACATGCTTTGAATTCTGCGGAGGCTGCGGGGTCCTGGCCCGCCGGTCAGTCGCCTCTGGATATTATTTTGCGTGCCAGCGATTCGCCGGTGATTCACGCTCAGGCTGAGTTCGCGGAGCATTTTACGCAGGATTTGATTCAGCATATTCACGCGGTGACGCCAGAATATTTTGAGCAGATTGTTGCCGATATTTTTACGGCTCTTGGTTTTAACACCGAGGTAACCGGCGGTGCTGATGATAAGGGTGTTGACGTTATTGCCCGCTATTCTGATGGCCTGGATTTCGCGCCGATTTATATTCAGGTGAAGCATTATTGCGGAACTATGAAGGTCACCCCCAACGAGATTCAGAAGCTTGCCGGTGCAGTGCTTCTGCACGGCGGCCTGCAGGGTGTTTTGGTGACCTGCGGTGCTTTTGCGCATCCGGTTCCCGAGTATTTGCAGGGTTTGCCCGGCGCTCGCAATATTGCGCTGGTTGATCGACACCAGTTGGTGGAGCTGATGATTCGTCACCGTGTGGGTGTTCTTGATGGTGAGGGCGAGTGCGGTTACCGCATTGACGAGGAGTATTTTGCCCGCGGCTTGGAGTAGCCGGGGTGTTTCTGGGGCGAGTTATTTCTCTCCGAATATCTCTGGCCTTCATGCATTTCCCACGTCATTTCACTTAATGTATTTTCACTTTTCCTTGAGGATATTTTTCACATATCGGCTGGTTTTAGAAATCTAGGTTATTTCTCGAACCAGCCGATACAATAATGAAGGTAATGCGTTATATATTCTTCGCATTATTTCACGAAGTGAATATACCCGTGACGGTCTAGACACTTCACCCCAATTTATAGCGTTCTTTTCTGAAGTGTTCGTCGTTGAAGACGGTGCGTAAGCGGGACGGGTTGAGAAAAAACTACCTACCCTGCTTCTCTTCGCTTCTCTTCACTGCGGGATTTCAAAGTGCCGGCCCAAAAATAAAGATGGTGCCGCTCACTTTCGTGATTATTTTCCCGTTCGCATGACTGCACTTTATGAAGAACGCCTGCACGATAAATAACACTAGATAAGGAGCCCGGCGTGGCTTTTGTGAATAAAACAATGCTCCATATCGATCATTCCGAATTGCACTCTTTGCAGCAGGAAACCTCGTGGGAGGCTCTACCCGAGGAAGCACGCACTCTCAGCATTGCGGCGGCTTTCTCTCTGCTCCGCCATTTTGAGCGCGCGCAGGATCGTGGCGAGAAGGTTTTCTTCCCCGATATGTACACCCCGGTTGGCGTGGACCTGGGTTTCAACATGACTCAGCGTTTCATTGCGGTCGGTGACAATGTCCTCTTCCGTGAGGCACTCAATAAGCTGATTGCGGCGCTGGTCAATGCTGATTATCTTGAGGTGTCCCTCAGCCAGTTGCATCCGGGCAACCTGCACTACACCCTCAGCGAGGCTGGCCGTGAGCTTTTGGGTACCCCGAAGGAACAGCAGGCGCAGGCTCTTCTGCCGGTTCTGCCTCTGCAGAGCGGCGTGTACCTGCACTATCTGAAGCAGTTCTACCCGGTTCTGCTCTCGCACATTACGGTGCGTGAGCTTCTGCCCATTGTCCTGAGCGTTACCCCGTCCTACCCTGCGGCGGCGCCCGTGAAGATTCGCGAGCTGGTGCTGCGTGAGTGCGGTTTCGTGCAGGGTTGGTACGGTCTGTCGTATCTGGAGCAGCGCATCGTGGAGCCGGTGATTGCTCAGGCGTTGAGCCTGCTGACCCGTGAGGGCTACCTGCGCACCAAGACCATTCACGAGCACACGGATTCGCCGCTGACGCTGTACTCGCTGTCCCCGTCTGCGAAGGAGCTGGTGGCACGCCACGAGGAGACTGGCGTGCCCGCAAGCGAGCTGAGCTCCGTGCTGGCGCTGGTTAAGGATGAGGGCACCTCGATTACCGCTGAGGATATTGCCGCAACCGATGCTCTGCTGACCCATATGGGCGTTCTTCTGCTCGATACTCTCAACGACCACGGCGCCGATGTGGAGCTGAGCCTTCCGAGCCTGGAGCAGGTCTTTGACCGCGACGAGCGCATCCAGCAGGCGACCTCGAACCCCTATTTTGTGCAGATTGACGCGCAGGATTACCTCTACGATGTGCTGATCGCCCACCACTACCTGTCCGAGCGTGAGACCGTCTACTCGCTGGGTCCTGCGTTTGCACCGGCTTTGGCGCAGATGGTTGAGCCGAGCGTTCAGAAGCTGGTGGCTTCGGCTCTGCTGGATCCCGCGGCGGTGGACGCTCTGCCGTACCCGCATCAGCTGTTGCACCCGATTCTGAAGCTCGTGGAGGAGAACCCGCGTATCTCCTACTACGACATCTACGATGAGTTGAAGCTCGCCCTGGATATCCCGTACCTGCAGGGTGAGATTGCTCCGCACCGTTATAAGCTGACCCCGCGTCTGCGTAACCGCTATTCGGTGGCGATGCACGTGCTGAAGGGCGAGCGCTACCTGAATGCTCTGCGTGAGGGTACCGGTCGTACTTCCCGCAAGAACCCGGAGCGTTACGAGCTGAGCGAGGCGGGTAAGGAGCTGCTCAAGCGTTTCCCGGAGGGTGCTCCGGAGGCGGTGACCGCCCGCATGGCGCCGCTGCCGCCGCAGTCGCTCAAGCACAAGCTGCCTCAGGATATTGCGGCTGAGCTGCAGGCTCGTGAGGAGGCTCTTCAGGCTGCTAAGGAGGCGCGCGCGGCGGAGCGTCAGGCTCGCCTGGCGGCTCGTGAGGGTGCGCGTGAGCCGTTGGCTCCGGTGCCGGGTGCTTCTCCGGCGTTGTTGGCGCGTCCGGCTGGTTCGCCGGTGGCAACTACTACCCAGGCGGTTACTACCCAGGCGCCCGCTGAGGTTCCGGCGGCGGTTGCTCCGGCTACCACCCAGTCTACTGTGTCCGTTCCTACTGTTTCTGCACCCGCTGTTTCTACACCCGCCGCGGCTCCTGCCCAGCCGGTTGTTTCCGCTCCGGCTGTTTCGGCTGCTGAGTCCTCGACCGCGCTGCAGGTGGCTGCCGCGCAGGTGCGTGAGGCTCTGAAGCGTTACCGTCAGGTCTTCCGCCGCGAGGCGCTGGCTCCGGCGCTGGCTCAGGTGTCTGAGGAGCGTTTCCGCAGCATTGGTTTCGATCTGTTCCTGATGCGCGGCTACACGGTGGAGGCTCTGGAGGCTCAGGGCGTAGATGGTGTGGCAACTCCCGCCACCGGTGAAAAAGAACGCGCATTCTACGTGCGTACTCTGCGCCCGGTAGCGAACGGTGTGCTGTCCGCGAGCGTTCAGCCGCAGGATATTACCGCGTTCTTCCTGGCGATTCACGCCCGCGGCGGTCAGCTCGGCACCTTCATCACGAACGCGGCGTTCAGCGATGAGGCGTACGACGAGTTCATCCGCTGCTCGACCAAGTACCCGAACATTCTGGTGGATTTGGTGTCCGGCGATGAGCTGCAGGACCGCCTCATTGCGCACCGCCTCGGCGTGGTCGAGAGCGCAAACGGTCTGCTGGAGCTGAACGGTGAATACTTCGCCGGCTAAGTCACCAGCTAGCAGCTTTTAGCCCATCTTGGGTATGCCCCGGTTTTCTCTCTCCTGCACGTTCAGGTGGGAGAAAGCCGGGGCATTTTCGCGCCTGCGCCCCGGTGAGTTGTCCACAGGTGAGCCCTTTTCGTCGTGTTCGGTGCCGCTCAGCCCGTAATATTGCCGGTTTAAGCGAGCTAAATCACCGAAAATCGTGGTTGGAGGCACACCCCTGCGTTAGGATATGAACATGAGCACTTACCAGGAACTTCCCAGCATCTACCGATTGAAGCGCTCGCTGACCGACGTCGATCAGATTGCTAACGAATACTTTGAAAAGGTCCTCGACCTGAACCCCGTCCATGCAACCGAGCTTGGTCGTAAGGGCGTAGAGACCCTGTACCCCGATTACTCGCCCGCCGGCGAGAAGGCTTTTGCGCGCCTTGCGAAGAAGACTTTGAAGAAGGTCGATAACGTCCTGCCTATTGATGACGTTGACCTGGTCACCCTGGATGCTCTGCAGGAGCGTCTGAGCCTGTACCGCAAGCAGTACAAGGCTGGTTTTGGCGGCTGGCAGCTGAACAATATTGCGTCCGTCCCGCAGGAAGTGCGCTCGGTCTTCGACCTGATGAAGCGCAACACCCAGCAGGATTGGGAGCATATTGTTGGGCGTATGCACCGCGTCACCGAGGCACTGGAGGGATACATCCAGACTCTTGAGGCGGCTCGTGAAGAGGGTAAGGTTGCCCCGCGCCGCCAGGTGGATATTGTCATTGAGCAGACCGCCGCGTACTACGCTCCCGGTGGTTTCTTTGATGATTTGGCGGCTGAGGTCGCCGAGGCTGTCCCCGCTCTGAAGGATGAGGCTGCCGCCGGTGCCGAGGCTGCGAAGGAAGGCTACCGCCGCCTCAACAGCTACCTGGTGGAGAAGCTGCAGCCGGTCGCTCCCTCCCGCGACGCTGTGGGCCGTAAGGCGTACAGCCTGCACTCCCGTTCGTTCCTGGGCACCACCATTGACCTGGACGAGACCTACGCCTGGGGCGTGAAGGAACTGGAGAGCATTATCGCTCGTCAGCGTGAGGTTGCCGAGGAGATTGAGCCGGGCGCAAGCATTGAGCGCGCGAAGCAGCTGCTCGATGAGGATCCGGCGCGTCAGCTGCACGGCACCGATGAGCTGAAGGCATGGATGCAGAAGCTCGCCGACGCCGCCGTGGAGAACCTGGCGGGTAGCCACTTTGAGATTGGCGGCCCCATGCGCCGTATCGAGTGTTGCATCGCGCCGACGAATGAGGGCGGTATTTACTACACCGGCCCCTCCCCCGATTTCTCGCGTCCGGGCCGCATGTGGTGGTCGGTTCCCGAGGGTGAGGACACGTTCACTACCTGGCGTGAAACCTCCACCGTGTACCACGAGGGCGT
This sequence comes from Rothia mucilaginosa, assembly GCF_019334805.1. Classification (NCBI taxonomy): domain Bacteria; kingdom Bacillati; phylum Actinomycetota; class Actinomycetes; order Micrococcales; family Micrococcaceae; genus Rothia; species Rothia mucilaginosa. The sequence goes on from NZ_CP079822.1 coordinate 668,034, forward strand.
TCCGGGCCACCACCTGCAGATTGCTATTGCTACGGCGCTGAAAGGCACCATGAACTCGTGGCGTACGAACATGCTGTGGGTTTCCGGTCACGGTGAAGGCTGGGCGCTGTACGCCGAGCGCCTCATGGAGGAACTGGGCTACCTGAAGGATCCGGGTGACCGCATGGGCATGCTGAACGCTCAGCGTATGCGCGCCGCCCGCGTGGTCTTCGATATTGGTGTTCACTGCGAGATGCCGATTCCGGATGAGTGGGCTGAGCAGTTGGGTGTTGAGCCGGGCACCATCTGGACTTCTGAGCTGGGTTATGAGTTCTTGAAGCTGAACCTGGACGAGTCCGAGGGTCACCTGCGTTTCGAGTTCCTGCGTTACCTGGGTTGGCCGGGTCAGGCGCCGAGCTACAAGATTGGCGAGCGCCTCTGGCTGGAGCTGCGCGATCAAGCTGTGCGCCGCGGCGATGACATGCGTGCATTCCACACGCGTGCGCTTCTGCTCGGTTCGGTGGGTCTGGATACTCTGCGCCGCGCTCTGACCGATGAGATGATGCTCCCTCTGGATACTGAGGATGACGACGATGAGGACGATGACGAGTAGCCTCTAGTCTGCTCGCTCCTCGTCGAGTGGATTTCTGGAGTCTCTGAACTAGAGCCTTGAGATTAGGAACTCTATAGACGAAGCCCCCGCTTTAGCTTTATGGCTGAGGCGGGGGCTTCGTCTTTTCGTGCGAGGTTTATCTATCGGGATTCCGGGCTATCCGAAGTTTGCGGTGCCGGGGTCGGTGGTGCCGAATCCCATGCCGGTGGAGTCGTTCAGATCCACCAGATGCGGGGCGAAGCGGCACCAGTAGTCGGTGAGCGCGCCGTTCGATTCGCGGATGCCCACGCCTACGGTGCGTCCGTCGACCACCCACACGCCGAGGATGGGGTGGCTGACCGGGTTGATAATGCCTTCGTAGCGCGGTGCCGGAATGTACTCCTGGTAGATGAATTCGCTTTCGGGGGCGTTAGCGAAGAAGTCGTCGTCTTCGGGCTTGATGAAGACATCGTAGTCGGGCGCGTAGATTTCTACGCCGTCGCCTTCACGTCCGAAGAGGGGCTTGCGGACCCAGTTGCGCATGCCGCCGCGGTGCCCCGCGTAGGTGGGTACTAGGTTCGGGTGGCCGGGGTACTTATCCCAGAGCGCGGCGAGCAGCAGCTTATTGGAGAGGAACATCTTCCACGCAGGCTCGATCCAGCGGTCCATGGCGCCGTGGTAGGCGAAGAGGAGCTTGTCGTAGCCTGCTTCGCTGTCGGTGACCAGGTCTTCCCAGGGGTAGAGCTTGAAGAGGTTGGTGATGGCGCGGCCTTGTGCGTCCTCCCAGCTCTTGGTGTCCTCGTTGAAGATGACTTCGTCGATGGGCATCATGTGGGTTTTGATGCCCGCCTGCTGCGCCGCGTAGGCGATGAGCCAGAGGTTGTTGTAGTCCTCGTTGTTCTCGTCAATCTCGGGGCTCACGTGCGCCAGGTGCAGTACGGGCTGCACGCCGGCGGCAATTTCGGCTGCGAAGATGTGGCGCCAACGGTTGGTGAAGGCTTCGCCGATTTCACCCCAGTGGGCGTAGCCGCGGGTATCGAGGCGCTGGTCTTTCGCCCAGGTTTTCTGGCTGACTGCCGCCTCCACGATACCGGTGGGGGTGTCGGCGTTGTATTCGAGCAGCTTCATGGGGTCGCCGGGCACACCGGAGTAGATGAAGTCGAAGCGGCCGTAGAAGTCGGCGTCGCGGCGGTTCCAGGATTCAACCGCGAGGTTGAACGCCGCCTGGGGCAGCCCGAGGGTGCCGAACGCGCCGGAGGCAATGTACTCGACGGTTTCCAGGCACATGCGGTGCATTTCTTCCGCCTGGGCGCGCACAGAGTCCATTTCTTGCGGGCTGAAAATGTAGGCGGCGTATTCGTTCCAATAGTGGTCGGTGTCGTGGGGGCCGTCCACGCTGTAGGTGAGGCCTTCCTCAACGATGACGTTCTCCCAGTCGGGTCGGCCGACGGGAAATTCTTCGCGGCGCATGAGGGGCTAGGCTCCTTCGAAGTAGTGATTGGAAAGCGGTGTTGTTACGTCACCGCGGGTTTGGTTGTTCTAGTGAGGAAAATGCGGGCGGGACCGTTCAGTCCCTGCCCGCATTCAGTGTGATGGCTTATGGCTTAGCCGCCGGAGGTACCGCCGCCGGACTTCGAGCCGCCACCGAAACCGCCCTTGCTGCCGGACTTCGAGGAAGAGCCAGACTTGGACGAAGAACCGGACTTCGAGGACGAACCCGACTTGGAGCCGGACTTGGAGGTGTTCGACTTGCTGTAGGAGCCGGTGCTACCGCTATTGCTGGTGCCCTGCTTACCGCTGGAGACCGAGCCGGTGGTCTTATTACGCACAGAGGAGGTCTTTCCGGAGTTATTGGTGCTGGTCACCTTGCCGGAGGAAACGGTGGAGGACTTCTTCGCGGTGCGGTAGGAGTCCTCGAAGCCGCCGCCCTTGGAGGACACGCCGCTGTAGACGGTGCCGTTGCTGGGGCGGGTGGTGCTGCCTCCGGAAAGCTTGGACCCTACAGGAGGAATGTAGTGGGATCCGGAAGAATTAGCGGCACTTTGGCGGCCCAGGTAGTACCAGAGGAACGCATTCGACGTGTTGTGGGTGGTGGTCGAGCCAGAAGTGCCCGACGACCCAGAAGAGCCCGAGGAGCTGGAGGAACCCGAGGAGCTCGACGAGCCGTTACTGGAGGAGTCGCTGCTGGACGAGTCGGTCGGCTCCTGAACGCCTGCCTTCTCACATTCGCTATCTTCCACGCGCAGGCCGGTCTTCGCGTCCTGGCAGACGCGGGCGTACTCTTCGCCCTGCGACAGGAACGCGTTCTCTTCCTGGTGCATGGAGTTGTAGGCGAAGATGCCACCGCCAACCAGCAGCACGCCAGCGCCCGCTACGGCAATCATCTTGGCGATGCCGGGGCGGGTCGCACCCAGGTTCAGGGTCTGCTGGGCTGAGGTCTGTGCGGCGCGGGTAGCGAAATCTGCAACCGCTTCCATGCGATTGCGGGGCTTCTTCGGGCCGTTAGGGGTGGTGGTTCCGCCGGGGTATTGGGGAGCAGAACTCATGCATCTCTCCTTGAAAGGTGGTGCGTGGCGTAACGCTCAACGCGTACATGAAGCTGAGTGGGTACAGCATCATCCGGCGACTTTCGCCGGACTATCGGTGTGATTCCAGCATATCAAGCTCTAGCTTTCGGATTATTAGCTGACGGCAAAATCTCAGCAAGCTTCCCCGCATGTTGCGCAGTTGTTTCCTTTCTGTTTGCTTTTGCGGCGATTCCTAATTAACTATCAGCCAATTTAACCGCCTATGTGGGGGGGCAACTGGCGGCGTTGCTGGTTGGGCAGCTGGGTTGGGCTGCGTTGCTGGTTAGACTGCGGGATGTACAGCCGAAAGATGCCACAGGATGGTCACGGTTCGTCACACATCCCCTACACTGCACCGGATTGAAACACTTCTTCACACAAACTCGCGCCGGAGCGCGCAAAAGTTTTAGAGTATGCCACATGTCTACACCGCATGCATCATCTCGTTCACGTCTGCCCAAGTGGGCTACTTCTTTTGGCAACCAAATCATTGCCTCCCTCATTCTGGGTATTGTTCTCGGCGCGCTCGCCCTCGCACTGGGCGGGGACGCGAAGAGCAACCCCAACTGGCTCATGGTGACCTTGGATACCATCGGCTCCTCCTACGTCACCCTGCTGAAGGCGGCTGTTGTTCCGCTGATTTTCACCGCCGTGGTCGCCTCCATCTCTAACCTGTCGCAGGTGACTAATGCGGCGCGTCTGGCGGTTAACACGCTCATCTGGTTTGCGATTACCGCGTTCTTCGCGGTGCTCATTGGTATTGCGATGGGCCTGATCGTTCAGCCGGGCGTGGGCGCGCAGGTGCAGGGCAAAGCGTACACCGGCTCGACCGGTTCGTGGACCGCGTTCCTGACCGGTCTGATTCCGGTGAATTTCCTGGGTCTGGGCGTCAGCGCTAAGTCCGGTGATTCCGGTATCACCGCCTCGGCATCCTTCAACGTGCTGCAGATCCTGGTCATTTCCGGCGCAGTCGGTATTGCCGCGCTGAAGGTCGGTGAGGCAGCCAAGCCGTTCATTGACGTAGTCAAGAGCGCTCTGGCGATTATTCAGAAGATTCTGTGGTGGATTATTCGCCTGGCACCGCTGGGTACCGTGGGTCTAATCGCTAAGGCAGTGTTCGCCTACGGTTGGGCGTCGATGGGTTCGCTGGTCGCGTTCGTCATCGCGCTCTACATTGGCCTGCTGCTGGTCTTCCTCGTGGTCTACCCGATTATTGTTCGCGCGAATGGTCTGTCGGTCCGCCAGTACTTCTCTGGCGTGTGGCCGGCGCTCCAGCTGGGCTTCGTGTCCCGCTCTTCGATGGGTTCGATGCCGATGACCCAGACCGTTGCAGAACGTAACCTGGGTGTTCCCCGCGCCTACGCGTCCTTTGCCGTTCCGCTGGGTGCAACCACTAAGATGGACGGCTGCGCTTCGGTTTACCCGGCTCTTGCCGCAATCTTTGTAGCTCAGTTCTACGGTATTCAGCTGGACTTCACCCAGTACCTGCTGATTGTGATGGTGTCCGTGCTCGGTTCGGCAGCGACTGCCGGTACGACCGGCGCTATCGTGATGCTGACCCTGACCCTTTCCACTCTGGGTCTGCCGCTGGACGGTGTGGGTCTGCTCCTGGCGATTGACCCGATCGTGGACATGGGTCGTACCGCCCTGAACGTTGCCGGTCAAGCTCTGGTTCCCGCGATTGTGGCTCGCCGCGAGGGCATCCTGGATGAGGAGCTTTACAACGCTCCCCGTTCGGAGGGCGGCTTCGTGGCTCAGGAATTCTACGATGAGCGCATCGCCGGTGAGGCGCAGCGTCTGCACGAGGTGGAGGAGACGGCACGCCGCTAATCTGGCAAGCTAATCTGGCGAAGGCTCACGCACACGGCGCTAGGCGGTACTGCTTAGCGCCGTGCAGCTTCTCTCTCTCCCCCCCATGCCCCCAGCATGGGCGAAGTATATTTGTCAAACGTCATAAAAACGTCACGATTGATTCTTCTTTTCTTTAATTCTTGAGAAGAGTTATGATTTTGAACGGCGTGTTCCATCTCCTACGTGGTTGAGGGGGATGGGACACGCTCTTTTTTATGCCCGCCGGTTTTATGCCTTTCGAGCTCGATGCTCCGCCCCCAGGTTACGCCCCCCAGATTAGGCCAAGGACCCGTGTTCAACGCTGACGCACCGGCGGAGGGTTCCATCTAGTGATTCTCAATCTGCACCCGAGAGTAAAACTCACCGGCAACGCTCTAAAATAGAACCCATGACTACCAGCGCTTCATCGACCCGACTGATTCTTGCCTCCGCCTCCCCGGCTCGCCGCAAGCTCCTGGAGGACTCCCGCATCGCGTTCACGGTGCGCGTCTCCTCCGTAGATGAGGACGCCGCGCTCGCTACCGCCAACGAACAGGCGCGAGCGCAGGGACGTGCGGGACTCACCCCGGCTGAAACCGCCTCCCTGCTGGCGCAGTTGAAGGCGCAGGCAGTTGCCGCTGAACTTGCCGCCGAGGGTGTGCGCGATGCGCTGGTTCTGGGATGCGATTCGGTCTTCGAGTTTGAGGGTGTTGCCTACGGCAAGCCTCACACCGCCGAGGCGGCGCGCGAGCGCATCAGCGCGATGAGCGGCAATTACGGTGTGTTGCATACCGGTCACGCGCTCGTGGATTTGCGCGGCATTGAGCCGGGTGCCGAGCTGCCCGCTGTTTCTGAGCTACGTAGCGCTACCGTCCACTTTGATGAGCTCAGCCCCGAAGAGATTGAGGCGTATATTGCTACCGGTGAGCCGCTCTGGGTAGCCGGTTCCTTTACCCTGGATGGCTACGGTTCGGCGTTTATTCGCGGTATTGAGGGTGAGTTCCACACGGTGGTGGGCCTGTCCATCCACGCGCTGCGCGATATGCTGCGCCGCCGCGAGGTTGCGGTGACCGAGTTGTGGCTACCGCCTGAGGAAGAGAATTAGAACCACACCCACCGCATAAACCCACAGCATAAATCTGTCTCAAAGCGCGCCCTGAAATACACATTGTTGAACACCAATCGATAAGATAGAACAGTATGATGCGCGTTATATTCGCCAATCCTGCCGATGTATCCTTGGAGCAGGAGATTAAAGGAGAGCTTTAAGTGACTCAGCACCAGGCAGAAGCCGCCAAGAAATTTACTGCAGTCCCCGGCCGTCACACCGGCCCGGTCAGCAAGATTCTGATCGCTAACCGCGGTGAAATTGCTGTCCGCGTGATTCGCGCAGCCCGCGATGAGGGTCTGCAGACCGTCGCCGTCTACGCTGACCCCGACCGCGACGCCCAGCACGTAAAGCTCGCCGATGAAGCCTACGCTCTCGGCGGTGCCACCGCGGCACAGTCCTACCTGGTGATGGACAAGCTCATTGAGATTGCTATCCGCTCCGGTGCTGACGCTGTGCACCCCGGCTACGGTTTCCTCTCTGAGAACGCGCAGTTCGCTCAGAAGTGCATCGACGCGGGTCTGACCTGGATTGGCCCCTCCCCCGAGTCCATTACCCAGCTGGGCGATAAGGTGGCGGCACGCCACATCGCGCAGAAGGTGGGCGCTCCCCTGGTGCCCGGCACCAAGGACCCGGTCAAGTCCGCCGATGAGGTTGTTGCCTTCGCGGATGAGCACGGTCTGCCCATTGCGGTGAAGGCCGCATTTGGTGGCGGTGGCCGCGGCATTAAGGTGGCGCGCGACCGCGAGAGCATTGTTGAGATGTACGAGTCCGCTGTTCGTGAGGCTACCGCGGCGTTCGGTCGCGGTGAGTGCTTCATCGAGCGCTTCCTGGATTCGCCCCGCCATGTTGAGACCCAGTGCCTGGCGGATGCGCATGGCAACGTTGTGGTGGTTTCCACCCGTGACTGCTCCCTGCAGCGTCGCAACCAGAAGCTCATTGAGGAGGCACCTGCCCCCTACCTGAGCGATGAGCAGAACGAGCGCCTGTATGAGGCGTCCCGCGCGATTCTGCGCGAGGCTGGCTACCAGGGTGCCGGCACCTGTGAGTTCCTGGTCGGCACCGACGGCACCATTTCCTTCCTTGAGGTCAACACTCGTCTGCAGGTGGAGCACCCCGTCTCCGAGGAGATTTCCGGTCTGGACCTGGTTCGTGAGCAGTTCCGTATTGCCCGCGGCGAGAAGATTGAGGAGAAGGACCCGGTTCTGCGTGGTCACTCCTTCGAGTTCCGTATTAACGGTGAAGATGCGGGCCGTTCCTTCATGCCCGCCCCCGGCACCATCGAGAAGCTGACCGTGCCCACCGGCCCCGGTGTTCGCTGGGATTCTGGCTTCGTGGCTGGCGACGTTATCGGCGGCAACTTCGACTCCATGCTGGCTAAGCTCATTGTTACCGGCGCAGATCGTGAGCAGGCTCTGCAGCGTGCCCGCCGTGCCCTGGCTGAGCTGACCATTGAGGGCATGCCCACCGTCGTCCCGTTCCACCGCGTCGTGCTGGACGACCCCGCATTCGCACCGGCTGAGGGCGGCGAGTTCAAGGTGCACACCCGCTGGATTGAGACCGAGTTCAACAACACCATCCCCATGTACTCCGGTGCCCCCGGTAGCGTGGGCTCCGATGAGGACGAGCGCACCACCGTGGTCGTTGAGGTTAACGGCAAGCGTATGGAGGTGTCCCTGCCCGATCTGGGCGGTGGTGCTAAGCCTGCCGCTAAGCCCGCCGCCAAAACCCGCAAGTCCCGTTCGGCACGTAGCGCGGCAAAGGGTGGCGGCGACGAGCTGACCAGCCCCATGCAGGGCACCATCGTGAAGGTTGCCGCATCTGACGGCGACACCGTCGCTGAGGGCGACCTGATTCTGGTGCTGGAGGCGATGAAGATGGAGCAGCCCATTACCGCGCACAAGGCGGGTAAGGTTTCGGGCCTGTCGGCTAAGGCCGGCGATACCGTCACCTCCGGTGCGGTGCTGGCGACCATTAAGTAACGCTTCACCTCGATACTGATATCTCGATACTGAGGTCTCGCGACTGCGAGCGCTATAGGCTATACGAATCCCCCGGAGGGGTATGAGGTCATGTCTCGTATCTTTCCGGGGGATTTTCTATGTCCGCTCTTGCCTGTTTAGGTGGGATTTACGCCGCTAACCCTTGTGTTCGCGTCCAGATAGTGGCTGTATTTGTTTGGGTTTTTCTGAACAGAGTTATAATGTTGCACTTTAGAGGAGCCTTTCAGATTCCTACGCCCACCGCACCCACCCGGTGCGGTCACGGCACCCGATACGCGCCTACGGCACACCCGCCTCACGCGCTGACCGGTAACGGACGCCCCGGCTCCACCTGTACACACAGTTCACCATTTCGGGAGTTTTCCTTATGAGCACCTCTGCACCCGACACGAAAGTGTCTGCTGCATCGGTGAAGAATACGACTCCTCGCAGTCGAGTTATTCTCGCCTCGCTCGTTGGTACCACCATCGAGTTCTACGATTTCTACATTTACGCCACCGCAGCAGTGGCGGTGTTCCCTGTGCTGTTCTTCCCCGCGAAGGACGCAACCACCGAGCTTCTGGCTTCCTTCGCGACCTTCGGCGTCGCCTTCATTGCCCGCCCCCTCGGTTCCGTAATCTTCGGTCACTTCGGCGACAAGATCGGTCGTAAAGCAACCCTCGTTGGTGCGCTACTGACCATGGGTCTGGCGACCTTCATCATCGGCCTGCTGCCCACCTACCACCAGATTGGTCTGTGGGCACCGGCCATGCTGACCATTATGCGTTTCTGCCAGGGCCTGGGTCTGGGCGGCGAATGGTCCGGTGCGGCACTGCTCGCCAGCGAATATGCTGAGGACGGCAAGCGCGCCCGCGCCGCCATGTGGCCTCAGCTGGGTGCACCCATCGGCTTCGTGCTTGCGAACGGCTTCATGCTGCTGCTGACCAGCTGGATTTCCTTCAACTCCGCAACCGACGGCAAGAACCTTGATCACCCCTTCCTCATTTGGGGTTGGCGTATTCCGTTCCTGCTGTCCATCGTGATGGTTGCTGTCGGCCTGTACGTGCGTTTCAAGCTGGAGGAGACCCCCGTCTTCGCCAAGGCTGCTGCTAACAACGAGAAGGTTAAGACCCCGCTCGTTGAGGCGTTCAAGGTCGCTTGGTGGCCCATGATTCAGGGTACCTTCATCATGGTGGCATGCTACGTGCTGTTCTACCTGATGACCGCGTGGGTTCTCTCCTACGGTATCGGCAAGGCGGATAAGGGCGGCCTGGCTATCCCCTACCGCGAGTTCCTGATCATTCAGCTGATCTCCATTATTGGCTTCGCAATCTTCATTCCGATCTCGGGTTGGCTGGCTGACAAGTACGGCCGCCGCACCCAGCAGCTGTGGACCACCATCGCGATGGCTGTCTTCGGTCTGTCCTTCGGGTCTGTTCATCTCCCCCTCCGTTGTTGGTACCGGTGCGAACGCAAACGCCGCTGTAGTTACCCTCTTCATCTTTATCGGTATGTGTCTGATGGGTCTGTCTTTCGGCTCCATGTCCGCATACCTGCCGGAGCTGTACCCCACCAACGTGCGTTACACCGCCAGCGGTATCGCCTACAACGTGGCATCCATCCTCGGCGCGGCACTGACCCCGTTCGTGGCTGTTTGGTTGAACTCCACTTACGGTGTGGCTGCAGTGGGCGGCTACCTGGCATTCGCATCGATTCTGAGCGTTGTCTTCATTCTGCTCACTCACGAAACCCGTGACGTGGACATGAACGCCGTCAGCACCACGAAGTAAAGCTTCGCGGCGCTAAGCGTCTCTACGGCAAAGCGGTGGGGGTCACCTCCTGATTCTTAGGAACTCAGGAAGTGACCCCCACCGCTTTTGTGCGTTTCAGAGATTCTGTGAGCTTCTGAGATAGCGGCTCTCTACAAGCCCAGGGTATCTATGCGCCGGCTACAGGCCGCGAGTGTGCAGCTTGCGTGCCGCCTCAGCAATAGAGCCAGAGAGCGAGGGGTAGACCGTGAAAGTATCCGCCAGGTCATCCACCGCGAGCTTCTTCTCCACCGCCAGGGCAATGGGGTAAATCAGCTCGGAAGCACGCTGACCGACCACCACGCCACCAATGACGGTGCCGGAGTGACGGCGAGCAAAAATCTTCACGAAGCCGTCGCGCATCGCCATCATCTTCGCGCGCGGGTTGGTGCTCAACTGCAGGGTCACCGCGTCACCGCGGTAGGCTCCCTCGGCGAGGTCCTTCTCGCTCACACCCACGGTCGCAATTTCCGGGGAGGTGAAGATGTTCGCGGCAACCTTATCGGTACGCAGCGGGCGCACCGCATCACCGAGGATGTGCGCCATAGCGATACGGCCCTGCATCGCAGCCACGGAAGCCAGCGGGTACACACCCGTGCAGTCACCGGCGGCGTAAATACTGTTCACGCTCGTACGGGACACGCCGTCCACCTTAATATGGCCGCTCGGGGTCTGCTCCACACCGGCAGCTTCCAAGCCCAAATCCTCAGTGTTCGGAATCGAACCAATAGCCACCAGGCAGTGAGTGCCAGAAACCTTACGACCATCCGACAGAGTCACGATAACGCCGGAGCCGTCCTCAGTACGCTCAACAGCAGCCGCACGGGAACGCGGCATCACTCGCACGCCGCGACGTTCAAAGACGTCCTCCAGCACGCGGGCTGCGTCCTCGTCCTCACCGGGAAGCACGCGGTCACGCGAAGACACCAGCGTCACCTTCGAACCCAGACCGTTATACGCCGACGCGAACTCGGCACCGGTCACACCCGAACCAATCACAATCAGTTCCTCGGGAACCTCGGAGAGGTTGTACAGCTGAGTCCAGGTCAGAATGCGCTCGCCGTCAGGCATACCGGTCGCCATTTCACGCGGATGCGTACCCACCGACAGCAGCACAAAGTCCGCCTGCAGGGGGTAGATCAGACCAGCCTCATCAGTCACCTGAACGGTGTGGCGGTCCAGGAGCTTACCGGTACCGTGAATAATCTTCACACCAGCAGAAGCCAGGGCACGCTTGATGTCGGCAGACTGCTGTTGAGCCAGGTCGCGGACTCGGCGGTTCACGCGGTCCATATCAACACGCAGCTGAGGCGCCTTGCCCTTCGTGTTCTCAATGCCCAAGCTACCCGCCTCGGAGAAGCGGGTCATCATATCCGCCGTAGCGATTAGGGTCTTAGAGGGCACAACGTCGGTCAGAACGGCGGAGCCACCAATGGCATTGCGCTCAATCAGAGTCACGTCCGCGTTGGATGCGGCAGCCACCATCGCTGCCTCGTAACCGCCGGGGCCACCACCAATAATTACAATTCGCTGAGATGCATAGTTCACCTTTGAAGTCATGCCTTAATTGTGAGCTATGCCGCCGCTACGGGGCAAACGCACTCGCCGTGCAGATGTGCCATATTGTGGCAACCTGCACGGCGAGCATTTGCTTGGGGCATGCCGGTTAGACGGGGCGCTCCCCTACTCTTCGAGAGCCTGCGGTTTCTCGGCGTAAATCGAGTTGATGAACTTCTCAGCCCACTGCAGCATCGCGCCGTCCACCAGGTCCTTGCCGCCAACAGGCATGGTCTTCGGGCGCGGCACCAGCGTCAGCCAGGTGTCCATACCCTTCGGCTGGGCGTGCGTGGAACCCGGGTACACGCGCTTCAGACGCATCTGGCGGGACTCCGGCAGCGGCGTAGCGGTCACCACGCGCACCTTCGGACCCAACACCACCAGCTCGTGAATACCGGCGGCACGGGCGTGCATACGCACCGTCGCCACGGCAAGCAGGTTCTCTACCGTCTCCGGCAGTTCGCCGTAACGGTCGACCAGCTCCTCGCGTGCCTCCGCGATCTTCTCTTCGGTATCGGCGGCAGCAATCTGGCGATACGCCTGCAAGCGCAGACGCTCAGAATCAATGTAGGTGTGCGGAATATGCGCATTGACGGGCAGGTCAATCTTCGTTTCGACCTCTCGCTCTTCCTTCTCGCCGCGGTAGTTCGCCACGGCCTCACCGACCAGGCGCAGGTACAGGTCAAAACCAACGCCGGCAATATGACCGGACTGTTCGCCGCCGAGCAGGTTGCCGGCACCGCGAATCTCCAGGTCCTTCATGGCCAGCTGCAGGCCCGCACCCAGCTCGTTATGGGTCGCCACAGCCTTCAGACGCTCGTGCGCAATCTCGCCGAGGGTCTTATCCACCGGGTACAGGAAGTAGGCGTAGGCGCGCTCGCGGCCACGACCCACACGTCCACGCAGCTGATGCAGCTGGCTCAGACCGTAGTTCTGGGCGTGATCAACAATGAGGGTGTTCGCGTTCGAAATATCCAGGCCGGTCTCCACGATGGTGGTGCAGACCAGCACGTCAAAGCGGCGCTCCCAGAAGTCCACAATAATCTGCTCCAGGCGCGATTCACTCATGCGGCCGTGGGCGGTGGCGATGCGCGCCTCCGGCACGAGCTTGCCGATTTCCGCGGCAACATCATCGATATCAGCCACGCGGTTGTGTACGAAGAACACCTGTCCTTCACGCATGAGCTCGCGGCGAATTGCGGCAGTAATCTGGCTGTCGGTTCGCGGTCCCACGAAAGTCAGCACGGGGTGGCGTTCCTCCGGCGCGGTGGCAAGGGTGGAGGTCTCTCGAATACCGGTGAGCGACATTTCCAGGGTGCGCGGAATGGGGGTTGCACTCATGGCGAGCACGTCCACGTTGGTGCGCATCTGCTTGAGCTTTTCCTTGTGCTCCACGCCGAAACGCTGCTCCTCGTCAATGATGACCAGGCCCAGGTCCTTAAACACCACGCTGTCCGAGAGAATGCGGTGCGTACCGATTACCACGTCCACCGCACCGGATGCGATTTCTTCGGTAATCTGGCGGGTTTCTTTCGCTTTCTGGAAGCGGGAAAGCACGCGAATCTTCACGGGGAAGCCCGAGAAGCGCTCACTGAACGTCTCGTAGTGCTGCTGGGCGAGCAGGGTCGTGGGTACGAGCACGGCAACCTGCTTGCCGTCCTGTACCGCCTTAAACGCGGCACGTACGGCGACCTCGGTTTTGCCGAAGCCCACGTCGCCGGAGATGAGACGGTCCATGGGGATTTCTTTCTCCATGTCCTCCTTTACCTCGTGGATGGCGGTGAGCTGGTCGGGAGTCTCGTTGTAGGGGAAGGACTCTTCCAGCTCTCGCTGCCAGGGGGTGTCTGCGGCGAAGGCGTGACCACGCGAGGCCTGGCGTGCCGAGTAGAGTTTCACCAGGTCGGCGGCGATTTCCTTGACTGCCTTGCGAGCGCGGGACTTGGTCTTAGCCCAGTCACTACCGCCCATCTTGGACAGGCTCGGGTTCTCGCCCCCCACGTAGTTGGAGATCAAATCCAGCTGGTCGGAGGGTACGAAGAGGCGGTCGGGCGCGCCACCGCGCTTGGCGGGGGCGTACTCGATGACAAGGTATTCCTTCATGGGCTGCACGCCGTTGACCGGGGATGCACCAGCAACCGGGCGGGAGGTCATCTCGACGAACCTGCCGATGCCATGGCGTTCGTGCACCACGTAGTCACCGGGATTCAGCGCGAGCGGGTCGACGGCGTTGCGGCGGCGGCGCGTCTTGAATTTCTGTCCTGCGGCGCCTCGGGGTGCGTAGGTTCCGCGGCGGCCGAGTAGTTCGGCTTCGGTGAAGACGGCGAGCTTCGCCTCCTCAACGAGGAAGCCTGCGGAGGCGGGCGCCTCGCACACCTCGACGATGCCGTGTTCGAGTTTGCCAGCGGGGTCGGCTTCGAGGCTGGTTCGGCGGGCTGCGGGTACGGCGGGTGCCCCTTCGCCGGAGTGGAAGAGGTCGATGAGTCGGTCAGTGGAGCCGCGGCCGTTGGTGAGGGCGAGGACGGTCCACTGTTGACGGATGAGGTCGCCGACCTGGCTGAGCATGCGTTCGACGGAACCGTTGAATGCGGTTGCGGGGGTGGCGTTGACGGTGTAGGTGTCGATTCCGTCTTCGATGGCGTCGGCGATGCCCTGGTTCTGGAGCGCCCCGGCGGCGTCTTCGAGTAGGTCTGCGTCGGTGACGAGTTCGGTGATTTCCCACCAGCTGAGCTTGGCTTCGAGTGCCTGTGCGGTGGTTTGGTCGATGGTGCGGAATCCACTGTCGCTCATGCGGAGCTGGCCGAGGTCGATGGGTGCTACTGCGTCGGCTTCTGCAGAGGTGTCCCATGCTGCGGCGAGGAATTCTTCGTTGGTGGCGACGAGGTCTTCGGCGCGGGCGCGCACGCGCTCGGGTTCGACGTTAATGATCATGGATCCTGCTGGCAACAGCTCGGTGAGGGTGTTCATGGATTCGATGAGTAGCGGGGTGAGTGATTCCATGCCTTCGACGTAGATTCCGCCGGCAATCTTTTCGAGCATGGCTGCGGCTGCCGGGTAGTCGGCTTTCAGGCGGGCGGCGCGGCTCATGACCTCGGGGGTGATGAGCAGTTCGCGGCAGGGCAGCAGAGTGAGTTCAGTGAGCTCTTCTCCCCCGCTGAGTGTGCGCTGGTCGGCGACGGAGAAGTGGCGCATTTCGTCGAGTTCGTCGCCGAAGAATTCGAGGCGTACGGGGGTGTTTGCGGTGGGCGGGAAGACGTCGATGATGCCGCCTCGTACGGCGTATTCGCCGCGCTTGGCGACCAGGTCTACGCGGGAGTATGCGGCGTCGTTGAGGCCACGCACCACATCTTTGAAGGGGTATTCTTCGCCGCGGACCAGGTGCACGGGTTCGAGCTTTTCGATGCCGGTGACGATGGGCTGGATGACGGCGCGTACGGGTGCGATAACAACCTGGGGGCGTTTAGCCGCATCCCCGGTCATGGCGCGCAGTACCTGCAGGCGGCGGCCTACGGTGTCGGAGCGCGGTGAGAGGCGTTCGTGGGGCAGGGTTTCCCAGGCGGGGAAGAGCGCGATGTCGGCGGCGGGCAGGTAGGAGCGCAGGGCTGCGGCGAGGTCTTCTGCTTGGCGGTCGGTGGGGGCGATGATGAGGCTGAGCGCTTCAGCGGTGGTATCGCGTACTGCGGTGGAGATGTCTGCAATGAGCGCGGCGTGGGTTCCGGCGACGGCGCCGATGAGGGTGCGTGCGCTACGTTCAGCGGGCTGTGCGGAGGCTGCGGTGCGGATCGCGGCCCAGCTGCTGAGTTGGTTGAGGGTGTTCAGGAGGGGGTGCAGGGGTGCCTCGAGGGGCTGTGCAGTAGCTTTTCGGGTGGTGCTCACGGGTTCTCCTGAATCTGCTGTCCTCGGTTCCGGCGGTTTGGCTGGTGGAGGGCTGCTATGGATAGTCGGTATTGGGCGGTGCCGGTTTGGGGCGTCCGAGTGAATTTGCCTTTATTTCATGGTGCTTTTTGTGCGTTTTGGGGTGTTTTTTTTGCGGCTTTTCCATTGTAGGACTTGTCCGCTTTTTCTGGCATTTTTCTCTTGTATTCTCTGTGATGGAATATATTCCTTTTTGCACTCGGTTGTCGCTTTCGTGGGTGATATTTGAGTATGGTTTTCTTCCGTGTCTGTTCCTGTGCCACAACGTTCATCACATGGGGCGCAAATCACACATCCACAGACATCTTTGCACTTTGTGCACCATTATTTTCACAGCTTAATCCTGTACCCTAATCATTAACACTTACAGAAAAACCACACAGTATATCCCCTTCCGGATTCTGATTACCTCTTCCAACCAACCTCAGGTTTTCAGTATTTACTGCGGCTTTTCTAGTGCAATAATTCACCGTTTCTTTCGATGTTTCTTCCGGAACGTCGCATCAGAAAGACACAAATGACAACCACATACACGAACAATCCCGCTGAAAAGCCCCATGCCCGTTCATGGTCTGCTAAGAAGTGGGGTGCTTTCGCACTCGCTTTTGGTACTGCTTTCACTGCGGCACCGCTTACTCCTACTACTCCCGCTTCGGCTGCTACCGGTACCCATGATGGTTCCAGTAGCGATAAGGCGGCTGCCTCTTGCTACGAGGTCAAGCAGGTTAATCCTTCTGCCTCTTCTGGCACTTATTGGCTGTACACCCCGCAGATGAGTGGCCCGGCGCAGTTCTACTGCGATCAGGAAACTGATGGCGGCGGTTGGGTCATGATTGGTCGCGGCCGTGAGGGTTGGACCGAGTCTTACAATGGCACCGGCGACCCGAATCAGCTGCACCAGAACCCCACCGGCCCTTCCGCTTTTACTCCGGTCCAGCTTCCCGCAAACACTGTCGATGCCCTGTTGAACGGCATTAAGCCTCAGGACCTTCCCGATGGCATGCGCCTGCACCGTGCCCACAACGCAAGGGGCACCCAGTGGCAGAACGTTTATGTTCAGCGTCCTCAGACTGAGCAGTGGACCTGGGCGATGAGCTACGGTCAGCGTTGGGGCACCGTGAAGTTCACCGGTGCCGGCATTAACCGCACTGCGCGTATGGGCGGTTCCCCCTCGGAAATGGCTCCGGGTATTACCACCAGCTCGGTTCGTTTCTTCGCGAACCCGAACCAGGGCTACCAGATTGGTTTTGCGTACGGTTCGCTGGTGAACTTCGGCAATGATAGTGCCGATTCTTATATTTATAAGAAGCGCGGTTCCGCTGGTTACTCCATCCCCTTCACTCAGGTGTTCCTGCGTCCGAAGCTGACTCAGCGTGACTTGAACTTCTCGCAGATTGGTTCTGGCTCTGCCGCTAGCAACCGTCGTGCTCTGCCGAATAGCTACACGATGCCCGTTCGTTGGCGCACCAGTGAGCAGACTGGCACCGGCAAGAAGAACGAGATGAACACCTACGTTCAGGCTATTACTCAGGTGGGCGACACCGTCTTCACCGGTGGCGACTTCAAGTATGTGGAGTCGGCTGGCGGCGAGCGCGTGGACCAGTCGTACCTGGCTGGCTACAACGTGGATTCGGGCGAACTGGTTCGCTCTTTCCGTCCGACTTTCAACGGTCAGATTAAGGCTCTTGAGGCTCTGCCGAATAACCGCCTGGCGGTTGGTGGCGAATTTACCGAGGTGAATGGCGAGAAGGTTAACCACTTTGTCATTCTGGACGCGACCACCGGTCAGATTGACCGCACGTGGGATGTTCAGGTTCAGCGCCGCAGTGGCGATGCCGCCCAGGTGAAGACCCTGCTGGTTCAGGATGGTTACCTCTACATTGGCGGTAACTTCACCCATGTGAAGGGCAATACTTCTAAGGCGTACGCTTACTCTCGTGGTGCCGCTCGTATTAATCTTTCGAACGGTGCGGTGGATTGGAATTGGCGCCCGAACTTCAACGGTACGGTCAACGGCATTACTGCTGCCTCCGATAATTCCACTGTTCACGCTGCGGGTTACTTCACTGAGCTGAATAACCAGCGTGCGTTCCGTCTGGCTGCGCTGAATGGTTCTAACGCTTCGAACATTAAGTGGGAGTGGGAGCCGTCGCTGAAGCTGAACATTACTGACCGTATTGTGTACGCGTTCCAGTTCGATGTTCAGGATGCCGGCTCGACTGTGTGGACTGCTGGTGCTGACCACCTGATTGCGAACTACTCGAAGAACGGTTACGGCCGTATCTCCACCGCGATTTCTAAGTACGGTGGCGACTGGCAGGATCTGCACCTGAGCGGTAACACCATTTACGGTGCGTGCCACTGCGGTGATGTCCTCTTCGAGGGTTCCACCGGCTACCACACGTATTGGAAGGAGTCGAAGGCGGTTCACCGTATGCGCCTGGTCGCAGCGTTCGATAAGGACAGTGGCGAGGTTGTTGGCGAGTTCAGCCCGGTTCTGAAGGGTGCTAGCGGCTACGGTGTCTGGGAGTCCTTCGTGGATTCTCGCGGCAACCTGTGGGTTGGTGGCGACATCAACCGTTCACTGGGTGCTAATGGTGAGCAGCGCACTGTCGGTTTTGCTCGTTTTGCTCCTCGCGATGTGACCGCCCCGTCGACTCCGTCGAACCTGTCGGTTCAGCGTGATGGCTCGACCGATAAGCTGTCTTGGTCTGGTGTTCGTGAGAGCGGTGCTCGCTACCAGGTGCTGCGTGATGACCGTGTGATTGCTACGGTCTCGGGCACCAGCTACGAGGTTGAGCATACTGATGGCGCTCGCTACTATGTGCGTTCTATCGATGCGTCTGAGAATTTCTCGGCTTCCACGGGAGCTGCTCAGGCTTAGGTCAGATTGTTGATCTAGTTTCTTTGAGCCGCCGCCTGGTTCGGGCTCTGCAGGGTTTGCGGGGTCCGGGTCAGGCGGCGGTGCACCCGGGGTGTATGCCCTCTATAGTTTTGGTTCGGTCCGGTTTTCCCAGTTTGCTATCTCTTCGCCTCTGTGGCGGCTATGATGGGTTGGGATTCATTGCGTCGGATGGGTTGCTTCCGTCCTTTCCGATGATGGGCTGAATCTTGGTCTGTGGTGTTTCTTCGCTGTTGGTACGACAGAGGAAACTTCACAGATTTTTAGCGTTCCGCTTCGTACGGGTACGGTGCCATTGTTGGCTTCGTGCGTGAGGGGTGGGGCGTATTCATTCAATTTCCGATAACTACACTCACTGATTCCGGCTACAGACTCGCTGTTAGCGCAGTTCATAACGCTTCCCCCTTACCCCGATGCCTGGTAACTATGCTGTGCCTTGTGTGGGGTGGGTGTTGCTGTGTGAATTGCAGTTTTCTGCTGTGTGCCGGTTGAGGTCTCTAGGAGAGACAAATGAATTTTCTTCCGTTCACGCGTGGAGGGCGCTCACAGGGCGTTGGTTCCTCCGCTTTTGAGGGCTCTCGCGTAGCTTCTCGTTCTGGTTCCCGCGCTTTGGGCGCGGCGGCTGCTTCTTTTGCGATGGTTGCGGCTTCTTTGGGTCCGATTGCTTCGGGCGCGCAGGCTGCTGATGCACGCTACTATGACGGTTCGTCGAGCGAGCGCGCGGCTGCGAGCTGCTGGGAGGTTAAGCAGAATAATCCGCGTGGCAAGAGCGGCGCGTACTGGCTGTACACCCCTGCGATGAGTGCTCCTGAGCAGTTCTATTGCGATCAGGAAACTGATGGCGGCGGCTGGGTTATGATTGGCCGCGGTCGTGAGAGCTGGACTGAGAACTACTACGGTCGCGGTAATGCCGATCAGCTGTATAAGAACCCGACCGGCTTTGATGCGGTGCAGCTCTCCGGCGTGACCGTGAACGCGCTACTGAACGGTACCCGTCCGCAGGATTTGCCCGATGGCGTGCGTTTCCATCGCGCGATGAACGTTGAGGGCACTACCTGGCAGGATTTTAAGGCTCACCGTGATTCCAGTACCGAATGGACTTGGACTTTGCGTTCAAAGATGTTCTGGTCAAATATTTCGGTCAAAAACACCTGGCAGTACAGTAACCGTTATGACTACGCCAACCGTGGTCAGGTGGCTGGTAACATCTTCACCCATGATTCTGATGATTTCCGTTCCCTGAACTTCGAAGAGAAGGCATCGCAGGGCTACAAGTTGGGCTTCACCTACGGTCGCAACGCCAAGATTACATGGTGGACCGAGACCTACCTGATGAACCGTCCTTCGGCGTATATTTACCGCCCGGCGGATGATTCGACCACTCCCCTGGTATTTACTCAGATGTTCTTGCGCCCGAAGGTGACTCAGAACGATTTGGTGGCTAAGGGTCTGCATGCTTATGGCCCGCAGGGTGCTGCTGCAAGTAACCGCCGCGCACTACCCAATAGCTACTCCGAGAAGTGGAAGTGGCGTACCAGCACTGAGACCGGTACCGGCAAGAAGGGTGAGATGAACACCCAGGTTGAGGCTATCACCGAGGTCGGTGGCGCTGTCTTTACCGGTGGCGATTTCGCGTACGTTGAGTCGGCAAGCGGTGAGAAGGTTGAGCAGGCTTTCTTGGCTGGTTACGAGGTGGGTACCGGCGAGCTGCGCCGTTCCTTCCGCCCGAAGATTAACGGTCAGGTGAAGTCGGTTGAGGCTCTGCCGAACGGCCTGTTGGCTGTGGGCGGCTCCTTCGATCAGGTGAACGGCGAGTACTACAACGGTTTCGTGCTTCTGGATCCGCAGACCGGTCAGGTGGCTAAGGATTGGGATATCCGCGTGGTCAGCCGCATCACTTCCCTGCCGGTACAGATTAAGACCCTGCACGTGCGTGACGGTTACCTGTACATTGGCGGTTCCTTCACTCATCTGAAGGGCCAGACTTCCCCCACCTACGCGTATGCGAGAAACCTGGCTCGCATTAAGTTGAGCAACGGCGAGGTGGATTGGAACTGGCGTCCGGTCTTTAACGGCACGGTCAACGGTGTGAGCGCTTCCGAGGGCAACGCCGATGTGTACGTTGCTGGCTACTTCACTCAGCTGAATAATCAGGAGGCGTTCCGTCTCGCTCATATGCAAGGTAATAGCACGAACCCGCTGGCTTGGAACCACCGTCCTTCGTACACCCCCAAGAGTGCCCGAACCTGGGATCTGAAAAACGAGCGCAAGATGTGGGGCTTCCAGTTCGATGTTCAGGACGCTGGCTCCTCTGTCTGGGTGGGTGGCACCGAGCATATGATTAGCCGTTACGAGAAGAGCTCGATGCGCCGCACCGATAGCGCGATTACTCGTGAGGGCGGCGATTTCCAGGATCTGCATCTGAGCGGCAACACCATTTACGGTGCGTGCCACTGCGGCGATTTCCTCTTCCAGGGCGCAGACACGGTCTATTCGGAGTGGGAGAACGCGACCAATGCTCAGACCATTCGCCTGGTAGCGGCTTTCGATAAGGACAGCGGTAAGATGCTGCCGGAGTTCGCACCGATTATGAACGGCGCGTATGGCTACGGTGTGTGGGAGTCCTTCGTGGATTCCACCGGCACTCTGTGGGTTGGTGGCGATATCCGTAAGTCGCTGGGTGCTAACGGCGTGCAGCAGACCGTTGGTTTCGCACGTTATGCACCTCGCGATGTGACTCCTCCGGCTCCCCCGAGCAACCTGAAGGTTACGACGAACGGCTCCAAGGATCAGCTGACCTGGTCGGGTATTTCCGAGCATAGGGTGAAGTATCAGGTTCTGCGCGATGATCGTCCTATTGCGACGGTTACGGGCACGAGCTATTCGGTGGATCACCGCGACGGCGCCCGCTACTATGTGCGTGCGGTAGATACTGCGGATAACTATTCGGCAAGTACCGAGGCTGCTCAGGCGGCATAACCCCTCATCAGGGCGATATTCACTTTTATGACAAATAATTTTAGTGATGTTCGCCCTATTCTCCCGGGCTGGTTTTAAACCAGCCCGGGATTTTTTTGCACATAGTGAATCTATTTCATTCATTTACATGAAGGTTTTTTCATGCAGAGATATATACTTACCTTCTAATCGAGTCAAAATAGAGCATTAGTTAGGGCTTATTCTCATCATTTATAAAAACGTTATTTTTGCGGGTCTAAGTATTTTCCCAGCTTTGCGTGTTAGCCTTTAGGTGCCTTACCTTCGTGCGAGGTATTATCTTCCGGAATATAGTCATTCTCACTCCAACCACTAAAGAGGCTTCCATGTCAGTGTTCTTCAAGTACCCCTCCCGGTCCCGCCTTCTGGGCACCTTGGGTACCGTTGCGGTATCCACCCTGGTCCTGAGCGCTTGCGCTACTGAAAACCCGAGCTCCGATAGCTCTTCGCCTGCTTCTGCGTCCGCGAGCGTTTCCGCGTCGGCGCATGCTTCCTCAAACAAGTCTTCGAGCGCTTCCCCCCAGGTTTCTGAGCAGGGCACCGCAGAAGCATCCGCCAATGCTTCCTCTGGGGCTTCGGCTGAGGCAAAGGATGGGGCAAAGAGTGAGGCGACCTCTTCTGACGGCCAGAAGCTTGAAGAGATTTACACTGGCGCTGAAGAGATGAGGAACGCTTCTTCCGTACCTGTTGACGCTGAAGAAGTTAAGAAGACTACCGAACTGGTTAACTCTTTTGAGACCATTCTGACCAAGGTGAAGGCAGCCCCCTCTGCTGAGGCTTCGCCTGAGCGTGCCGCTGATCCGACCAGCGACGAAGAGGCTGAGCAACAGAACGTTGAGCGGGCCCGCGCTGTTCTCGATAATGAGACGATTCGCTCCATCGAGGCCGTGGCTGTTGATTCCGCTGCCGCTGAGTTTGCCGTGCAGGCTTCCGAGTACGCACTGGCTGGCTGGCACTATGAAGGTTCTTCCACTGTCGTGGGCACTCCCCGTATGACTGAAACCCAGTACAAGGGTCAGCCCGCGCGCATGCTGGAAGTATGCATGGATTCTTCCTCTGTGAAGATCTATGACGAGAATAATCAGCCCGTTAAGGATGACAATTCTCCGAAGCGTTCACTCAATATTTACACCCTCGTTCAGGTCGATGGTCAGTGGAAGATTGCGACCCATGATTTCCCGAACAATCCTGATTGTTAGGGTCTAATTAAAGATGCCGGTTTCCAGCTATGATTCGCTGGAACCCGCGCATTATCATCCATAGCGCATTAATGTTGATGCGCACTCGATAACATTTCTTGGCATTCATTTGGAGATATTATGAAAGCCCACCTTGGCATGACGGGCTCTGGCTTTTCACGTTCTGCTATAACTCGCTCAACTCTTTGCTTGAGCATTGCTACGGCTTTGGCTTTGCCCGTAGCTATCCCCGCTATTACGCCGAGTACCGCTGTCGAACAGACGGCGGAAAAAAGGGACTCTGCTTTCTACAATGGCACGACCTCCGAGCGTGCTGCCGCTAGCTGCTGGGAAGCCAAGCAGGCTAACCCCGAGGCAAAGAGCGGCGCCTACTGGCTGTACACTCCCGCGATGAGCCAGCCGACACAGTTCTACTGCGATCAGGAAACTGATGGTGGTGGCTGGGTCAAGATTGGCGAGGGCCGCGACGGCTGGACCGAGAACTACGAGGGTCAGGGTGACGCTTCTCAACTCTACAGCGATGCCGCACCCGCGTCATCCGGTTTGACTCTTGAACAGGGCAAAGCTCTGAGCTCCCTGCCCGCCGCGAAGACCCCGATTCAGCTTTCGGGTACCACCATTTCGCAGTTGCTCAACGGCACCCGCCCCGATCAGTTGCCCGATGGTTACCGTTTCCGTCGCGCGCTGAACACCTCGGGCACCAAGTGGCAGGAGGCGACGGTTGACCGCCGTCAGACCTCCGAGTGGACCTGGGCTCTGCGTTCGAACGCTGTCTGGTCTAATGCGATCGTCACGAACCCTGACAAGTTCTCTTCCTACAATGAAAATGGCCGCAGGGACTGGCCTGATGGCACGTGGGAAGACCACATTCTGCGTGGACAGAACAACGGCTTCAAGACTTTGATGTTTGATGAGTTGGCGTCCCAGGATTACCGTATGGGTTTCCGTTACGGTGCAAACTCTCCCATTTCGCAGGATGGCTCTGAGCCGGCAATCACCGATGCGCGGAACTCCTACATCTACGGTAAGGAAAGCAACGGTGAGGCCTCTTTCGGTTACACCCAGATGTTCCTGCGCCCGAAGCTGACCCAGAATGATTTGAACCTGGGCGCTATCCCGGATTCCGGTACCCCGGCGAGCGCTCGTCGTGCCCTGCCCAATAGCCGTTCGGCGGATTGGCGCTGGCGAACCAGCGCCAGGACCGCCTCCGGTAAAACCGGCGAAATGAACACCTACGTTGAGGCCATTACCGAGGTCGATCACGGTAACGGCACCTCCAGCGTGTTTATTGGTGGCGACTTCGAGTACCTTGAGTCCTCTACCGGTGAGCGTGTTGCGCAATCTAATATTGCTGCTTTTGACCCGGTGACCGGCGAGTTGCGCCGCGATTTTAAGCTGACTGTTGACGGTCAGGTGAAGGCTGTTGAGGCTCTGCCGAATAACCGTTTGGCTGTTGGCGGTAACTTCAAGCTTGTTAACGGTGAGAAGCATGAGAGCTTCGTCGTTGTTGACGCCACAACCGGTGAAGTTGCCCCTGAATGGGCCCAGGTTAAAGTCGAAGATCGCATTCGTACCGAGGTCATGACAGTGAAGACCATTCACCGTCAGGGTGACTACGTGTATATTGGCGGCACCTTTACCCACATTTATGAAAGTGAAAAGGCGGGTGAGGCGTATTCGCGCAATATTGCCCGTTTTAAGTTGGGCGAGCCTTCTAACGGTGTGCCCGGTATTGTGAGTATAGACCGTAACTGGCGCCAGGTGTTCAACGGTACTGTCAACGGTATTAGCGCCTCCGCTGATAACTCTCATGTTTACGTAGCCGGTTACTTCACCTGGCTCAACGGTGGCCTTGCCTACCGCGTGGCTGATATTACTCAGCATATGCAGAAGGGCAGCCCGTGGGCGTACCAGCAGTCTGAGATTCCTGCTGGCGCTAATGTCTCTGACCTGCGTAATGAAACCAAAATTTGGGGTTTCCAGTTCGACGTCCAGGATGCCGGTACCGGCGTCTGGGTGGGCGGTACCGAGCACCTCATCTCTCGTTACGATAAGGCGTCCTTGACCCCCACCTACACCGCGATTACCCGCGATGGTGGAGACTTCCAGGATCTGCACCTGCACGGTAACACCATCTACGGCGCCTGCCACTGCGGCGACTTCCTCTACCAGGATTCGCGTAACAAGCGGACCCCCGTGGGCGGTTCGAGCGTGATTCACTCGGTCAAGCTGGTTGCTGCTTTCGATAAGGACAGCGGTAAGATGCTGCCGGAGTTCTCCCCTGCTATTAAGGGTGACCACGGATTCGGTATCTGGGAGTCTTTCGTGGATTCGAAGGGCACCCTGTGGGTTGGCGGCGATATTCACCGTTCGCTGGGTGTTCACGGTACTCAGGATACCGTCGGTTTTGCGCGCTTTGAGGCCCGCGATGTGGCTCCTCCGCCTACCCCGCAGAACCTGAAGGTTGAGCTGAAGGACGATAAGGACGTTCTGACCTGGGATGCTGTACAGGATACCGGTAGTGTCCGCTACCAGATTCTGCGTGATGACCGCGTCATTGCTAGCACTTCGGGTACGAAGTTCGAGATTGACCACACCGATAACGCACGTTACTTTGTGCGCGCTGTGGATAGCTCGGATAACTACTCTGCGTCCACTCCGGTCCAGGTAGCTCCGGTGCGACCGACTCCTACCCCCACGGAGACCGCGACCGCAACGCCTACCGCTGACCCGACTGCTACTGCAGACCCCACGGCAAGTGCTGACCCGACCGCGAGCGCTGACCCCAGTGCTTCGGCAAGCGCTACCCCGAGTGCAGAAGCGACTACTGAGGTACCGAAGGAAGAGAACCCGAAGCCTGCCGATCCGAAGGAAGAAACTCCTAAGGACGATCAGAAGGACGAGGCCGCTAAGGACCAGATTGTTCTGCCCTACGCGTCCGAGTGGAAGTACATGGTCTCCAGCAAGGCTCCCAACCGTAAGTACGGTTGGAAGTACAACTTCCACTTCAGCCTGGAAGATATCGCGCAGGAAGCATGGCAGACCGGCAAGACCCCGATTGGTGTCGGCTCCGGTAACCTTAACACCTCCGTTAATGTTCCGCTTGTGCGTACCCGCCCCAATATCTACGCCTACACCACCATCCAGCTCACTCGTGAGCAGGCGAGCCGCGATCTGGTGCTGACCACCTACGCGGATGACGCTATTGCGGTGGGTGTCAACGGTAAAGAGGTTGGTCGTTCCAACTTCGACACCCGTGGAAAGCTGTGGAATAGCGCGATTGCATCGAGCTCGATTGATACCGCTACGGCTCAGAAGACTCCGGTGACCTTCACCGTTCCGGCTTCTCAGCTGAAGGCTGGTGAGAACCTCATCGCTGTTGAGGTTCACCCGGGCATTAGCCGACGTAACGTTCGCCCGAATGTGAGCTTCGATTTGCAGGCTACCTCCAAGGCACCGGTTGCTGAGCAGCCCGCCGAGAAGGAAGGCGACAAGGAGGCGGATGCTCCCGCCGCACACGAGGCTGAGCAGCCCGTGGTCGACAACGCGAACAACGCGGCAGCCGGCCCGGGCGAGCGACGCATCGTCAATAACGGAGTCGGAACCCGCGTTCCGATGCAGTCCCGAAGGAACTAATACCTTCTAGACAATCTCGCTAAATGGGGTTTGATTTTCTGAATGATTCAGGAAATCAAACCCCATTTGCGTATATTCCCCACTTTTCCGTGTTTTTTGCATCATTTATTCCCATTATTTGTGCTTCTGTCATGCGCCTCTCTGCACAATGTTCAGAAATGTTTTCTAAATCCACAATTCACGAGAACAAAGCGCCGATAACCCCCTCTAACAGCACACCAAGCCTACCCGAAGGATCCCGCAAATCTGCACCAAAGCGCATTGTCAGAGAGTTTTTACGACACAATTGTTGACCCTGACCACACGCCCCCTGTTGCACTTCATCTCGTTGTAAAATATCTATATAGTGGTGTACGTGAAAAAAGGGACCAACCACCTCTTTTTTCGCGTGCGAGACTTCCGGACTTTCTCGCAACCACCCCGAAAGGGAGTAATTCACTCTCCTTCACTCCTCTCACCGATTAAAAAGGAATGTGCATGTCCACCTCTGAGGCACCTCACGCCCCGAACTCCGCGCCCGCATCGGGATTTTCTGCGAAGTTTTCTCACACCCTGCGCTCTCTTGAAGCAGCGCAGAAGCCCGGCATTGGCGTTCCCGCCTACACCCGCTGGGTCAACCGCCGAGTAGCACGCTACTTCGCTGCGGCAGCTGTTGCGCTGGGCATCACCCCCAACGGCGTCACCGCAATTTCCGCTGCATGTTCCGCGGCAGGCATCATCGTTCTGATTACCTGCCCGCCCAGCGTTGGTGTAGGTATCTGCGTTGCCCTGCTTTTCGCGCTCGGTTACGGTCTGGACTCCGCTGACGGCCAGGTTGCTCGCGTGACCGGCGCGTCCTCCCCCGCCGGTGAGTGGCTCGACCACGTGGTCGACTCCATCCGTGTGCCCTCCGTGCACATGGCAACTCTGCTCTCCTTCCTGCTGTACCCTGCGCACTACTCCTTTACCGGTTCCAACGCGTTCAACGGCTGGATCATTGCGATGCCCATGATTTTCACCGCGCTGACCGCAGGTCACTTCATGAGCCAGATTCTGGCTGAGCAGCTACGCAACAACCGCAAGACCGCTGCTCCCCCGACCGGTGGTCCCCTGCGCTCCTTCATCAACCTGCACATGGACGCTGGCACCCTCTGCTGGATTTACATTTTCGTTGGCTTCGGCCCCGTATTCGTCATCGTCTACGCACTGCTTCTGCTGGCTAATGCCGCAACCGTCCTGCTGTCCATGCGTCGCAAGTACGTTAGCCTCGCGACCCCCGCTGAGTAAGGAGAATCCCAATGATGCACTTCACCTCTCGCACCCCTGCTGTTTCCGCCGTTATCGCAACCAACGGCAAGCGCCCCGAACTGCTGCGCGTGGCTGTCCGCTCCATCCTTGAGCAGAGCTACCGCGGTTTCGTTGAAGTTGTTGTTGTCTTTGACCGCGTTGAGCCCGACCGCCTCGAGGACATTGAGGTCGGCGAAAACCGTGCCCTGAAGATTGTCTCCAACACCCGCTCCGGCGGTCTGGCTGGCGGCCGCAACAGCGGCATCATCGCCTCCAGCGGCGAGATGATTGGCTTCTGCGATGATGACGACTACTGGATGCCTTCCAAGCTCACCCAGCAGGTCGCTCTCTGGCGCGAAAACCCCGAAGCAACCGCTATCTCTTCGGGTATTACCGTCCGCTCCGGTGGTCAGGATATCGTGCGCCTGGCGCCCGAGCGCGCAACCTTCGCTGACTTCCTGCGTTCGCGCATTACCGAAATTCACCCCTCCGCCATGCTGTACTCTCGCGAGGATCTGCTCGGCGTTGACGGTAAGCCCGCCCGCATCGGCCTGGTCGATGAGGAACTGCCCGCCGCCTACGGTGAAGACTACGACCTGCTGCTGCGTGCAACCCGCCACGGCGATGTACTGAGCGTGCCCGAACCGCTGATTCTGGTGCTCTGGGACCGCCCCTCCTTCTTCTCCGGCAAGTGGCAGTCCATGGTTGACGGTCTGAGCTACATTCTGCGTAAGTTCCCTGAATTCGAGCAGGATCCCAAGGGCCTGGCACGTATTGCCGGTCAGATTGCCTACGCTCAGGCATCTCTGGGTAACAACAAGGAGGCGCGCGCGTACGCTCGCGCCGCTCTGCGCCGCGACCCCAAGCAGCTTCGTGCGTGGGCGGCGTATGTGGTGTCCACCGGCGTTATTAAGCCCGCTACTCTTCTTGATCTCGTCCAGAAGACCGGTCGAGGTCTCTAACCAGGTATCGCACAGACATGGTTTCCTCTTCCGTTCTTTCCCCTCCGGGCACTTCGCCTGTGGCGCTGAAGGATTCTGCTGGATTGGATAGTACTCCGCCCAGCAGTATTCTGCGTGCCCGCGCGCGCAACCGTCCGGTATCTACGGCGCAGAAGAAGCTCCCCGCTTGGCCTCTGCTGGCGTTGCTGTACGGCTTCCCAGCGCTGTGGGCTTTGGGCGTGCTTCAGATTGCACCGCTGGTACTGGCAGCGATCATGCTTTTTTACCTCATTATTCGAGGTAATGTGCGCGTGCCCGGTTCTCTGTGGGTGTGGGGCGCATTCTGCGTGTGGGTTGTTGTTGCGGCGCTTGCGCTGACCCGTTCGACCGACATTATTGGTTGGGGTCTACGCTTTGTAAATATTCTCAGTGCCGGCATTTACGCCCTGTACTACTACAACGCGCGAGCCTCTATTAGCATCAATAGGCTGCTGGGCGGTCTGGCGACTCTGTGGGTGACCCTGATTGTTCTGGGGTACGGTGGTGTTCTCTTCCCCGAGTTCCGCCTGCGTACTCCGATGAGCTTCATCATGCCTTCTGGTTTTATGCAGAACCCGCTGGTGCGCGACTACATGCTTCCTCCCCTGGCTGAGGTTCAGCGTCCTTGGGGTGCTCCCGAGGCGTATATTCG
Organism: Rothia mucilaginosa; assembly: GCF_019334805.1. NCBI lineage: Bacteria > Bacillati > Actinomycetota > Actinomycetes > Micrococcales > Micrococcaceae > Rothia > Rothia mucilaginosa. Next base: position 697,001 of record NZ_CP079822.1, read on the forward strand.
CCCCTCCGCGCCGTTCCCCTACGCGAATAGTTGGGGTCTGGCGTACACTCTGCTCACCCCGGTGATGCTGGCGTGCTTGCTTCGCCTGCATTCCATCTGGCTGCGTATTGCGTTGCTGATTGGTATGGCGCTTTCTACTGTGCCTGCGATTGCGACCAGTAACCGCGGCATGTTCATTGGTCTAGGTATCAGCGCAGCGTACGTACTGTTGCGTCAGTTCCTTGCGGCTAATTGGCGTGCTGTGGGTACGGGTGTTGCGGCGATTACGGCTGTGGTTGTGGCGCTCTTTGCGTCGGGCACCGTGGATAACATTCTGGGTCGTCAGGACTACTCTGACTCCACCGGTGGCCGTGCGGCGCTCTACCGCGCCACCTGGAAGGCGACCTTGGAGTCCCCGATTATTGGTTACGGCACTCCGCGTATGGAACCGAGCATTGGCGTGTCAATGGGTACCCAGGGGTACCTGTGGACTCTGATGTTCTGCTTCGGCTTCGTGGGTCTGGCGCTGTTCGCGCTCTTCATGGTGTGCACTGTAGCAGGCGGCGCACGAGTGAAGACCACCTCCGGGTACTGGCTGCATAGCGTGCCGGTCGCGTGCTGCGTCGTCTTTATTTTCTACAGCTTCGATATTGCTCAGATGACCATTCTGATGCTCGCGTCGATGGCGTGTATTCGTTCCATTCGGGATGGTGAGGGGCTATGACGAAGAATCAGTCCCCTCGTGGTTTAGAGACCACTGCGGTTTCAGCTTTCGATGATGCCTACTCGACGGGCGGTCACCCTAGCCGCCGTGCACGCCTGCGTGAGAGCGGCGAGTACGTGGATCCTGTAGTGGAGCAGGCTGACTCGCAGGCAGAGTCTTCTACCGATGAGTTTGCTCCGACGGTGGACGATATCCGTTCCGGTCGTTTTCCTGCGACCACGGCGCTGTCGATTGTGCCTCCGGCTCGAGGCTTTGCTTCCGAAGAGTTACTGCCCGATTCTTTGGAGGCGGGTTCTTCGGAGTCAGGTACTTCGACTGCTGGTTCCTCAGCGGCAAACGCTACCGCTGTAGTGGGTGCTCATCTGTCCGGTTCCCGGCGGGTTGCCTCGGCTACTGCTGAGTCTGTAGAAAAGGCGCAGGAAGAAAAGACTCCGAATGAGAAGGCTAAGCCTTCCGCGTCAGGTGCTCAGGCAGATAGCGCATCCGCGAAGAGCGTGCCGGTTAAGAAAGCTCCCGGAAAGGCTAAGCAGCCCAGCCTGGCAAAGAGCGGCTCTCTTGCTTCTCTGTGCGTGATGTACGGCGCGGGTATCGCGTTCGTGACCACGATGGTGGTGTCGAACGGTATTGGTGCTGAGGGTTCGGGCGAGTTTTTCCGTCTGATGGCGTTGTTCGCGATTGCGATTTCGCTGGTGACTTTCGGCGCGGATACGGGCTTGGTTCGTACGATGAGTGCTCAGCGTGCGCTGGGTCGTTACGGTGTGCTTCCGCAGCTGATCCGTTACGGTCTGATTCCTTCGCTGGTGACTTCGGTGCTTCTGGTGGCGGGTGTGTACATCTACACCGAGATTGTGCCGATGGCTCCCCAGTATCAGGCGGCGATGCGTGTCAGTTCGGCTTTCGTGCTGATAGCGGCGCTGATGACGGTGTTCTTCGGCGCTCTGCGTGGCCTGCATCGTGTGGTGACCTTTACGCTCCTGCAGAATGTTCTGCTTCCCACTCTGCGTTTTGCGGCGGTGGGTTTGGTTGTTCTGTTCTCGGGTCAGCTCATGGATTTGGTGTACGCCTGGACCATCCCGGTGGCGATTACTGCGGTGGTTGCCCTGTGGCTTTTGGAGCGGGCGTTCCCTTCCGAGGAGCATGTGGAGGTTCTTTCTTCTGAGGATTCTCCGCCTGAGACGTTCCGTTCGTTCTGGGGTTTCAGCTCTGCACGCGGTGTCGCTACCATTGTGGAAACCATCCTGGAGTGGATTGACGTGCTGGTGGTGACGGCGTTCTTGGGTGCCGCTGCCGGTGGTATCTATGGTGCTGTGAACCGTTGTGTTCGTGTGGGCACCATGATTGAACACACCGGCCGCGTGGTGACCGGCCCGTCGATCAGCGCAGCGTTGGCTACTCGTCAGCTCGATCGTGCTCGAGATATTTTCCTTTCGACCACTCGCGTGCTGACTGCGTTGTCTTGGCCGTTCTACCTCTCCCTGGCGTTCTTTGGTCCGACTCTTTTGGGCTTCTTCGGTAAGGGCTTTGAGGCTGGCGCCGGTATTCTCTGGGTGATCTGCCCGGCGGCGATGCTGTCAATGAGTGCCGGTGGCGTGCAGTCTGTTCTGCTGATGAGCGGTAAGAGTCGCTGGCAGCTGTTGAACAAGCTCTCCTCGCTGGTGGTGGCTGTGACTTTGAACTTCACCTTGGTTCCGGTCTGGGGCCTGTACGGTGCGGTGACGGCTTGGGCTTCTGCTCTGCTGATTGATACCTTCCTTGCGAGCTACCAGGTGTTCCGCCTCGTCGGTATTCGTGCTTCGGCCCGTGAGATGGCTCCTTCACTCTTCTTGGGTGCGGCTGTTCCGACGGTGTGCGCTCTGGCGTCTTTGGCTTTCTTGGGTCAGAGCGTGCTGGGCGTCATCGTGTACGTGGTGCTACTGGTGCCGGTGTACGGCGCGGTGCTGTACCGCTTCCGTAAGGCTCTCGGTATTGAGCGTTTCCTTTCCGCCCGCCGCGCGAAGTCTTAAGCCTTCAGCTTCCTCTACGTTTTTCTCCGATATTTAGTGTCCGTTTCTCTTCCTCTAGGATGTCCTCATGGATAACACCTCTCATACCTCCTCGGTTACCCTTGGCAACCAGGTACGTCGCATTTTCCGACACCGTCTGCTGATTCTGCTGTCGGTTGTGGTTTTCGCTGTGGCGGGTGCCGTCTACGGCTACATGACCAATAGCAAGTACACTTCTAAGGCTTCGCTGGTTGTTTACCCGCTGGTGGTTGATCCCGCCGGTACCGGTAGCGCTAACTCCGCGAAGGTGGATATTGCGACCGAGTCTCGCGTTGCATCCTCTCGCGAGGTTGCACAGAACGCGGCAAAGTCTCTGATTGCTAATGGCGATACCCTCTCTGAGGCTCAGCTGACCAGCCGCCTCATGAACTCCGTCAAGGTGACCGGCACCTCCCAGACTGCTGTTCTGGATATTGAGGTGACCCGCCCCAACGGTACGGAGGCTGCACGTTACGCTAACGCTATGGCGAACGCATACCTGCAGGTTCGTTCCGAGTCGCTGAAGAGCAGCGTTGATTCTGCTCTGCACCAGATTGATGAGCAGATTTCGGCCCTCGAGGGTGATAACAACCGTGCGGGTCTGCTCTCTCAGTTGCAGGACCGTCGCGCTCAGATTCAGCTGACTTCCACCACCGGTGGTCGCGTGATGAGCGAGGCTCAGGTTCCTTCTTCTTCCTCGGCTCTTGGCCCGGTGAAGATGGGTATTGTTGGTGCTGTTGCCGGTCTGCTGATTGGTGCTGTGCTGGCGTACGGTCGTGACCGCACTATGCGTCACGTTGGTTACGCTGATCGTCTGGAAGATGCTGGTATCCCGGTTCACGAGCTGGGTTCCACTTCTGAGGCGAATGACGCGTTCATGCTGCTGCGCACCATTGGTGCTCCCGACGGCGACGTGAAGAGCGCTGGCGCTTCCGGCATTGTGATTCTGCCCGGTACTGACCGCGGTGTTGAGCACCTATACCAGATGCTGCAGCGTGTTCTGCCCACCGAGTACGCACGTTTCACCGATTACGCTTCGGTCCGTGACGCGCTGACCCGCCACACTCCCGAGTCGCTGGTTGAGAAGAGCGAGACTCCTCTGGTGATTAGCCTGAGCACCGCTACTCCCCTGTCGACTCAGCTGCGTTTCGTTCAGGCTGGCGGCGTTGCTCTGGTTCCGGTGACTGCGGCTACTTCTCTGCAGCAGGTTCGTGAGCTCTTCGCTCAGCTGGATCAGCTTGAGGGCGTGAACGCTTTGGCTGTGTTCCTGGACCGCGAGTAATTGCGAGTAATCGGGTTCTGTTGATGGATGCCTCGCTTCTGTGCGGGTTCGTCCTTCGTCCTTGAGCGTAGGGTGCGGTGACACCTGCTGAGGCGAATCTGTTGATGCAGGCGTTGCCGAACCCGTCAGCTCACCCTTATCTTCTCTTCTTACTTTTCTCTTGTATTGGGGCTTTAGGAGAACACTATGACTGAGGCAATTTCCTCTCAGGCACCGAAGAAGAAGCTTCTGCTGGTTTCTAGCAGTGGCGGGCACTTGAAGCATCTGACGGCTACTTCTGCTGCGTGGCAGAATTATGACCGCGTGTGGGTTAGCTTTAAACAGCCCGATGTGGAATCTTCTCTGGCTGATGAGAAGACCTATTGGGCTTATTACCCGACCACTCGAAATATTAAGAACGCTATTCGTAATCTGTTCTTGGCATTTCGTATTTTTCCGAAGGAACGTCCGGATGCGGTTGTTTCTGCGGGTGCGGGTGTTGCTGTTCCTTTCTTTGTTGCGGCTAAACTTTTTGGCGTAAAGACTCTTTATATTGAGTGTTTTGACCGCCCGACTCTGCCGACGATGACCGGTAAGATGCTGTACACCTTTGCTGATCGAATTATTGTTCAGAGCGAGGAACAGCAGGAGAATTTCCCTGATTCTCGTGTGATTCATCCCATTTTCTAAGAGTGATGAATTTATCCTGAAAATAGCGTCCTCGCGTGTGCTGAGGGCGTTATTTTCAGGGTATAGTATTTATTAATACATACAGATACGCATAAGTCGTGCGCTCCACTGTGGACTCACCATCCAAGCGAACTAACCACTCGCCAGAGAAGCGTATGCGGAGATTACTCACCATTTTCTCCGGCACGACGCCGCCGCGTATACCAATGATGCCCTCCGGATTTTTGCGTCAGGTATACGGGGTTACTACCGATAAATACATAGAGAGGAATAGGCTATGTCTATTCAGGACTTCCCCCACGTCAGCGTTGATACTTCCAAGTTCGACCTGCCCGTATTTACCCCTGCCGTCGCGCCCGTTCGTATTCCTACTAAGACGTACGATTTGGTGGTGTCCCTCGGCACCGACGTTCACACTTTTGATCGTCTCTTGCGTTGGGTTGAGGCTTATCTTGAGGCTCACCCCGAGGTCACCTGCCTCGTGCAGCATGGCCACACTGCGCCCATTAAGCACGCAGACAACCTTAAGCTTCTTCCCGCCTCCGAGCTGCTGGACTACTACGCAACCGCACGCGTAGTACTGGTTCAGGGCGGCCCCGGCTCCATCCAGGATGCACGCCGCACCGGCGCTCTGCCCCTGGCTGTTCCGCGCCGCGCAGAGTTCAATGAGGTCGTTGACAACCACCAGGTCCCCTTCACCGCTCTGATGGAGAAGCGCGGCCACGCTGTTGTCGTTGAGAGCCGCGAAGATCTCTTCGCTAAGCTCGATCTTGCCCTGGCGAACCCCTCCCTGTTCCGCACCGCTGAGCCTTACGTCTCCACCCCGGAGATTTCCGCAGCTCAGCTGGGTGAGGAACTGCAGGACCTGCTCGCCGGCAAGACCCACCGTAAGGATTCCTTCTGGGGCCGCCTGAAGCAGGCTGCTCGCGCGCACCGTGCGGGTAAGGCTGAGATGGCTCGCATCGACGCGATGGCTCCCAGCGCCTAAGGTTTTCTTGCTTTCTAAGCTCAGCATCCTCGTGATGCGGTGTGGGAGGTGCCCGGCCGGGCGCTTCCCACATTTTTAGACCGGCATGCGAATCCTCCAACCACCCTGTGAGAGGCTGTGGATGTTTTCCCTTGTTCACGGCATATTCTCAGGTGGATTCGCGTCTTTACATTGGTTGCGAAACCCCGCGCACCGTATCCTTAGAAGGGATAATGCGCGGGGTTTTCGCGCACTACGAAAGGAACAATTATGGCAGTTCAGGAATCGACCGTTATCAACGCAAGCGTTGAGCAGGTTATCGAGGCGTTCTCTAGCGAGGATTTCGCACGCTTCGTATGCTCCGAGGTTGGCGTGGAGTTCGGTAGCTTCTCCGTTTCCGGTGACACCTCCGCCGAGTTCACCGCAACCACCGAGCGTACCGTACCCGCTGAGCGCGTGCCGGACATCGCTCGTAAGTTCGTCGGCAACGGCGTTGCTATGACCCAGATGGACACCGTAAGCGCACCGGCTGCTGACGGATCCCGCACCGTTTCTACCGAGGTCAAGGTCAACGGCGTGCCCGTGTCCGCTCAGGCTACTCAGAAGCTGACCCCCGAGGGCGAGCAGACCCGCCTGGACGTCAACGGTGAAGTCTCCTGCTCCATCCCGCTGGTGGGCAAGAAGATTGCAGCCGCTGCTGAGCCGCAGGTTGGCCGCGTGCTGAAGGTTCTGGGCTCCTCCGCTGAGAAGTGGCTGGCACAGCGCTAAAGCTTATGAGACGCTCACCTTTGAGGTGTAGCTGATATACCGCCAATATGCAGAGAATCCCCGCCGTAAGTACTTACGGCGGGGATCCTCTTTGTGTCTTTATGAGTCTTATGAGCTCTAACGCACCTATGAAGGGGTAGGAGCGTTAGGAGGCGACGGTCGCCTCGGAGTATTCGCGTTCGCCAAGCAGCTCAGCAAAGCGGCGCATCTCTACGCGCAGGTCGTGCTCTGCTTCGAGTAGGTCAACGACCTTGCGCAGCTTGGTGCTGGAGGTGTGCTCGGTGTAGGGGAAGTAGTGTACTTCCACGCCGACCTCTGCGAAGCGTGCTTCCAGGGCATTGCCCTTTTCGGTGCCCTTCCAGTCGTCGCCCTTGAAGAAGACGTTGAAGGGCTTCTGCTTCCAGGTTTCGAGCTTGTCGGGGTTGGTTTCAACGTGCACTTCGTCCACGTAGTCGATGTGGCTGACGATGGCGGCACGCTCTTCGATGGGGATGACGGGGCGACGACCCTTGGTCACTTCCAGAACGTCATCGTGCACGACGCCGGCAATGAGGTAGTCGCAGTTTTCCTTAGCCTTGCGGAGAATCTCGAGGTGGCCGTAGTGGAAAAGGTCGTAGGCGCCTGCGGCGTAGCCAATAATCATAGGGCTTCCTTGTGGTTGGTAGCGGCGATGGTTATTCCGGTGTGGTTGAAGTACCGGAGGGTGAGAAACGTATCCGCGGTCTAGGGTGAGAGCATGAGATGAAACGAAGAATGTGCAATATTGAGAAAATATTTTCTTATATTGCCCTATTTCTTCGCGCTGTTGCCTTAGAACGTGCGGGTCCGAAAAGAGTTTCTCGAGGGTGCTGGTTGGGCGCCCTTCGTCCTTTTATTTTACCAGTCACCTTTTTGAAGGAAAAAGGAAAAGATATAAATATGAGGCGGATACGGTGTAGTATCCGCCTCATATTTTCATCCTATTGATTTAAATCAAAGAAAACTTATATCAAGAAAGGGCAGGGGGTAGATTCTCAGCTCGGGTCTCGTTCGGTGCTTACCGCTAAAAGTTCATCAAAAAATATTACACATAAATGCAATATATTGTCGATGGTTCCATTCGGTATTTTCGATTGGCGTTCAAATACTAGCTACTCCCCCGCCGTTTCCACTACATTCTCAGCGAAGAGTTAGTTCTTGGCTGCCGCTTCCTTAGTGGCTTCTTCAACAGCAACCCACGAGAGCATTGCGCACTTCACGCGCGCCATGAACTTCGAAACGCCGGAGAAAGCCGCCATATCGCCGTACTCCTCTTCGTCCAGAGTCACCTTACCGCGCGAACGCAGCATCTCGCGGAACGCATCCACGTGGCTCTGCAGCTCGGAGGTGGTCATGCCGGGAGCCATTTCAGAGAGCACGGAAGCGGCAGCCATCGAAATGGAGCAACCGTCGCCTTCCCAAGAGATCGACTCGATGGTCTTCTCGCCATCCTTCAGCTCGTCAGAGAGCACCACGCGCAGGTTGATTTCGTCACCGCAGGTGGGGTTGTACTGGTGGTTATCGGCGCTTGCGTGGCCGGCGGGTACCTCTACGAGGTGCTCGCCGCTACGCTGCTTGGAATGCTCCAGAATGATTTCCTGGTACAGGGATTCAAGAGACACGGTGTTCTTCTTCCGTCAGTTGGTCTGTCTGAAAAATTGAGGCGTTAGCTTCTAACGCGTCTACGTTTAGAACCCGAAGTAGGGGCGCACCTCGGCAAGTGCCTTCAGGAAAGCGTCCACATCTTCGGTGGTGTTGTAGATGTAGGTGGATGCACGGGTCGAGGCGGTCACACCGGCGCAGCGGTGTAGCGGCTGGGCGCAGTGGTGGCCCACGCGCACAGCGATACCCTGGGTGTCGAGCAGCTGGCCCACGTCGTGCGGGTGCACACCCTCAATGGCGAGGGCTACCAGGCCGGCACGCTTGGAGGGGTCGGCGGGGCCGAGCAGGCGCACGCCCTCAATCTTCTGAACACCCTCAACCAGGCGAGCGCCCAGTTCGTGCTCCCATGCCTCAACGTTCTCCATGCCCAGGTGCTGCAGGTAACGCACGGCGGCGGCGAAGGCGACTGCCTGCGAGACGCGCTGGGTACCTGCCTCAAACTTGATGGGGGCGGGCATGTACTCGGCATCCTGCAGACCCACGCGGGTAATCATGGAGCCACCGGTCAGGAAGGGCGGCAGAGCTTCGAGCAGTTCAGCACGGCCGTAGAGAGCACCGATACCGGTGGGTGCCAGCATCTTGTGGCCGGAGAACGCCGCAAAGTCGACGTCCAGGGCGTGGAAGTCTACGGGCATGTGCGGTACGGACTGGCAGGCGTCCAGCACAACGAGCGCACCGTACTTGCGTGCCATGGCGACCATGCGGGGCACATCGGTAATCGCGCCGGTCACGTTCGAGACGTGGGTAAACGCCACGATGCGGGTCTTCTCGTTGATGATGCCCTCGGCAGCAGCGTAGTCGAGCTGACCGTCCTCGGTGGAGGGGATGTGGCGCAGGATCGCGCCGGTACGCTGAGCAAGGATCTGCCAGGGGATGAGGTTCGCGTGGTGCTCAATCTCGGTGGTGACGATTTCATCGCCGGGACCCAGCGCAAAACGCTCGGCGGCGGGACCGCCGATACCCTGCGAGGCGTTACCAATGGAGTAGGCAATCAGGTTCAGCGCCTCGGTTGCGTTGGAGGTCCACACGAGCTCTTCATCAGTGGCGCCAACGAAGTTCGCAACGGTGATGCGCGCGTCCTCGAACAGGTCGGTTGCCTCAACCGCGAGGGTGTGTGCGCCACGGTGTACAGCAGAGTTAGCGTGCAGGTAGAAGTTACGTTCAGCGTCGAGCACCTGAAGCGGTTTCTGACTGGTCGCCCCCGAATCCAGGTAGACCAAGGGATGCCCGTTGACCTCAGTGTTGAGGATCGGGAAGTCCTGGCGAAGCTGGCGTACGATCTCGTCGCTCAGCGGGGTGTTGGCGGGGGTGGAGTATTCAGCCACGGGTACCTTCTTCTCTCGCTTATACGCTCCACGGGTCGGGTATTTTCCCGTCGTGGAGCGTATAACGTCATTCTTTTCTAGCTTATTCCCTCACCGGGCTCTTGCATAGTTAGGTAGAGCCTAGTTCACACATCGGCCCGCATCATGCATTACCCCAGTTCAGTGTTGACCCAGTTCAGTGTTTACCCGGCACGGGTCATACGGCTAGGAACCTGCGCCGTGGTAGCGCTGCTGGGTTGCCAGCAGGCCTTCCTTTACGAGCATCATGGTTGCATCCGCTGCGTTTGAGATGAGGAAGGGCAGGTCCTTCGCTTCAGTGCTACTGAAGGGCTTGAGCACGAAGTCTGCGGTGTCCATGCGTCCGGGAGGACGACCGATGCCGGTGCGAACACGGTAGTAGTCCTTGGTGCCCAGCGCTTTGGTGATATCGCGCAGACCGTTATGGCCGCCCTCTCCCCCACCAATCTTGAGCTTAATGGTGTCGAAGGGGATATCCAGTTCATCGTGCACCGCGATGATACGGTCGGGGTTAATATCGTAGAACTGGGCTAGAGCCGATACCGGGCCGCCCGAGGTGTTCATATAGGTCAGGGGCTTGGCCAGCACTACCTTGGGTCCGCCTATACCCAAACGTCCTTCCAGCACCTGGGCGCGCGCGCGTCCGTGCTTCTTGAAGCCACCGCCTACTTCACGCGCCAGTTCATCAACCACCATCTGGCCGATGTTATGGCGGGTTTTCTCGTACTCCGGGCCCGGGTTCCCCAGACCAACAATGAGCCACGCATCAGACATATCTTCGCCCTTTCCACGGCGCTGTAAAAGGTTTTTAGAAAATTCATGGACTACACCATTCTATGAGTATGGCCCGCTACCACCTCAGAAGAGAGGTAGCGGCGGGCCATCCACAAATCATTGTTGCGCTAGGCGCAGGGCGCGGTCTAGTGCTTTGAGTTATCTGAGTCGTGAGCTTCGCCAGCCTGATCTGATTCCTCGGAAGCTTCAACGATGTCACCCTCGGGTGCGTTTTCGCCTTCTTCACCGGGCTCGGGAACGTCGAGTTCCTCGGGCTCAGAAACGTTAACGATCAGCAGTTCAGCGTCTGCAACCAGGGTTACGCCTGAGGGCAGTTCAACGTCTGATGCCAGAACGTGAGCGCCAGCTTCGCGGCCTTCGATGCTCACGGTCAAAGCTTCGGGTGCCTTCAGTGCGTCAGCTTCAACCAGAAGAACGGTTTCTTCCTGGTTAGCAACGGCGCCAACAGCAGGCTCGCCTTCAACGTGTACAGGAACCTCAATCTCAACGCGCTCGCCGCGCTTAACGGTCAGCAGGTCGATGTGCTGCAGTTCAGGGCGGATTGCGTGACGCTGGATGTCCTTGATCATTGCGAGGTGTGATTCACCTTCGATGTCGAGGTCGAGGATAGCATTGGGGACGCGGGCAGCCAGGGTGGTTGCGTGGCCGGGGAGTACTACGTGCTTGGGCTCTTCGCCGTGGCCGTAGATGACGGCGGGGATGTCGCCTGCCATGCGGATGCGGCGCGCGTAGCCCTTGCCGAAGTCGCTACGTACGGTAGCTGAAATTTTGATGGTATCTGACATGAGTTGTCCACCCTTTCTTGGTTAGAAGTTATGCGCCAAGTGGAATAGGGACTGGCGCCAGAAATCTCTTTCCAACCAGCCACCGTCAGTTACGGACCTACACGTTTCGTGTATTCCACCGCCTTGGCCAAGACAATATTGTACAGGTTCCCGGCTCTTCTTCAAGGGCCGGGAACCTGTGATATGGCGCTTTTCACGCCTTTTATGCTGTTGTCAGCAGATATAGAGCCAATTCCTTAGAGGATTAGGAGCCCATTTCTGCCAAGTAGGCGGCAAGCGCCTCGCGGTGATCGCGCGGGGTGAAGCCTGCAGCAATCAGCTTGGACAGGTCCATTGCCGAGTTCGTCGGACGGTGAGCGAAGAGCTCAGCGTTGGCGAAGTATTCCTCGGTGGTGGTGTCGCTGACTCGTGCCGGGTCGTGGCCGGTGCCCTCGTACACCGCACGAGCGAACTGTGCCCAGTTGATGACTTCACCGGTGTTCGACACGTTGTAGGTGCCGTATTCAGCGCCGGAGAAGAGCAGGTGCAGAGCAGCAGCTGCCAGGTCCTGGGTGAAGGTCGGGCGGCCCCACTGGTCGGCGACCACGGACGGGTCGATACCGCGCTCAGCCAGGGATGCCATGGTGCCAACGAAGTTCTTGCCGGCGCCAACAACCCAGCTGGTGCGCAGGGTGTAGTGCTTACGCCATGCGGCAGCGGCAACCTCACCGGCAGCCTTGGACGCGCCGTAGACGCTCAGCGGTGCCAGGGGGTAATCCTCCGGGTATTCCTCGCCCAGGGGCAAGGAGCCGTCAAAGACGTAGTCGGTGGATACGTGAACCAGCGGCAGGTTAGCTTCTTCACAGATGGAGGCAAGAGCGCTCACGCCTAGGGCATTAGCTGCCCAGGCGTCGCAGCGACCCTCGGGGGTTTCAGCCTGATCCACTGCGGTGTACGCTGCAGCGTTGATGACCGCGCGGAAGGAACGCCAACGGAATGCGTCGCGCCACTGCTCGGGCTTGCCCAGGTCGAGGCGGTCGCGATCCACAGCCAGGAAGGGTACGTTCTGCTCGGTGAGCTGGCGAACCAGCTCGGTGCCGAGCTGACCGCCCGCGCCAATGATCAGGATCGGGTCGGCTTCCAGGGGCTTGATCTCGTTCAGACGCGGGTGGTTACGGTCCTTCTCGGAGAGCTCTGCCTTCGCCAGGTCGATGGGCCAGTCGATTGCGACGGTCTCATCGGCAAGGTTCAGGAAGCTGTAGCCGGATACTGCGTCCGCCGACCAGTGGTCGTTCACCAGGTAGGTGTAGGCGGTGTTCTCTTCCAGGGTCTGGAAGGAGTTACCCACGCCGCGGGGCACGAAGATTGCGGTGTCCGGGCCCAGCTCCACAGTGACGACCTTGCCGAAGGACTCGCCCGCACGCAGGTCAACCCACGCACCAAAGATACGGCCGGTCGCAACAGAAACGTACTTATCCCACGGCTCGGCGTGGATACCGCGAGTGGTACCTACCGAAGCGTTGAACGAGATGTTGTTCTGGACGGGGTTGAAGTCGGGCAGACCGGCGGCGAGCATCTTCTCGCGCTGCCAGTTTTCCTTGAACCAGCCGCGGTTATCGCCGTGAACCGGCAGGTCAATAATGAGCAGACCCGGAATCTCGGTTTCAGTAACCTTCAATTCCTTGGTCATTACTGGCCAGCCTTTGCGTACTTAGCCTCAACCTCAGCCTTCAGGGGCTCCCACCAGCCGCGGTTGTCGGTGTACCACTTAATGGTGTCGGCAAGACCGGACTCGAAGTCGGTGAACTTCGGCTCCCAGCCGAGCTCTGCACGCAGGCGGCTACCGTCGATTGCGTAGCGCAGGTCGTGACCGGGACGGTCAACCACGTGCTCGAAGTCGTTCTCATCCTTGCCCATCAGGCGCAGGATGGTGCGCAGAACGGTGATGTTGTTCTCTTCGCCGTCTGCACCGATGAGGTAAGTTTCGCCAATCTTGCCCTGCTCCAGGATGCGCAGCACAGCAGAAGAGTGGTCGGATGCGTGAATCCAGTCACGAACGTTCAGGCCCTCGCCATACAGCTTCGGGGTCAGGCCCGAGAGGATGTTAGTGATCTGGCGGGGGATGAACTTCTCGATGTGCTGGTAGGGGCCGTAGTTGTTGGAGCAGTTAGAGATGGTTGCTTCAATACCGAAAGAGCGGACCCATGCGCGCACGAGCAGATCGGAGCCTGCCTTAGTGGAGGAGTAAGGGGAAGAGGGGTTGTAGGGGGTGGTTTCGGTAAACTTTGCCGGATCGTCCAGCTCGAGGTCACCGAAGACCTCGTCGGTGGAGATGTGGTGGTAGCGAGTGCCGTGCTTACGGACTGCTTCCAGAAGGCTGAAAGTACCGATGAGGTTAGTGTGAATGAACGGTTCGGGGTTGGACAGGGAGTTGTCGTTGTGCGATTCCGCTGCGTAGTGAACGACAGCGTCTGCCTTGCCGACCAGCTCGTCAGCCAGCTCGCGGTCGGCAATGTCGCCTACGACGAGCTTGAAGCGGGATTCGGGAAGACCCTCCAAAGACGCAGCATTTGCGGCATAGGTCATCTTATCCAGCACAGTAATAGTGTGATCAGTGTTATCGATGAGGTGGTGAACAAAGTTCGAACCAATAAAACCGGCGCCGCCGGTAACAAGAATGTGAGCCATACGGTAGATTTTACCTGGCTAAACAGTGATTTTTATGCCTCAACAAAGAGATAAACATGACACAATAAGAAGTTATGAAGGGAATTATTCTTGCCGGCGGTACCGGAAGCCGTTTGCACCCTATCACTCAGGGCATTAGCAAGCAGCTCACTCCGGTCTATGACAAGCCGATGATTTACTACCCGCTGTCCACTCTCATGCTGGCGGGTATCCGCGATATTTTGATTATTACCACTCCTGCCGACCAGGAGCAGTTCCAGCGACTGCTCGGTGACGGTTCCCGTTTCGGTATTAATCTCGAATACAAGGTGCAGCCTTCCCCGGACGGCCTGGCACAGGCATTTATTCTGGGTGCCGACTTTATTGGCAATGACCCTGTAGCGCTCGTGCTCGGTGACAATATCTTCTACGGTCCCGGCCTGGGTACTCAGCTTGCCACCTACGAGCAGAAGGACGGCGCAACCGTCTTCGCTTACCGGGTTGCTGATCCTCGCGCCTACGGCGTGGTGGAGTTCGACGAGAACTTCAACGCACTGTCCATCGAAGAGAAGCCCGAGAACCCCAAGAGCGACTACGCTATTCCGGGTCTGTACTTCTACGACTCCAAGGTTGTAGAGTATGCACGTCAGATTAAGCCTTCTCCGCGCGGTGAGTTGGAAATCACTGACCTCAACCGCGTCTACCTGGAACAGGGTAAACTGAAGGTTGAGGTTCTGCCTCGCGGTACCGCGTGGCTCGATACCGGAACCTTTGATTCACTCGCTGATGCCACTAACTTCATCCGCACTGTTCAGAGCCGTCAGGGCCTGTCAGTTGGTTGCCCGGAGGAAATTGCGTGGCGTCACGGTTGGCTTTCCGACGAGCAGCTCCGCGAGATTGCTACCCCGCTTACCAAGAGTGGTTACGGTAGCTATCTGCTCGGCCTGCTCCGCTAAGCCTCACACCGCAACCCAGGGGATATACCGTATCCCTTCACCGCCCGCGGCAGCACTCCACGTCACGGGCACACACTAACTCAAACTTTCTGGAGTATTCTCACTACTATGACCATTTTGGAATTCTTCCGCACCACGAGGGCTAACCTCTGGTTGCTGATTATTGGCATCATCGTTGGTGCCGCGGCGGGCTTCGGCTATGCATCCCTGCAGCCGAAGGTGTACGCCGCCTCGTCCTCGGGCTACGTGACCGTGGGCGAGTCCGGTACGGTGGATGTTCTCTCTGGCTCCTCCGCGGCTAAGGAACGCGCACGTTCCTACGCAGCGATCGTCTCCTCTGAGGCTGTGGCACAGAAGATTAAGCAGAACAACCCTGAGCTCTCCCTGACTACCGGTCAGATTCGTGCAAGCCTCACCGCAACTGCAGGTGACAATGCTGCGCTGATTACCGTGAGTGCCCAGGCTTCTTCCCCGAAGAACGCACAGCTGCTCGCCAACAGCGCTCTGCAGGCTACCGCTGACTACATCAAGGAAATTGAGCAGAACCCCGGTAACGCTCAGGCCCTGGTTAACGGCGATAGCAACGCTGCGGCAACCCCCCCTGCAAACAGCAATACCGTCCGCGTGATTCCGTTGAATAACGCAAGCGTCAACCCGCCGTTGGTTTCCCCGAACTACCAGCAGAACACTCTGGTTGGTGCCGTTGTCGGCCTGGTCGTGGTGTACGCCGCCATCTTCCTGCGCCGCGCACTGGATCAGCGCATCCGCACCCGTGACGACGCCACCAAGGCAACCGGCGCAAGCATCCTGGGTGTGCTGCCCGTCAGTGAGGACCTGAACGAAGAGAACATCGTGAACGGTGACACCGACGACCACATCGCTCAGGAATCGATTCGTCAGCTGCGTACCAACCTGCGCTTCGTGAATGTTGATACTCCCCCGCGCTCCTTCATCGTCACCTCCGCTGTGCCCGGTGAAGGTAAGTCGACCGTGTCGCTCTCGCTGGCTCGCTCCCTGGCCGACGCTGGTTCGCCCGTCATCCTCATTGACGCCGACCTCCGCCGCCCGACTGTGGCTAAGAAGCTGAAGCTCGACGCCAAGGTCGGTCTGACCCAGGTTCTGGCCGGTCAGGTGGAGATTGCAAACGCCGTGCACCAGCTGGGCGATTCGAACCTTTTCGTGCTTCCCGCGGGCCGCATCCCCCCGAACCCCTCTGAACTTCTGGGCTCGGATAAGATGCGCCAGCTCATCAAGGAACTCTCCGAAGAGTTCATCGTGGTGGTCGACGTTCCGCCGCTGCTGCCCGTGACCGATGCATCACTGCTTTCCAACTCTGTGGACGGCGTGATTCTGGTCGGTTCGATTGGCCGTAGCCACCGCGAGCAGATGACCGAGGCTTCCAGCATCCTGAAGAAGGTCAACGCAAACCTCTTCGGTCTTGTTCTGAACCGTGCACCCCGTAAGGGCCTGGGTAACTCCTACTACGGCTTCGGTTACGCAAGCACCTACGTGGGCTACGCAACCTACTACGGCTACGGTAAGGACGGCGATAAGAAGTCCTCGAAGTCGAAGTCCTCGGCCCCCAAGGCATAACCTTTCGAGCCTCTCCCCACGGGGAGCAACATACGGCGGGAAGGGCAGTGTTTCTGTCCCTCCCGCCGTATACTTATTTGGTATAGACCGGTGCACCGAAAGGTTATTGTGACCACTCACTCCACCAATACCCCGGAGCCGCTCACCACTCCGCTCGCGGCACGGATTCGGCTTGCGCACGCCTACTTCCAGCACATAGCCGATAAGCATTCCATCGACGTTCTGCATATCAAGGGCTATGCGTTCTCGCAGGAAATTTACCGCAAGGGTAGGTACAGCTCCGACGCTGACCTGTTGGTCCGTCCATCGCAGGTGGACCGCTTTGTGCAGATTCTCCTGGCGGATGGCTGGCGTATCCAGGCCCACTTTGAGACGGGCTCCGTGTTCGAGCACGCGATGACGCTCTACCACGCTTCATGGGGCCTGACCGATATTCATCGATTCTTCCCCGGCCTCGGCCGCCACGGTGACTACGAGAAGACCTTTGACCGTGTGTGGGCAGCCCACCGTACCCGATTCATCGCTCACCGGCCCTGTACGGTCCCCTCAGACCTGGATGCGCGCCTTATTGTGGTGCTACACCGTGCCCGCGCTGCGTCCCGTTACAGCGCGGATATCAACTATCTGGTGAACCGCATGTCCTACGCAGACTGGCAGCGGCTTAAGGAACGTGCCAACGAGCTCGATTCAAACCTGGCCTACAGCGCGGCCATGGGCGGGCTTGAGCAGTACCGAGGCGATCGCGACTATCTGCTGTGGCTTTCCGTTTCGCAGGATGTCCCCCACTACGTTCAGTGGATTGGTCGGCTTCGGTCGGCAACCACCCTGCGCGATAAGCTACGCACCCTGAAGAATATCTTCTTCGTCAATAAGGACCACCTGGCCATGCAGCTTGGCCGTACCCCCACGCGTGCCGAGGTGCGTGCCAAGTTCTTTGAACGCTTCGGAATCAAGGTGACAAAATGAGCAATCCGGTAGATTCCCGTCAGACCGTCTACGGTATCCCCGAGAACATCGCGTACGTTCATTCTGAAGAGTTTGCTAAGTACTCCCCCACGGCAACTTATCTCGCGAATCTTGCCAACGGTGAGCTGTCTGTTCTTCAGGATTCAGCCTCCATTATTTGGAGTATTTTTGAAGACCCAATGTCTCTACAGGACGCTATCGACGTACTCTGCGAAATGTATGAACAGCCCATAGAGACCATGGGGCCGCAGATTGAGGGTTTTATTCCCGAGCTGCTCTCCAAGGGGCTCCTAGAAGCCCGCTAAGGCTCTCAGAAGACACAAAGAAGGCGGGGCGGTAGAAACTATAGTTCTACCGCCCCGCCTTCTTCTATGAGCCGTCTTAGCTCTTTTAGTCTTCGGGCAGAGCCTGCACGTACATCTTCAGACGGCTGATGAAACGAGCCTCCGAGAAACCGTCAACGTGCTCACGGATATAATCAGCATCCCAGTCATCCGGGTTGAAAGCCTTGAGAGCCTCCACCAGCTGCTCCACGGTCGGCTGATTGATGAACATGCCGGTTTTGCCTTCCTGAATGGTATCCAGGAAGCCACCCGCACGGTAGGCGATCACGGCCTTGCCGCTAGCGCCCGCCTCCAGCGGAGTAATACCGAAGTCCTCATAGGAGATAGCCAGCAGTGCCAAGCAGTGACGGTACGCGTAACGAAGCTGCGCGTCAGAGACACCCGAAGCGATACGAATAGTCGGGCCCGCAAGGGCCTCCAGGCGTTCCTTCTCCGGGCCGCGACCAATCACCAGCAGCTTCTTACCCAGCTCATTACACGCCTCAATAGCCTTATCAACATTCTTGTAGGGCAGCAGGCGAGAAACAATCAGGAAGTAATCATCCGATTCGGTGAACTCTTCCAGACCCGGAATAGGCTCAACCGGTGCGGTGGTATCTACCGAGTGCGGCGGGAAGAAAATCGGAACGTCCTTCTTGCCGTACACGTTCTCGATGCGCTTCTTAATCACGCTCGCATTCGCTACGTACACCGCCGAACGGTGAGCCGCCCAGTGATCCCACAGCATCAGTGCAGGACGCAGAGTCTTCAGCAGCAGCGGCACGGGGCCGGTGCTCTTCTCACCCAGGTACTGATCGCTCAAGTACAGCCAACGCGCCGGCGAATGGCAGTAAATGAACTTACGGCCAGCGAAGTTAAAGCCGTGCGCCCAACCGGTCGTCGACACCACAGCGCGTTCAGCCGGCACCTTCAGGAAAGAAGAAGCAATCGGCAAAATCGGCAACGCCATACGATGGTTACGACGCAGGTAACCAATCTTATTCAGCGGGCTGGTAATGATCTTCGCGTCCTTGAACTCAGGGAAGGTACCCTCTGGGTCGTACAAAGTCGTGTAAATCGGTGCATCAGGGAACGCACGGTGCATCGCCAGAACGACACGCTCCGCGCCGCCGCGCTGAGTCAGATAGTCGTGGGCAATTGCAATCTCTTCAGTCGCCTCAGGCTTGATCAGCGGCACGTAACGGCGCGCCAGGCGGCCAAGCTTCTTGAGGCTCTTCGGGATATCAGCAAGCACCGCGTCAGGATTCTTCGGCCCGGTGAACGGAGCGGAGGTCAAGAGCTGAGTGAGTGACATGTCTTTTTCCTCCTAGAAAACTTTCTGAGCGCGCTCAGGGTAGCGAATACCGGCGTAGGATGCAGCCTCAACCTGTAGCGCCACAAGCTTCTCAGCAACCTTAGTGGGCAGCTTCAGCAGAATCTTATCGCTCGCATCGCCGAGAGCCTTAATGGTCTTCTCGGTGGTGAAACGAGCGAGGGTCTTGACCAGCAAACCCCACGCGCCCGTCGGGTTCGGGGCGGGGTGTGCATCCTCACCATGCTTACGCACGAAGATGGTGCGGGCAGAGCCCGAGTGCAGGGCACGCAGGGCACGCACTGCAGTGGTGGTAGCCTCAGCGTAGTGCTTGACCTCAACCTCATCAGAGATGATGATGCGGCCACCAGCGTCATGGACCATTTTGCCCATATCTACGTCTTCCCACCCGTAGAGACGGTACGCAGGATCGTATCCGCCAGTACGGTCAAAATACTCCGCAGAGATAGAAGAGTTACCATTCCAGTACAGCCAACGGCCTTCTTCAGCTACGCTGAGGGCACCTTCTTTGAATCGAGCATCGCGGAAGTTACCGTACACACGAGAATAGGGAGTGTCCGGGTACACGTTCTTCAGGGTACCAATCACGCCGTCATAATCACGGTGCAGGCGAATCTGCGCCTCGACATAGTCGGTAGCAGGCTCAAGATCGTCATCGCAACGGATGAGGATATCCGCATCAGCGGCACGGTGGCCAGCGTTCAGCGCTGCCACGCGACCGCGGTTCTCCTCAAAAACAATCTTGGTCAGGTTCAGCTTGCCTTCTGCAATGTAGCGGTCAAGCACAGCTTCGCTGTTATCAATGTCGCCGTCGAGGACCACGATAACCTGGAAGTCCTTCTCCGTCTGGGCGGCAAGCGCATCCAGCGGGTAGTGCAGAATATCTGCACCACCGCGAGAGGGGATGATAACCGCAGCCTTGTAGCGATGGGTAGTCGTCATAATTTTCCTTCGGGGTTTGAGCGAGAGGATATCCGCTGGGAATGATCTATAGGTTTAGAAGCACCTTAGCGGATAAAACGTTCCAGAATCTCACCGACACGGACCTGGCCAGCCTCAGGCGAGTAGTTCTCCTGCCAGCGCCAGAACAGCTCGGAGGTACGTTCTGCCAACTCTTCACTCTCTTCACGGATTTCCTGGCCCAGCTTCTCAATCGCCTGAGCAAGTGCCTGAGGCTGATTCACAGGAACAATGTAGGGGTAGGAGCCATTGCCGCCCACGACCTCCATCAAGGGTGCAGCGTCGCTGATAACGACAGGGATGCGCGCACTCATTGCTTCAGCGACCACAAGACCGAAGGACTCTTCAGCACCCGCCGAGGGGACAACCAGCATGTCAATGTTAGAGAACAGGCGGTCAGGAGTGGTCCAGCCCAGACGGGTGCTGAACGGTGCAACACGAGCCAGAGCAGTTTCGACTTCAGCACGGCCCTCCTCAGAAGCGAAGACAGGCTCACCGCCAATAATGAAGTCGTAGATGATTTCGTCCTTATTAAGGATGCTCAACGCCTCACACAAAGTAGGAATACCCTTAGCAGGGGTTAGACGCCCCAGGAACCCGACGCGGATTCGGCGCTCCCCCACACGGTGATCAAGCTCGGTAGAAACGCCGCTGACCCAGTTTGCAAAAACCTCACTGCCAGGGCAGGCACGCGCCACATAGCGGCTGGGGACCAGCGTAACCAAAGCGTTACGCCGGGCGAAAGGTACCAGCTTAGCGTTGATACCGGTAGCAAACTGGTGCAGATGCACGATGCGGTTCTTACGACCACCAGTAGCGGTCGCAGGGACCAGCCCATTACACCAGAGCAGAACGTCCTTATTGTGGGCGTGCCAAGCGCGCAGGGCCAGCATGTACTGGGCTCGGTTTTTCGCCGGAAGCACGACGCGGGCGAAGCCCTCATCCGCAGCGGCTTCTACGAGCTGATTGGGCTCGGAGGGACCGACGATGGTGACCTTATAGCCAAGGCTCCGGGCCGCGCGGGCCACGTTCAGGAGCATGACCTCGCCGCCGCCAATATCACCGTTATTAGTAGCGATGTACAGTTCTTTCTTCAACGTTCTACTCCTAGAGCAAATGAGGAGGGGAATAGTTCTTCTAGGGAATCATTAGTACTCCCCAGATACGCCAAAACAAGGCGCTCCAATAAGCGTTTCACCAAATATGTAGCACGCTATGCTGGAGACTTAGAGAAACTACCTGCCGAGGCAGACGACACAATATGGATATCCTCTACGCCTTATGGATGTTCTGGGTCGCTAGCACGTGGTTATCGGCTTCTTCAGCATCACGAACCTCAATTCGCTCATCAAAGCCTTCGATACTTGCCTCATCGTGGCCGGTGCCTAAACGCTGTTCGCGTTCAATCAACAACACGCGCAGAGCCAAACCACAGGCAATAGCCCACGGCCAAGTGTAGAACACCTCACCCAGACGAGAAGCACAAATCATGATGGCGATACCGGCACCCTGCACAACGTAGAACTTAGCCGGCAGAGTCTTCTTGCCGCTAAACACGTTCACGATAATGAGCAAAGTGATAGCGACAACCAGAATCATCCATGGCCAACCGCCCTCAACCAGAGCAGACCAGTACGAGTTATGGAAAAACCAGGTCTTCGAACCAGTATGTGCCAGATAAACGTATGCCTCGCCCAAACCCTGGCCGAAGAAGCCAGACGCCTGAACCTTAATCTCAGATGCCTGGTCAATCAGTGAACGAAGCGCATCGGTACCGGCGCGATCTGCGAAGGCACCGGAGTGTGCGTAGTCACTGGTCAAAATATCAATGAGCCAGTACAGGGCCACGCCCAAGGCGATACGCCCAAAAGTCTTCAGACGGTGCGCGATAACAATCCAAATCAGACCCGCTGCATACGCCGCAATCGAGGTACGAGAACCTGTAGCCCATAGCAGACCGGAGAAAACAACAATAGCGCCGATAACTTCAATTTTGTTACGGGCAAAGCTCAAGATGAGCAAACCGAAGAGGCAATACACCAGACCCGAGAAGTTCTTGTCACCCAACCAACCGGTCAGATAACCAACATAACCAGTTGACGGGGCAAAACCCGCAAAATACCCTACAGCGTTGAAAAGAATCGCCGTCGAGTATCCAAGAACAATAGAACGGATATGCAGACGCCCAGCGGCGATAGTCCAGATCAATACCGTTGCCGCTACAAGACGAAGCAAACGACGCGTCCAATCCGATGCGTCCTCGGAGTGAACACCATTAATTGAAACGAGCGCGAGGTAACCCATTGCAATAAACATGATGGCGCGTAGGCCCGAAAAATGACTCACGTCAAAAGTCGGCTTACGGGTCAAACCGTATGCCGCCAAAACGATAATAACTATCTGGTTAAAGGGCAGACCAACACCCGGCACAGCGTCACCAAACAGCAGAAGAAACGCCATGATGAATTCAGGCATGCGAATCTGACCGCTCTGGCGACGCACGTATTCGCTACCGCGGGACACGGTTTCAGAGAAGCGCGAAACCTCGGGTTTCTCAGCGGGCTCATTCAAGTGCGCGTAAACCTGCGAAGTCTGGCTCATCGTCGGCCTCCTCGAAGTACACGTGCGTAAATATCAACCGTTTGAGCAGCCATCTGCTCGTTCGAAATCCAGGTGAAAGGCTCCTTATCGCCCTTCTGTAGCTGCCGGCGCATCGCCTGCAGAACCTCTTCGGTAAGCTTGGGGCTCTGACGATCCACCAGTTCGTCGGCGTTCAGAATCTCCGGGTTACCGCCCACGGCGGTTGCCACGGTCTTCAGCCCGGCTGCCTTTGCATCCAACAGGGTGTAGGAGCAGTTCTCCCACACCGAAAGCTGAACGATCATATCGCTACGGCCCATCGCCTCAATGGGGTTAACGAAGCCGCTAAAGGTCACCGAATCGCCCAGGTTCAGACGCTTAGCGTGGGCTTTCAGCTCCTCCCCCAGATTGCCAGAGCCCGCAATCTCGAGGTGAGCCTGCGGGTACTCCTCGCGCAGGCGCGCGAAGGCGTCCAGCAACACGTCAATGCCCTTCTCGGGAGACAGACGAGACAGCGAAAGAATACGCGGACCACCCTCAGCGGGTACACGCTGCTGCTCAACAGCCGCGTGCACTTCGGGGATGTCCACGCCGTTGTACACCAGCTCCACGCCGCGAGCACCCCACTTGGAGCGCATCTGGTCGGCGGTCGAGCGGGACACGGCAATCGCGCGGTTGGTGCCCCACAGGCGCACGCGGTGCACGGTCTCCATGAGCTTCGAACGCCAGGAGCTACCGTGGTACACCGAATCGTTGCCCGCGATGCCGTGCTCAGTGGTCAGAAGCTTCGGCACGCAGGTGCCGCGCTTGATAACGCTACGGATGCGCAGGGCATTCACCACGGCAGCAGCCACAACATCCGCATACGCAAGGTGGCTGTGCACAATCTCCGGGCGAAGCTGCTCAATAGCCTTCTTCAAAGAAGCATAGGAAGTCTTAAAACCGTAATTGGGGCCGAACTCGGCCTTCACGACGGTGACGCCCAGTTCCTCAAGACGCTCGGTCAGCTTACCCTCGGGTGCGAGAACCACCAGGTTAAAGCCGGGGAGCCCGGCACGTGCCATATCGACAACGTGCCGAGCTACTCCACCAAAATCGGGAACCGGAACGACCCACAGGGCCGTGGGAACTCCGTTTGAATTCATGAGTGAGTGTCTACTTTCTACAGCCACTTCTCGAGGCGGTCCAGGGCGGTGAAGAAGCCTTCACCGTTGTTGATGTGGCCCTGCCAGATTTCGGGAATGAAGGATGCCTTCGGGGCCAGCTCACGCAGCTGTTTGCCCAGCGCGGCCCAGTCCACGTCACCTTCGCCAACCTGAACGCCCTCACCGTCAACGCCGACGCCGTCCACCAGGTGCAGGTGAATCGACAGCGGTGCCAGCTGCTCGACAGCCTCCGACAGCGGAATGTTCAGGAAGTTAGAAGCCAGCATGGTGTGGGAGATGTCCAGGCAGAGCGCGGTGTCGTAAGCACGCGAGAACTCCGCGGTGTCCTTCGGATCCAGGAACAGGTTGTGGTACTGCTGACCACCCATCAGCCAGGGGTACGGGGGCAGGGTCTGAGCGGCCAGGCGCACGCCGGATGCGTCCAGGTGCTTCAGGGCCTCGCCGATACGCTCGTACTTTTCGGCACGCTCGGAGACGGGGATGTGCTTGTCCTTGGTGAAGCCACCCATGGTCACAACCATGATCGGGTCCTCGTCCACGGTGAAGTAGCGGGTCAGATCACGGGTGATGTCGATGGTGCGCTGCACCTCGGCGATGGAGCGTTCCCACACCTCGGGGTCCTTCGAGGCGAGGTCCACGAGGAAGTCGCCGGCGAAGAGGTCGGGCAGGTGGGTGGTGAAGCCCATGTCCAGCTTGGAGTCGAAGACATCGTCGATGTTGATGTCCAGGTCCTTGTAGGAGAAGTGGAACTCCAGGAAGTCCGGCTTAGCCTCTTCAATCAGCGGCTTGTAGTCGTGGTAGCGGACGGGCAGACCCCAGGGGCGATCGAACTTGAAGTCGCGGCGGGTGACCAGGTCATCCTTCAGGTCGCCCTCGAAGAAGAACGAGCCTTCTTCAACGTCGCGCTGCATGGTACGGCCGACCAGCTGCGGCAGGTGGTTCGGCTGCAGGCCGCGGCCGGGGGACTTCACGGCCACGTCAGCCTCGGTCACGACCTCGCCCTTAGCGATGTGGCGGGTAGCGACCAGGGACTTGGCCAGGTTCACGCGGTTCATCAGCTCACCGGTGGACACCTCGCGGGGAGCGGCAGAACCGATAGCTGCCTCAACCTCGCGAATCTGCTGGACCATGGCCTTGAATTCCTCGGGCAGCAGAGAGACGGTGTGGTCGTTACCCTCGAGGGTCTTGTCGGTGGTGAAGTGCTTCTCGATGATCTTTGCACCGCGAGCAACGGCGGCAATCGGCACGTGGTAGCCACGCTCGTGGCCCGAGTAACCGACCAGGCACTGGCCAATCTCGGCCAGGCGGTCCATGTAGGCCAGGTTCACGTCCTTGAAGGGTGCGGGGTAGGCCGACTGGCACTGCAGCAGGGCGTAGGATGCGCCGGCGTTACGCAGCAGGGCCACGGACTCGCGAATCTCTTCCTCGCGGCTCATACCGGTAGAAACCAGCATGGGCAGACCGCGGGATGCGACGTCGCGCAGCAGCTCGTGGTTGGTCAGGTCGGCAGAAGCAATCTTCATGCCCTGAATACCGTAGTCGACCAGTGCCTGCACCGAGGGGGCATCCCAGGGGGTGCACATGATATCCATGTTGTGCTGCTTGACGTGGTCGAAGACCTCGTACATCTGGTCCACGCTCAGGGAGAAGCGGGAGAGCAGGTCCAGGGTGTACTGCACGCCCAGGTCCTCGCCCGCGGTGGCGGCACCGCGCTGACGGTAGAGGGCGTCCATGTCACGCAGCTGGAACTTCACGGCGTCGGCACCGGACTCAACGGCCAGGTCCACCAGTTCCTTAGCGAAATCAACGCTACCCTGGTGGTTGTTGCCGATCTCGGCGATGATGAAGGCCGGGGAGTCCTCGCTGATGGTGTGCTTACCGATGCGCAGGACGTCCTGCTCGTCCATGGCGAGCGCCACGAGGTGGCCGCGCTCGTCGGTCAGCGGAACGTGGTTGATGCCCTTGGCAAAGTATGCGCGCAGGGTCTCGGGGTCGGCATCTGCCGGAGCGGTCTGCGGGTTGGTGTTAGCGGCATCCAGGGCGCTGGTCTCCAGGGACGCGGTCGGGTTGGCAATCAGCCAGCGGCGGAAGTCGCCGTCAGAGAGCGAACCGCGCAGGATACCAGACTCGTTCACCAAGAAGATGATGCGCTGGCCGTTAGCAGAAATCTTCTGCAGAGCGTTGAGAATCGGGTCTTCAGCGAAGACCACATACGGGGCGATATTACGTTCAATAATCATAGGTTTGAACCTTTTCGTTTGAGTGTTCTATTGAATGACTGAGTGCCGGTCAATCCGGGACGGCGACGAGAATGTCGCCAGGACGAGGGTTACTTGCTCTCGTTCAGAATCTGAGTGAGCTGATGTTCCGCCACGGAGAAGTCAATCGGCGCGTCGATGTCGACGCCCTCAACCTCGTTGAGCATGAACAAGTCAATGGTACCGCCAGAGTAGCCGGCCAGGCGGTTGTGGTGCTCAGTGTACACAGGAGTCTTCGTGATGTACATGGAGCCGTTCTCGCGGTAGCGGAAGGTTTCCTTAGTCAGCTCCTGACGGCGCGGACGGTGCATAATCTCGAAGGCCGCGGTGGGCTCACCGTCAGCGTGCCAGGTCCAAATGAACGGACCGATCGGGATCACGCCGACCATGGAGTCCTTGTCGTTCTCGACGAACTGGCGGACCGCGCGTGCCAGGGTTCCGGGCAGACGCACGGGGCTGGTTGCCTGCAGCAGCATGACGGCTTCGGGTGCCCAGCCGTTCTCGGTGTAGAACTCGATGGCGTGCTCGACGACCGGCTCGGTTGCGGTGGTGTCCTCCGCCAGGTGGGCCGGGCGAATGAACGGCACCTCGGCACCGTACTCGCGGGCGATATCGGCCAGCTCGGCATCATCGGTGGAGACGACAACGCGCAGCTCGTGCTCACCGGCAAGCTCTTCCTTCGCGGCCAGGGCCTGCTCGATGGTCCATGCGACCAGCGGCTTACCCGCGATGGGGCGCAGGTTCTTACGCGGAATGCCCTTCGAGCCGCCGCGTACGGGAATGACGCAGAGAATACGCATTATGCCTCCAAAGTTTCAATCATTAGTTCAGCGATGCGGCGTGCCGGTTCCTTCTCGGGCTGAACCGGGGCGGGGGTGGGTTCGCTCCCCCACCGGTTCATGCCGTAGCGGTCCCAGAATTCCACAAGCCATGCCGGCGGTGCCGGGTGGTATACCCAGGCCGGGATGCCGCGGATAGCCGCCTCCAGCACACCGGTGGAGAAAATCGACACGACGGGGTTCGGTACCTCGTTCAGAGGGGTTCCGGAACGATCGATGCGGATGCCTTCCTTCTCCCACAGCTTGTGGGTCAGTACCGACAGCTTGTCCTTCTCGCTCGGGTGCGGGCGGTAGATACCGCCGTACTTCTTCAGGAAGGAGTGCGCGGCGAAAGCGAAGGATGCTCGCGGCAGCTCGGCGCCGTGCATCTGTCCCAGGAAGATCGGTTCCAGGTTGTTCTGCTTCTGCGCCTCAGCACCTGCTGCCTTCTGAGCCGCCAGGTAGAGTAGCTGCGAACCCACCGCGTGGGTGGTCACATCGCGGCGACCCGATGCCCAGAATTCCGCATCAGCTTCGCTGAAAGCCAGCAGGGTACATCCGACCGGTAGCGGCGGCGCCTGAGGCACCAGCAGACCGTGCTGAACCATCCAGTACTCAGCGCCGATAGCGCGAGAGAACTCATAGGCTGCTGCACCGCGTCCAAGGAACTGTGCGGCAGAAAGAACAATACGAACATCCGGCAGGAGGCTCATCAGTTCGTCGCCCGAGATTTCCTGCTCAGACCAGTCCTTACGAGAGTAACGCGCGCTGGCGTACTGTCCGTCCAGGTACTCGCTAGCGTCCTCAGGAACCCACAGGGCAACATCGATAGCGTCCAGATGCTTGAGAGGCTCCAAGATTGCGTTGCGGTTCGTGGGAGAGAACGAATCCATAACGATCAGCACTTGAGGCTTAGCACCGCGAGTGTACAGAAGACCGCGTACGGGTTCCTCCGCAACGGTCCGAGAACGTGCGGAGTCAAGAAGCGAATTCAGCTTGTATTTAGCCCACTTCAGCTTCTTTTGACGCCTCTGCCATGCCTGCCAGGCGTCCAAATCCAGAGGGTACTTAAGCATCCTGTTTCTCCCCTGAACGGACTCGAATAACGGTAGCCGGGATACCCACAGCCACGGCATTAGCCGGAATATCGCGGGTGACCACAGCTCCAGCACCAATCACAGCGCCGTCTCCGATAGTGACACCACCGAGCACAGACACATTCTGACCGAGGAAAACGCGATCACCAATCACGATGTCACCACCGGGCTGCACATCGTGCAGAGAGTCCAGAGGGTGCTCGCCAGAATTAACCATCACATTATCGGCAAAGACACAGTCCTTACCAATAGTCACATTCGATAGAGCGTGAATATGGCTACGGTGACCAACGTAGGTACCGGAACCAATACGCAGAATACCGCCAGCTTCAGAAGCAATCCACGCATCCTCGTAGATTGCAATCTGGTCGCCAAGGTAGATGTTCTCTACACCGACCATGCGCAGGGGACGAACAAGAACAGTGCCCGAGCCGAAAGAGCCGAACGCTCGCGAGTACAAGGTCTTACCCAGCAGGTCTGCCATGTGCCAACGCACACTCGGCATCTTGGTCACAATCTTAGAAAGGTTTAGGCCCATAGCTGCTCCAAAATCTTTACACGCTGATCAAAAGTGTGCTCGGCCAAAGTACGCT
Organism: Rothia mucilaginosa; assembly: GCF_019334805.1. Taxonomy (NCBI): domain Bacteria; kingdom Bacillati; phylum Actinomycetota; class Actinomycetes; order Micrococcales; family Micrococcaceae; genus Rothia; species Rothia mucilaginosa. The sequence continues at coordinate 725,303 of NZ_CP079822.1, forward strand.
TCTGACCGGCTTCACGAATCTGACGAGCCCACTTCGGCTCACGGAAAATGCGGGTACAAATCTCGATGAGCTCATCAATGCTCTCGTAGACCAGAACCTCTTCGCCAGGAATGTAGTAGCGATCCACGTCAGCGCGGTCAATCACCTGCAGAGCGCCCACGCCGGGAGCCTCAAAGGTGCGCATGGTGAAACCATCCTGGTTATTGTGGATGTTCAGCGTTGCCGGGGAGGACGCCATAATGCCGTACGCCTCGGAGCGGTCAACATCGCGACCTGCGGGCACGCCGGAGTCTTTGAACTGCTTGGTGCGCAGAATGTCGTAGGGGTGGCGCGACCAGGCACGACCGTAGGCACGCACCGGCAGGCCAGCTGCGACCAGCGCCTGCAGGGTCTCCTCACGGTTGGGGTACTTGGCGCCCACAAAGTTAATGGAGTCCTCGCGGACAGGAACAATCGGGCAGTGGGTGTCGTAGGCGTTCGGCATGTCGAGCACCTCGAATCCCTGTTCACGCAGGTGCTGCGCATCCAGCGGGCTGTAGCTTGCCAGCGCGCCCAGGTGGTGCAGGTCCTCTTCGGTGTAGCTCATACGGCGCATTTCGTCGTACAGCCAGGTGCCGTAACGAACACCGGAAGTTTCCAGCAGATCCCACCATTCGCGGGAGAGCATATCGCCCTTAATGACCAGCACAATGTCGGGACGGAACTCGTTGAAAGCATCGATAGCCTTACGGGTTGCCTGAGCCGCGAAGCTTTCAGGGCGGTACTTCTCGGGCAGCTCGTGGGCGAGCTTGTTGAGGATGCGCTCGGGCAGAGTACCCGGGGCATCGTAGATGTGGGTGCGCACTTCGTATCCGTGCACTTCCAGGGATGCCTGAATTGCCTTCCAGTACCCGTGGAATGCGGGCGAGAGCAGTAGAAGTTTGGGCTGAGTCATATGAGGATTGAATCCTGTCGGCGTTTGCTATACGAACCCGCAGGGCAAAACCGTGCGGTGCTATGTGTTGGAGTGAAGCAGAGAGGCACGTTTCAAGCAGAGTTCGCGCTCAAACATACCTACTAAAATTTTACAACGAAAGCAGAAGATGACACATGCTTACGCAGTGTGTCACCTCCAACGTTTAGCCATGGGGCGTTCCGTTCGGGGTGCGGACGCTACAGCTAGTTTTCGCGGCGCTCGGCCTTGGCGATGCGCTCCAGTTCGGTGGCGAGGAAGCCACGAGCGTCTACGTCCTTATTGCGCAGCGCACGCACAGAGTTCACGAGGAAGTTCGCGTAGCTGGTCGCACGTAGGGCTACGGACAGCTTCTTTTCCCAGCCCCACTTGTCGGCGTAGATGAAGCGTGCGGTGGTCAGCCACTGGATGCGACGCTCCGAGGGCGAAGATCCGCCGCCCTCGTGGGTAACGGTCACCGAGGGGATCAGGTAGCGGTCCACGCCGGCCTGCGAAAGGCGGTACTGGAAGTCCACCTCTTCGCTGTTCATGTAGAAGCGCTCGTCCATGCCGCCGAGGCGGTTGAACACGGCGCGAGGCACAACCATGCAGGCACCCACAACCCAGTCGACCTTCGCGTCGGAGGTTCCGGTGCAGGCCTCAACGTCGTGTCCAACGCCGCGGTGCCACCAGTTAGTCGGCTTGAAGCGAGCCAGCGGGGTGAACCATTCCCAGGCGATGTGTCCGGCGGTGGGGAACTTGCGGGCCACCCACTGCTGCTGGCCGTCGTGGCCGATGACCTGCGGGCTGGCCAGAACCTGGCCGTGTGCCTCGGTTGCGGCGAGCATGCGGGAGATGAAGGTGTCATCCAGCTCCAGGTCGCTGTTGAGGATGAACACCCACTCGCCGGTTGCGGCGGCTACGCCGGAGTTCACGGCCTTACCGAAGCCGCCGTTGACGGCACGGCGCACGACGGTCACGCCCTCAACCTCGGGGAAGGGAACGGGCGAGACGTCGTCCGAAACGACGATCTCGACATCGGAGGGGTCAATCCCCTTCTGCGCGCGGAGGGTGTCAATGATGGCAAGAACCGGTTCCGGCTCGCCGTAAAACGGGATAACCGCAGATACGCGGGGAGTATGAGTCACAATATGTCCTTTGAGTGAGGCGCCTGAAAATCACAAGCTATAGAAGGCTAAAGATGGGGGCGACCGTACTTAACTGCTGCATACGATCACCCCCATAGTTTCAATTAATCGGGCAGCTGGCCCAGGCGAACGAGGTTCGCGAATTCTTCGTTGGCCGCCTGAACTTCCTTGAAAGTTCCCTTATTAGCGATGCGGCCCTGAGAGAGGTACACCAGCTGGTCAACGTTGCGCACCGTGGAAAGACGGTGAGCCACGATAATCACGGTAATCTCCTTGGAGATACGGTTAATGGTCTGAGTGATCTTGTGCTCAGTCTCATTATCCAGTGCACTGGTTGCCTCATCCATGACCAGCAGGCTCGGGTTGCGGTACATCGCACGCGCAATACCCACACGCTGACGCTGACCACCGGAGAGGCGGTTACCGTTCTCACCAATCGAAGTGTTGATGCCGTCTTCCAGAGTCTCGACAACGGGCATCAACTCTGCCAGCTCAAGGCAGTAGCGTACACGATCGTCATCAATGTGCTTGTCGGGGATACCGAAAGCAATAGCCTCACGCAGAGTACCGCTGCCCAGGTAGGGATCCTGAGGGACATAACCAATCTTCTGGTACCAGGAATGCAGGTCAGTATGGATGTCCTTACCCTGACTAGAAATCGTGCCGCTCGTCGGGGTCAACAGACCAAGGATTAGGTCAACCAGGGTAGTCTTACCCGAGCCGGAACCACCAACGAAAGCAACCGAGGTACCAGCCGGCACATCCAGCTGAATGTCCTTGAGAACATCCTTATCACCATCCGGGTAACGGTAAACCAGGTTATCAATCTGAACATCCACGGGCTCAATACTCGAGTTGATGATGGTTGCCGGATCAATTTCATCCTTGAATTCAACCATCTGCAGGCGCTGCTCTTCCGGGCTCATCGATCGGATGACCTTAGCAACCTCTTCACTAGCGAACTCGTTCGCGCGAATACCGCCCAGGGAAGCAATCATACGGGTAGCGTTCGGAAGGATGCGGATACAGGCGGTTGCAAAAAGCATGAGGGAAGGAAGACCATCAGCACCCTGAGTCGAGGTCACCAGAGCCAGCAGACCAGCGATACCCACGATAAAAATAATTTCAAGGGAGTACTTGGGGAAGTCATTCAGGAACGAGAGGTTAACATCGCTTTTAACACTTCGTACTGCGGGCTCGCGGTACTGCTCGATAGCAGCCTTGTGTGCATTCGTAATACGAATTTCACGGAAGCCCCTGATGTCATCCAGGAGGAAGCGCAAAGCGTCCCGGCCCGCACGTGCCGTTATCTCACCATACTTCGCGTTACCGCGGCGCAAGAAGAACTGCATGACAGCAATGGTGATGCCGAAGTATGCGAAAGCGATCAGCGCCGGAACCGGCATGACGCAAAGAATCATGATGAGCAACACGATGATAGACAGGAAATCGCCCACAAAGTTAATAATCGATCCCACAAAACCGCGGTATGCAAACACCACGTAGGTGCTAATCAGGTATGCGGTTTCTTCAGGCTGAGACTTCTTGTGGTTGAAGTAGCTATCCTTCATGTAATGATTGAGGATTGTCGTCGACGTCGCCAACTGCTGGTAACCGGTAAATTTCAGGCTCCAGCGCTTAAAGAGGAGCGCAGCAACACCCTTAATAACAAAGGCGAGCACCAGAACGATACCCAGGTAGACCACCAATTCAGAACGCTGAGGGTTGCCGAAGATATCGGAAAGTACAGCCAGGTAACCGGTAAGTTCCGCACCCATCGCAATATTCACAATGGGAAGGATGGCTGCAACACCGATCATTTCCATCAAAGATAGGAGGAACAGACCGATCAGGTTAAAGACAAGCAGCGTAAAGCTTCGTCCCGGGAAAAGCAAGCGAAGCTTAGTGTAAATACTCTTCATTGGTCCTCGTTGGTGAGTGTTTGCACTGGCTTCCGAGTGAGAAGAAGCCCAGCATTTCACGCCAATTCTAGCATGTGACCTCTAAACCCTTTCGACATAAAGTTTGTACTTTAGGTCATCATCACGTCCCCAGGTTGAAGCTTTCAGAGCGACCTACGATAAAGATGCGTTGGACGAGACCGTAGGGTATTCGCCACACCCGAGATTCAGAGACCTTTGAAGAGTCAAGCAACTCGGTATGATAGATACTATTCGTTCAACTTCACCCGACACTTCCGGCTTCCCTGTTCACCGTTGGGTACGTCAAGAGAAAAGGCTTTTGATGGGCATCTTCAACATCAAGTCCTTGAAGGACAAGTACACCCGGGGCTCCGCAGAGGAGATCACCGACTCCTCCAAGGCCCCCGAAACCACCGCGACCACTGCGCCGGCATCCGCCCCCTCCATCGCGGAAGGGGTCCGCTCGCTGATCCAGAACAACCCCGATCTGGCAGGCAAGAACCGCCGCGGGGCCGCCCAGCGCTCCATGGTCCCTTCGGGTTCGCTCCGCGAAGTCATGGGCGAGTATGAAGCTCACTCCCCCGCCGAGGTCGCCGCCCAGACGCCCCTTCCCAAAGCATCCGAGCCTTCCCGCGCCGAAGAAATCTCTGAGGACGGCACCGTCACCATTGATGCGCAGCCGCTGAACCTCACCGAAACCTCGGGTACCGCCGCTGATATACTCCCCCTGGACGAACCGTCTGCAGAGGACTCTTCCTCACGCTCCGTTCACGTCGAGGAACACCACACACCCACTGTCGCTTCGGGTGTTCTGGCCGACACCGCAGAAGAGCCTTCTCCGGCAGCCCCCGCGGCACGTGAGGAGACCGCAAGCGCCCCGCGGGGTGAACGCGAACGCACCCCGCTGTTCAAGCTCTCCCCCGGTACCTTCACCCGCAGCGGCGCACACGACACCGACGGCCCCTTCCAGGCGCTCTTCGTGTGCACCGGCAACATCGCCCGTAGTGCCTCCGGCGAAGTCATTTCCAAGCACCTGGCTGCCGAGTACGGCCTGGGGGATAAATGGACCTTCGCCAGCGCCGGTACCGGCGCGCTGGTCGGTCAGGGCGTGTACGAGCTCATCGCCAACGAGCTCATCGAGCGTGGCTACAACCCCGAGGGTTTCGCCTCCCGTCAGCTGACCGAGGAGATCATTAAGAACGCGACCATCATCCTGGTCGCGGAGAAGGTGCACGCCGACTGGATCGTGCGCGAGTGGCCCCAGTACCACTCCAAGATCGTGCTGCTCAAGCAGGCTGCTCGCCTTCGTGAGGAAGCGCGCCGTGCCGAGCCGCTCTCCTATCTCTACTCCTACGGTGGCACTCCCCTCGCGAGCGATAAGCTCGAGGACCCCTACCGTCGAGGCCCGGCCGCCGCGAAGAAGGCCGTAGACGAGGTTGAAGAGTCGCTACGCGTGATTCTGCCGTGGCTGGCGCGAGCCCACCGCTAAATCTCCGCAATACAGAATCTGCAGGGGTCTGCCCCCCTCAGAAATGTAGAAAATCCCCCGCTACCACAACCGTGGTAGCGGGGGATTTTCTACAGCCTATTCAAGCCCTAGTGATCGAAAATCTCGGTCACGGAGCCCTCGTCAAAGACCTCGCGAATAGCGCGAGCGATGAGGGGCGCGATGGAGAGAACGGTCAGGTTCTCGAAGCGCTTTTCCTCCGGGACGGGCAGGGTGTTGGTCACCACGACCTCGACCGCACCGCACTCGGACAGACGCTCAACGGCGGGATCGGAGAGAACCGGGTGGGTTGCCGCGATGATAACTTCCTTCGCGCCCTTATCCATGAGAACCTTCACAGCGCCAGCAATGGTGCCGCCGGTGTCAATCATGTCGTCAATCAGCACGCAGGTACGGCCCTCGATGTCACCCACGACAGTCTTAGAAACAGCCTGGTTGGGGACGTTGATGTCGCGGGTCTTGTGCACGAACGCCAGGGGTGCGCCGTCCAGCAAATCAGCCCAGTGCTCAGCCACACGCACACGACCGGTATCCGGAGAAACCACGGTCACGTTCGACAGATCCTCAACGCGCTCACGGATGTGCTTAGCCAGCACCGGAATTGCGAACAGGTGATCCAGCGGACCGTCGAAGAAACCCTGAATCTGCGAAGTGTGCAGGTCCACGCACATCAGGCGGTCAGCACCAGCAGTCTTGTACAGGTCCGAGATCAGACGTGCCGAGATAGGCTCACGGCCCTTGTGCTTCTTGTCCTGACGAGCATAGGGGTAGAAAGGAGACACCACGGTAATAGAGCGAGCAGATGCACGCTTGAGTGCATCAATCATAATGAGCTGCTCCATGAGCCATTCGTTGATGGGTGCCGGGTGCGACTGAATCACGAAAGCGTCCGCACCGCGCACCGACTCCTCAAAACGGACGTAGGTCTCGCCATTGGCGAAGGTGTATGCGGAGGTGGGCAGCAGGTCGTGGTCAAGAGCCTGTGCGATCTCCTCGGCAAGCTTGGGGTGTGCTCGACCGGAGACCACTACAAGCTTGCGCTCACCGGGGTTGGTAATCTCGCTACTCATGGTGTTGTTCTTTCCTCGAATTAGGATTCTGCCGGTTCCTGAGCGCCAGCAGCCTTGGCGGCTTCGGCGGGTTCGGTACCAGCGCGGTTCTTCAGGACCCAGCCCTCGATGGTGCGCTGGGAAGTCTCAGAGTAGGCGAGGGCGCCCGCAGGAACATCCTTACGGATCAGCGCGCCCGCGCCGGAGTAGGCACCGTCACCGACGGTAACAGGTGCAACATAAATGCCTGCGGAGCCCATACGGGCGTGCGCGCCAATAACGGAGCGGTTCTTCACCAGACCGTTATAGTTCGCGAAAATAGAGCCTGCACCAATGTTCGCGCCCTCACCGATGGTGGCGTCACCAACATAGGACAGGTGCGGGATCTTTGCGCCATCGCCAATCTGCGAGTTCTTAGCCTCGCAGAAGGTGCCAAGCTTAGCGTCCTTGCCCAGGGTGGTACCGGGGCGCAGGTATGCGAAGGGACCAACAGTTGCGCCCTCACCAATGACAGCGCCGTAACCGTGCGCGCGGATGATGGTAGCGTCAGCCTCAACGGTCATGTCAGTCAGGGTGGTGTCCGGGCCAATGGTGGCACCGGTAGCGACGGTGGTGGAACCGTGCAGCTGAGTGCCCGGCAGCAAGGTTACGTCGTTTTCAATGGTGACGGTAACGTCAATCCAGGTGTTCTGCGGATCAACAATAGTCACGCCGTTACGCATGTGCGCCTCAAGGATGCGGTTGTTGAGCATACGACCCAGCTGAGCCAGCTGCACGCGATCGTTAGCGCCCTCAACTTCCCAACGGTCCTCAATAGCCAGAGCGGAGGTGCGGTGGCCCTTCGAACGAGCGATGGACAGAACGTCGGTAATGTACTTCTCGCCCTGAGCGTTGTTGGTGGTCACCTCAAGCAGCGCCTCACGCAGGACTGCAGCATCAAAAGCGTAAATACCGGAGTTGATCTCGGTGATTTCGAGTTCTTCGGGGGAAGCGTCCTTCGCCTCAACAATGGCGGTCACCTCGCCAGCCTGGTTACGCACGATACGGCCGTAGGAGCCGGGCTCATCAATGTGGGTGGTCAGGACAGTTACGGAGTTCTTGTCTTCCTCGTGGAAGGCAATCAGTTCGCGCAGAGTCTCGGGGCGCAGCAGAGGAACATCGCCGTAGGTCACCAGAACGGTGCCGGAGACGGTTGCCTGCGCATCCAAGGCATTCAGACCGACCTCAACCGCGCGACCAGTACCCGGAATCTCATCCTGATCAACAATGGTTACCTCAGGGTCAAACGCAAGCACATGCTCAGCAACCTTATCGCGCTGGTGGCGCACCACAACAGCAAGGCGCTCAGGGTTCAAATCGCGTGCAGCAGCGACAGCGTGCTCAACCATGGATCGACCACCGATGCCGTGCATGACCTTGGGGGTAGCGGACTTCATGCGCGTACCAGCGCCTGCAGCGAGAACGATCACTGCAGAGGGTGCCAGTTCAGTGTTCACTGGGAAGACTCCTTAGACGAGGTTGTAAGAGTGAGGAGTGAGCGCAGACCGCTAACTCTCTATCAACGGTGCCGTTGAGTGCTTACGCTCCGCCACTAGGACTCGAACCTAGACAAACGGCTCCAAAGGCCGCTGTGCTGCCATTACACCATGGCGGATTATCCTTACATTCACGACAAGCCCCCGCTAGCGGGTCCTCATCGTCATTGACCGCCATTTTGGGCACAGAACAGCGCAATGCAGGAAATGCTTTCCTCAGTTTATCAAATATCTGTGCTCAACTTAGCCGCGCGCCCCGCAATCCCCACAGCTTTTCTCAGCACCGCCAAGTAGCCCCTCATCAAAGCTTGGAGCGCTACTTGAACTGAACACTCACCCTGTACCCTAGAAGGCGTGGCACATCTACTTGGCGGCGAATCGCTGCACCTCGAATTCCCTACCCGAACCATCTTTGAAGGCATCACGGTCGGCCTGAACGAAGGCGACCGCATAGGCATTGTCGGTCGCAACGGCGACGGCAAGTCCACCCTCATGAAGATCCTTGCCGGTCGGCTCGAACCAGACTCCGGCCGCGTCACCGTGCGCGGCGGCACCCGCATCGGCTACCTCGACCAGTCCGATGTACTCGACGACGACCACACGGTCGGCTACGCAATTGTGGGCGACACCCCCGAATATGAGTGGGCGTCCCAGGCGCGCATCCGCGACGTTATCTCCGGTTTGGTTTCCGACCTGCCCTGGGACGCGCCGGTTTCTTCTCTTTCTGGTGGTCAGCGCCGCCGCGTAGCGCTCGCCTCCCTGCTCGCGCAGGAGTGGGACGTGCTCATGCTCGACGAGCCCACCAACCACTTGGACGTCGAGGCCATCACCTGGCTCGCCAACCATCTGAAGTCCCGCTGGTCGAAGAACGCCGGCGGCCTCATGGTCGTCACCCACGACCGCTGGTTCCTCGACGAAATCTGCACCGACACCTGGGAGGTGCACGACCGCATCGTCGAGCCCTTCGAGGGTGGTTACGCGGCGTACATCCTGCAGCGCGTGGAACGTGACCGCCAGGCAGCCGCAGCTGAGGCGAAGCGCCAGAACCTGATGCGTAAGGAGCTCGCTTGGCTGCGCCGCGGTGCGCCCGCGCGTACCTCCAAGCCGAAGTTCCGCATTGATGCCGCGAACGCCCTCATTGCGGACGTTCCTCCGGTGCGTGACACGGTGGAGCTGAAGAAGATGGCGGTCTCCCGCCTCGGCAAGGACGTGGTAGACCTCGAAAACGTCTCGGTCACCTACGACGACCCCTCGATGCCCGGCGGCAAGCGCCCGGTGCTGAAGAAGGTCACCTGGCGTATTGCTCCCGGCGAGCGCACCGGAATCCTGGGCGTGAACGGTGCGGGTAAATCGACTCTGCTCTCCTTGGTCACCGGTGATCTGAAGCCGACCGAGGGCCGCGTCAAGCACGGTAAGACCGTGAAGATCGCGACCCTGACCCAGCAGCTCGACGAGCTCAACGAGGTCGCTAACGACCGCGTCTCGGATGTGATTGGCCGCAAGAAGCGCAGCTACATTGCAGACGGCAAGGAGCTGTCCCCCTCGCAGATGCTGGAGCGTCTGGGCTTTACGAGTGCGCAGCTGTCTACACCGGTCAAGGACCTTTCGGGTGGTCAGAAGCGTCGCCTTCAGCTCATGCTGATTCTGCTGGACGAGCCGAACGTGCTGATTCTCGACGAGCCGTCCAACGACCTGGACACCGATATGCTCGCCGCGATGGAGGATCTGCTGGACACCTGGCCGGGTACCCTGCTGGTGGTCAGCCACGACCGTTACCTCATGGAACGTGTCACCGATCAGCAGTACGCCGTGATTGACGGTTCGTTCCGTCATCTACCCGGCGGTGTGGACGAGTATTTGGCGCTCTCTGCGGCCGGTGCTGGTGGTTCTGCCGCCGGTAGCGCGCAGGCGCGTGCAGCCTCCTCGGCGCAGGCTTCTGCTGAACCGGACACCCCTAAGGTCTCCGGTGCCGAGCTGCGTGCGGCGCAGAAGGAATCCGGCGCGATTGAGCGCCGCCTCGCCAAGCTCGCTGCAGAGCAGGAGAAGCTCTCCGAGCAGATGAGCGCGCACGACGCCTCGGATTACGCCGGTTTGGCGGCACTCGGCGAGCAGCAGCAGACGCTTCAGGACGAGATTGACGAGTTAGAAATGCGCTGGCTCGAACTCTCCGAGCTACTAGGCTAAGGTCTATAGACATAGAAGAATGCCGGTTCTAGATTCAATCTAGAACCGGCATTCTTCATATATTCAGCGCTCAGCTACAGCGGCAACTAAGGGTGATTCAGAATCGCACTAACCGCGCTCACAGCGTGGTTGCCCGCAGCGCGAAGAGTGGAGGCAAGAGCCTCCGCCCGAGCCTGCGAAGAAACCAGCAGAAGCACCGTCGGACCGGAACCGGACACCAGGGAGGCGTACACGCCCTCACTCTCGCGCAGGTTCAGGGTCTGTTCCAGCTGCGGGGCGCACGAAAGCGCGGGAGCCTGCAGGTCGTTACGTAGCAGCGGTGCCAAGGAGGCGAGCGCCGCCTCCGAACCATCATAAGAATTCAGGGTGCTCAGAAGCTCTACGGGTTCCACCAGCTTGCCTGAGGCAGGGTACAGCCCCGAGGCGCGGCCCGCGTCCAGCTGCTTGAATACGCTGGGGGTGGAGAGGCCAAACTGCGCGGCAACAATCACCAGGTGCAGAGGTTCCCGAGGCGCCGCAATATTCTGCAGCTCGGTACCGGTCCCCTGCCCCAGTGCGAGGGTCTGCCCGAGCGCGGCACGCACGCTAAAGGGAATATCGGCGCCCAGTTGCGCGGCAAGACGTTCATAATCCGTCTGGGTCAGGAGCGCACCGGTGCGGCCGGTTGCGTGCAGGTAGCGGTCCGTAGCAATGAGGGCGGCAGCCGCGTCCGCTGAACCGCCCGCCATACCGCCAGCCACGGGCACAGCCTTCGCAATATGCAGGTGTAGCGCCGGGACAGAGCCAATACCGTGCTCCGCAAGGATTAGCTCCGCGGCACGGTACACGAGGTTCCGCTCATCCATCGGCACATCGGCTGGGTCGAACTGCCCCGCCTGCATCTGCTGCTCCACCAGGGAGCCGGGCATAATGTCCATGCTCAGGCTCAGCCCCGGCGTCTGCCCCTCAGAGACCGTAATGGTCTCCGTCAGAGAGACCGCCGCAAAAAGCGTAGTCAGCGGGTGGTAGCCGTCCGGGCGGACGTCCCCCACAGCGAGGTACAGATTGACCTTACCGGGAGCATCAACCGAAATAGCGACCTGGGTACTCATCAGCGCATACACCTTTCGCGCGGGAACTCGCGTGAGAACGTCAGTGAAAAATTCAGAGCGGAAAGAAGCTACTCCGCTACAGGCTCAGCCGGAATAGTCAGCGAAGCCTCCGCAATGCGGATAAAGCCGTGAATATCTAGCTTCTCACCGCGTTCCGTCGGAGCGATACCGGCAGCCACCAGAATCTGCTCCGCACGCGCACCCGAACCCGCCCAGGAACTCAACGCAGCGCGCAGAGTCTTACGGCGCTGAGCGAAAGCGGCATCCACAATCGTGAACACCAGGTCACGGTCAACGGTAGAGAGAGGCTCCTCGCGCATACGGAAACCCACCAGGCCCGAGTTAATCTTCGGCGCAGGCCAGAACACGTTCTTGCCAATCACGCCCGCCTTATACACCTCGGCATACCAATTAGCCTTCACCGAGGGCACACCGTAAATCTTTGAACCCGGGGTCGCCGAAAGACGGTCGGCGACCTCGTCCTGAACCATCACCAGGGCGTGACGAATGCTCGGGAACTGCGCAAACAGGTGCAGAAGCACCGGAACCGCCACGTTATAGGGCAGGTTCGCCACCAGAGCATCCGGAGTGCGAGGCAGCTCGGTGACCTTCAGGGCGTCCATGAGCACCACGTCAATATCGCCCGCCTTCTCAGGGCGGAACTTCTCAATCGTGTGCGGAAGCTGCTGAGCCAGGGGCGGGTCAATCTCCACCGCCACCATATCCTTCGCAGCGTCCAGGATGCCGAGGGTCAACGAACCCAGGCCCGGGCCGACCTCCAGCACCGTCTCCTCCGGTGAAATCTCTGCCGCGTTGACAATACGACGAATCGTATTAGGGTCAATCACAAAGTTCTGCCCAAGAGTCTTCGTAGGACGAATACCGAGCATCTCGGCAAGCTCACGAATCTCAGCAGGGCCGAGCAGGGGCAGATCGTTCACAGCATTCCTTCACATAGGTGGATGGTGGGGAGGTTACAGTTTAGGTTACCGCGAGAAACGCTGCTTTACCTCATCAACAGTGGCTTCCAGAGCGTTCTTAGCATTTGTAATACGCTTCTTCGGTGCCAAAGCGATACGCACTCGATCCAGCGGACCAGTACCGTGCTGGAGACTATTCACCTTATCCAGATGACGCTTACCGGATTCCAAAATGACGCTGCTGCCTTCCCAGCCGCACAGGCCAGGCTGCACAAAACGCACATCCACACCCCACTGCTGGTACAGCTTGTAATCATCAGCTACGGTGCCCGGTACCTTATCCTCAAATTGCTTGAGCAACAGCTCAGCACCCGAACGGGAAATCAGGTACAGACCGGTGCAAATCAGGGGCCAAGTACCGTACGGCTTACCCATACGGTACTTACCGTGTACAAAAGGAGACAGCAGAGACAGGCGGATGTATTCCACCTGCGGGTTCAGCTTGCCGGCATCATTCGCAAAAGAATCGCTGAGGTTCACCAGCTGCACCTGCGGGTACTTCGTGATGATTGCGTTCACCACCGCCTCAGCATCCGGAGAAAGAAGAATGTCGTCTTCAGCAATCAGTGCCCAGTCGGCGTCGCTCGCAACAAAGTCACGCCACATCTTCACGTGGCTAAGCATGCAACCCTTCTCCGCGGGGCTCGGGTCGCGATGCCAGCGGCTACGGAAAAACTCAACGTCAAATTCTTCATCAGTGACGTGATTATCGCGGTTATCCACCGCAGAATAACGGACAAAATCCTGCGCGGGTGCGCCCACCGAATAGAACGAGTCAAAACGGTTCGCGCCATCCAGGCCCAGAACATACTTCAGAATCTTTGCCATGTTTTTCCCTTCAATAGCTCATCCAGAAGACCTAAGCAGTAGAAGATCGCGTCGGTTAATGATGAGTTTTCAGAACTTCAGACCACCTGCACAACAGAGGGGTTCATCAATCTTAAAAATCAGTGCGTAAACGGCAGGGAGTCTGAAATATTGAGCGTGTGATAAATACGCACACCGCAGTGCAACGTAAAAAGAATTCTATCATTCACCATGCGCCAATCTCAGGTCTCCTCAGGTTAAAACGCGATGTGGCACGCGTCGTACTGGTGCACAGCAAAAATCCCCTCCCTACCGGATATACACAATAGGGAGGGGATACTGGACAGGCAGAAGACCCACATATTTAGATTTTTATGTGATGACAGTAGCCCAATCCGTCTCTGGGTTATCGTCCCAGGCGCTGCTTCACATCATCAATGGTGGCTTCCAGAATATTCTTCGCGTTCGCAATACGCTTCTTCGGCGCCAGGGCGATGCGCAACCGATCGAGAAAACCAGTGCCATGCTGCGTGCTCTTGAGGCTTTCCAAGTGACGAACGCCAGAAGTTTGAATGAGGCTAGTACCTTCCCAACCGCATAGACCGGGTTGCACCAAATATACGTCTACCCCCCATTCTCGATAGAGGGAATAATCATCGGCAACAACGCCAGGAACCGTCTCTCCATAACATTCCACGAGTCGTTCAGCCCCAGAACGCGAAAGAAGATACAGGGCAGCACCATACAGAGGCTTTGAACCATAGGCATTACCCATACGGTACTTGCCGTACACAAAAGGAGAAAGCAACGAAAGACGGGGATAATCAACCTGCGGGGTGAGCTTGCCAGCTTCAGAAGCGTAGATATCGCCCAGGTTAACCATCTGCACGTGAGGATACTTTTCAATAATCCTCTCCACTACAGGTTGCAGGTCAGGGGAAATGAGGACATCGTCCTCAGCAAACAAAGCCCAGTCGGCATCTGAAGCGAGGAAGTCCTTCCACATGTGGTAGTGGCTCAAAGCGCAACCCTTCTCGGCAGGCCTCGGCTCTTTACCGTAACGAGCCAAGAACTGCTTGCTATCGAATTGCGCATCAGTGACGTGATCATCGCGGTTATCCACCGCAGAATAACGCTGAAAATCTTGAGCGGGTGCCCCCACCGAGAAGAAAGAATCAAAACGGTTCGCGTCGTCCAGTCCCAGAACGTATTTCAGGATTTTTGCCATGGTTTTCCCTTTGCTGTGGCACGCCCATACAGTCTTTATCTGAAACGACAGAAGCCACGCATGAGTGCCGAGTATTGACTTGGCAACGACAAACGCAAAGCGCGCAGAAAATATGCGCGCACGATAACAAGTCGCCCAGTCAGTGAGTGATGAATCGTATGTATAAAAATACACTATCATTCAATTGAATGATAGTACCCAACAATTGGCGTACGGCCCCCTGTTATGTCTCGCACGTTACATGCTACCTCACGCACTAGAGCTGAAAATAGCTACAAAAAAGCCTCTCCCCGCCATACATATATGACAAAGAAAGGCTTTCTCAAAGAGGCTTACTTATTTCGCCTTGCCCAGACGCTGCTTCACCTCATCAATGGTGGCGTCCAGGGCGTTCTTTGCATTCGCCAAACGCATCTTTGGAGCCAAGGCAATACGCAGGCGATCCAGAGTAGCTCTCCGCTACAGGCTGTACGCGCCTACCACTGACCGTAAACGCGCTCCGAATTCTCACGAATACGGCGGCAGAGCGCCTCCAGCTCCTCGCCGCGGTGAGCCGCCATGAACCGCACCGTGTAGTTCGTCATGTAGGACGCATTCGGGCGGCCACGGAACGGATGCGGAGTCAAGAACGGCGCATCCGTCTCAGCCAGAATCAGCTCCGGACGAGCCATCTCCAACGACTCCTGAATACCCTTCGAATTCTTGAAAGTCACCGTGCCGGCAAAGCTCATGTACCAGCCGCGCTCATTGCAGATTTCGGCAAGCTCCGGGCCGCCCGAGTAACAGTGGAACACGGTACGTTCCGGTGCGCCCTCTTCATCCAGGATGCGCACAACATCCTCGTGCGCGTCACGGTCATGAATCTGCAACGCCAGGTTGTGCTTCTTCGCAATGCGAATATGCTCGCGGAAGCTGTAGTGCTGTGCTTCCTTACCCTCCTCGCCGGTGCGGAAATAGTCCAGGCCGGTCTCACCAATAGCGCGTACACGGTCGGCGGTGGCGAGCTCGTCGAGGGTGGCTAGCGCCGCCTCCAGCTGACCGGCTGTAGCCAGCTCGGGGGCGGTATTGGGGTGAATCGCAATGGCGGCGAGGACACGCTCATCAGCCTGCGCGGCGGCGACCGCGTACAGGGAGGAGGGGATATCGTATCCGACCTGCACAATGCCGGCGATGCCGAGCTTTTCGCCGGCGTCGAGTGCATCGCGGGCGCTGATTTCCACTTCGCCGTCGAGCAGGTCCATGTGGGTGTGGTTATCCACGATGGGGTACGGCAGCGGCTCGGGGGCGGGCGGGAAGACCAGGTTACGGCTGCGGCCGTTCTCGCCGGTGGTGGAGCGACGGCGGGTGCCTTCTCCCCCTTCGGCGTCGCTGATGCCGGTGTAGAGTTCCGCCTTATAGGGTGCGGGGACTTCACCGGGGACAGGCGTCCAGCCGTTAGGCAGGGCGGTTGCCTGAAGTGCCGCGGGGGTGGGCAGGGTGTAGTTCGCCAGGGCGGCGAGGGAGTTCAGGTACTCCTGGGTGATTTCAGGACCGGGATAGCTCTGACACATTGATAAATCCTCGGGATAAAACAGCGGGGTAAAACTTAGGGGGTAAAATTGCGCGGTGATTCTGGGCTATTCGGAGCGGGCAGCCAGTGCCGCCTCATACAGGTCGCGCTTGGAGGTGCCGGTCTCAGCGGCAACCGCGGCGCAGGCGCTCTTGAGGCGCTCGCCGCCCGCTACACGGTCGAGGACCAGCTGCACGACATCCTGCGCTTCGGGGGTTTCGGGGGCTTGTGCGCCTTCAACAATAATGACGATTTCGCCGCGGACGCGTTCAGACTCAGCCCATTCGGCAAGCTCTGCCAGGGTACCGCGTCGAACCTCTTCGTGAAGCTTAGTTAGCTCACGGCTGACCGTTCCGCGGCGGTCGGCGCCGAAAGTCTGCACGAAGTCTGCCAGGGTTGCGGCGGTGCGGTGCGGGGATTCGTAGAAGATCATGGTGCGCTCCTCCCCCGCCAGCGATGCGAGGCGGCGGGTGCGCTCGGAGCCCTTGCGGGCGAGGAAACCTTCGAAGGTGAATCGTCCGGTGGGCAGGCCGGAGAGCGCGAGCGCAGTCAACGCTGCGGAGGGGCCGGGCACCACGGTGACGGGCAGGTCGGCTTCCGCGACGGCTGCAGCAGCAACGTAGCCGGGGTCGGAGATGGTGGGCATGCCCGCATCCGAGAGCAGCAGCACACGCTGACCGTCCTGTACCGCTTGTACGATGGTTTCGCTGCGTTCAGCTTCGTTGTGGTCGTGGTTGACGATGATGCGGCCGCGGGTGCGCACACCAAGCCCGGAGGCTAGGGTTCGTAGCTTGCGGGTGTCTTCGACGGCGATGAGGTCTGCGGTGGCGAGGGCTGAGCGCAGTCGGTCGGAGGCGTCGGCGAGGTTGCCGATGGGGGTGCCGCCGAGGATGAGCACGCCGCCTTCTTCGGAGGTAACGGCGGTGTCAGCAGCGTCAGCAGTGTCAATCTCGGGTGCCTCGACCGTTTCTGAGGGGGCGGTGATTTCTGAGGGGTCGGCGGTTTCTTCGGTGTATTCTGCGGGTGCGGTCATGGCAGGCCTCGTGTCTGTGTCTGGTCTTCGTGTACCCACTAAGTGTAACGCCCGCACTCTGTCCGCTGTCGGGTGGGATTGCCGGGTGAGCCCGCCGATAGAAGTAGCTAGTGCGGGTGGGGCTCCGAGCGCGTCATATATGCTGTTCACGGGCTGAAATGGTGCATCGTGCGTTCTGACCCTTTAGGATTGATGGGGTGAAGATACCTAAGCTACTTTCTCCCGCATCTGCCGCTCCAGCTGGTCAGGCTGATTCGGCCCGTTCTTCGTCTGAACGTGGTCGTTACAGCCTCGATTCGCTGCTGGATGCGCTCGCTGTTGCCTATATTCGTGCCCCGCGTTGGGGTTGGCTGGCGCCCGCACTGATTGTGCTGGTTGCCGGTATTCTGCGTTTTTATAATTTGGCGCATCCGAACGCCATTGTTTTTGATGAGACCTACTACGCCAAGGATGCCTACTCGTATGTGCATTATGGCTACGAGTTGAGCTGGTCGAAGGACGCTAATGCGTCCTTTGCGGCGGGTCACCCGTCGGGTCTGTTGACGGATTCGCCGGAGTATGTGGTGCATCCGCCGTTGGGTAAGTGGATGATCGCAGCGGGCATGGCGATTTTTGGTGATAATAATCCCTTTGGTTGGCGTGTTTCTGCTGCGGTGATTGGCACCCTGTCGGTGGCGTTGATTGCGTATGCTGGCTGGCTGCTGTTCCGTTCGATGACGGTGGCGACTATTGCGGCTCTGCTGGCTGCGGTGGATGGCCTGATGCTGGTGGAGTCTCGCCTGGCTCTGCTGGATATTTTCCAGATGTTCTGGATTTTGGCGACTTTTGTGTGTCTGGTGCTTGACCGTATTCAGGCGCGGCGCGTGTTGGCGCGCAATATTGCGGAGGCGGCACGCCAGAATAGCGGTGTGCTTCCGCCGATGCCGTGGGGCCCGAGCATGGGTCTGCGCCTGTGGCGTTTCGCGGCCGGTGTGTGTGCCGGTGCCGCGGTGGGCGTGAAGTGGAATTCGTTGTTCTTCATTGCGGCTATGGGTCTGCTGACGGTGTTCTGGGATATTAATGCTCGCCGTATTGTGGGTCTGAACAAGTGGGGTTTGACGGCGCTGGTGCGTGACGGCATCCCCGCGTTCTTCCAGATGATTGGTGTGGGTCTGCTGGTATATCTGAGCACCTGGGCGGGCTGGTTCCAGTCGTCGAATGCGTATTTCCGCCGCTGGGCGGTTGAGAACCCGGGCAAGGGTGTCATGTGGCTTCCTGAGGATTTGCGTTCCTTGTGGGAGTACCATGTCTCGGCGTTTAAGTTCCATTCTGGTTTGAGTAGCCCGCATACGTATTCTTCGCAGGCGTGGCAGTGGCTGATTTTGGGTCGCCCGACCTCGTACTACTATGAGTCGCCGAAGTTGGGTTCTTCGGGTTGTACCGTGAAGTCCTGTTCCGAGGCTATTTTGAATATCGGCAACCCGGCGATTTGGTGGGCTTTTATTCCGGCGATTATTGTGGCGCTTCTGGTTTTGGTGCTGAAGCGTGATTGGCGTTTTGGTGCGCTGCTGGTTGTGTTCGGTGCGGGCTATTTCCCGTGGTTTATGTACCCGAATCGCACGATGTTCTACTTCTACGCTCTGTCCTTTGAGCCGTTCCTGATCCTGCTATTGGCGGGTGTTTTGGGTCTGGCGCTGTCGGGTGCTCGCGGTTCGGTGTTGCGTGCCCGTTTGGGCGTGACGCTGGTGGCGATTTACCTGGTGGGTGTGCTGGTGTTGAGCGCGTACTTTATGCCGCTGTGGACTGCTCAGGTGATTCCGTATGAGCAGTGGTATTCGCACATGTGGTTTAAGTCCTGGATTTAGGCTCAGTTTTTAGGATCGGGATCTAGGCTGGGGTTTAGACCTGGTTTTAGATCTGGGTTGAGGCGCGAGCGATGCGAGCTTGGGTATAGCGAAGGGGGCTGGGGTCTACCGTGTGGTAGAGCCCAGCCCCCCTTTGCGTGCCCTTTCCGCGCTGGTTCGCGCGGTGAAGTGGCTGATAATTTTAGTTGTCGCCGACGCGTGTGTTAGTTGTCGCTGACGCGTGCGGAGGCGAGCTTGACGCGCAGTTCCTGGCGTTCCTGGCGGCGGCGTTCTGCCTTGAGCTTGCGGTATTTGGTGGGCCAGGTGGTCACGAGCAGGAGCGTAATCTGCGCTGCTACGAGGACCGCTACGGCGATTGCCGCGTCGATCCAGAATTGCGGCGGGTAGAGGCGGATTAGGGAGCTTCGTACGGAGAACTCCCAGTTGCCCTGCGGGAAGAACACCTGGTGGAAGGTGGTAAACAGCCATTCCCAACCGAAGACGCCCACAACGCCGAGCACCGCAATGAGTCCCAGGGTAATCCATGCGCCACAGAAGAGGCTGCGGCGGATGGTTCCGGGGGCGCGCTCGCGCAGGGAGATGCTGCTAAAGAGCGTCAGCAGGAAGAGCGCGGCAACGGCTACGGTGGCGATGAGCAGTACCCACTTCACGTCGTGCATGTGGTTCACTTCTGCTCCGGTGAAGGCGAGGGTATTGTCTGCGCCGGTGGTGACGCGGGCGAGGTATTCGCGCGGCGCGAAGTTGTTGATGTAGTCCACGCCGTAGGAGCCCAGGCGCATCCTCTCGACGAGGTAGTAGCCGTAGCTGTCTTCGGGGAATCCGGGGCGGTGGTATTCGAGCCAGAGGAAGGGCGCGGAGGCTACAGCGCGGATCGCGATCATGAGTACGGTCAGCGGTACGGTGAGCGCGATGAGGGTTGCGCGGAGCTTGAGGAATCGCGGGGTGTCTTCCACGGCGTCTTCGCGGGCTGCGGCGCGTTCTGCAGCTTCGGGCGAGGCTGCCAGGGAAGACAGCGGCGCGTTGGGGTCTGCGACCGCGTGGGTGTGACCGGTGCGAGTGGTTTCGGTGCGGTACTTGCGTCCGGTGGTGGAGGCGCTTGCCGCCTCCGCGGTAGCGACGGTTTCTGCTTCAGCCGCATTTTCGGCTTCTGCTGCTGCAGCTGCTTCTGCTTCGGCTGCCCTCTGCATGGTTTCGCGGTTGAGGTCGCTGAGCGTCGGGTTTTTGGGGGTGCTCTGCGAGTCGCGCACGAGGGGCACGAAGCCGGTGGAGACGTTGGTGCGGGTGCGCACACGGGTACCGACGCCCTGTTCACGGAGTTTGCTGCGTGCGGGGACGACGGGTACAGAGCCGGTAGGCAGGTCGGGTTCTTCGGCGACGGTGGGTACGTCTGCTGCGATGCGGCCAAATGCGCCGGTGTGCGGTGCCGGTTCGCTGGTTTTAGTTTCGGTGCGTCGGGCGTGGAGTAGTTCTTCGGTGCTGGTGCGGCGGATGGCCGGGCGCAGTGCGCCCCACATTCCTCGGTGTGTTTCTTTGCTCATGGATCTCGCGTTCTTTTCGAGTGAATGGTGTTTGAGTGAGTTGCGGGTGTCTGTACTATCTGCCAGTTTCTCATACGCAAAGAACCTTCCGCATGAATTAGCGGAAGGTTCTTTGCATTCGGGTGTTTAAATCTTGGTTTTGAATTCTAGGATTCGGTGGTGTCCTGAACGGGTACCTTGTAGACCACTCGCCAACCCTGGGGTGCCGTCAGCCGTGCAGCGTGATGGTCGCAGAGGTCGTAGGCGTGGGGTTCGCGAAATTCAGAGAGTGCGTCGATAAGTGCCGTGGAGTCTGCGTAGGAGTAGTGGAGAGTAACAGTCGCCTCTCGCTGGCAGGTCTGGCGGGAGCACAGTCGTGCGGTCTGCATGTAGATGGTACCTTCCTGGCTTAGCTCGCCTGCTTGCGCAGTCGGCGGCGTTCACGTTCTGACAGCCCGCCCCAGATTCCGAAGCGCTCGTCATTGTCCATTGCATATTGTAGACACTCTTCACGCACGGGGCATACACCGCACACCCTTTTGGCGTCTCGGGTGGAGCCGCCCTTTTCGGGGAAGAAGGCTTCGGGGTCGGTCTGGGCGCAGAGTGCTTCAGCTTGCCAGGCGAGTTCTCCGTCTTCGCCTTCGGTTCCGTAGAGCCCTGCCGCTGCGGTCCATACGTCGGTGCAAGCAGGCATGTTTCGTTCTGCGTCTGCGAGAAAGGCGTCGGCGGCTGTTTCGAGGGATTGAGTGGGATTCATGCTACGGTGCTGAGCGCCTGATGCGCGCGCGGACGCGATGGAGCGGTCCGATGCAATGTAGGAGCCCATGGGTTTTCCTTCCGTGTTCTCATTGTGAGCTTAATGAGTCTGCGGATCCGTCGTGGACGGAATCTTAGTGTGTATGGTGTGGCATGGTTTGCTGTGGCCTCTACGGTCCCTTCCAGAGCAAACACGCTTATATATCTATTAGACGTGCGACACGCCGTTTCGTCAAACTAGACTAAAACAATATTTAGATGTATGTGTTAGAGACGTCATATTTAATGTAAATTTGACCTTTATATATTTTTGCGCACGCTACTTACCCTCGCTCACACCTAAGGGCAACCTCAGATTTCCCCTACTCAAGGCATGGTTTCCACCGCTTGCAAATTCCGCA
Organism: Rothia mucilaginosa; assembly: GCF_019334805.1. Classification (NCBI taxonomy): domain Bacteria; kingdom Bacillati; phylum Actinomycetota; class Actinomycetes; order Micrococcales; family Micrococcaceae; genus Rothia; species Rothia mucilaginosa. Next base: position 746,785 of record NZ_CP079822.1, read on the forward strand.
TCTTGACCGCAAATAATAAGGGCTCATGACGACCACCCCACCCACCCCACCTCGGACACAGGGGAAAGAACCCAATAATTAGATAAGAAAAACTTATCTTTTCCCATGCGGTTTCTGAATATTTTTTCGAGGCATTGCGAAGCATTTACATTTCCAATTTATATTTATGCCATATTCCAAAATGAGGCATTAGGACTATCAAACATTTTGAGTCATTAGGTTTTTTTAAGACACTCTTAGGCGCTTTTACTTTACCTCTGTATTTTTTAGCGTCGAGCGCAGTCTCCCTGACCGCCCTTCCCACGTGCGGTAGAGCAAGGTACGGTAGAGTGAAACCCATGGTTACTCTCTCCCCCACCGGCGCATCCATGCCCGCAACTCTGAACCGCTTCTTCGAGAAACTCAGCACTCAGCAGACCCCCGCCCTGATCTGGTATTCGGCGGCAGGCGAGCGCATTGAGCTCTCTGGCAGGGTTCTCATGAACTGGGTAGACAAGAGCGCAAACCTGCTGGTTGAAGAGTGCGAGCTGGCGCCCAATGAAGGTTTTGATTTGCAGGCTCCGCTGCACTGGCGCACCATTGTTCTGGGTCTGGCGGCGCTGCGCGTGGGTGCCCTCCTGCAGCAGGATGAGCCGCTGGTTGCCGCGGTCTGCACGGAGCAGGAGGCGGGCTACACGAATGACCCCGCGTACCTTCTGGCGGTTGAGCGTGCACCACTGGCGCTTTCCTATACCGGCGATCTGCAGGCGCTGGCTCCCCACGCCGAGGAGGTGCTCGATTATTGTGCTCTGGTGCGTAGCTTTGGTGACCAGTACTCGGGCCTGCTTCCGAACGATTCGGCAGAAATCATTGAGGGTTTCAGCTATGCGGAAGCCTACGAGCAGGTTCTTACGCAGGCGCAGACCTATCGCACTGCGGGCTATACGCTCCCTTCGGGGCAGCGTGCACTCGCGCTGGAGTTGAGCCCCGACTACGGTTTTGACGCCTCGGAGGCGACCCTGAGCACCTTGCTGGAGGTGCTAGCTATTTTGACTTCGGGCCATGCGGTGTTTGTGGCTGACCCGAGCGTGGACTGGCAGGATGAGCAGCTGGCATCCTTGATGGCTTCTGAGCGTGCGGTGGAGATTCCCCGCGCATAGCTTCTCAGCCCTGCGGCTCCGGTGGCGCCCCTCCCCTGTTGCCCGAAAAATCGTATGGAAGGCTAACGACCGCACGGAACACCAACAAACAAGCGCCAACAAGCGCAGCGCCAATAAACATATAGGGCTTTAAATGATTCATCCCCCGATACCGTTCGTATCGGGGGATGAATCGTTATATCACGTTCTAACTATGCTGTTTCTACAACCTGAGGAGCTTAGGAGTTCTGAGATCCGGGCTTCGACTGTGCCTCGGGTGCAGCCGCCTCAGAGGTTACCTGACGCAATGCAGGCTCTTCGCCGTCGAGAATTGCGGCGGCTTCATCAAACATGCGGCCGAGCTCTTCATGATCGGTGCCTTCGCCGTCTTCAACCTTCTGGCGGTGCGAACCGTACACCCAGAAGCGGTAGAGGAAGTAGCGAAGAATGGTGCCCAGAATAGTACCAATGATCGTACCGGAGATGAAGGATGCCTCGGGGGTGCGCAGGTTCAGCACGTAGGTGCTGAATGCCACGCAGCCGGCCTCAACGAGAATGCCCAGCAGGTTCACCAGACCGAACTCGATGGCTTCGCGCTTCCAGTTCTCGGAGCGGGAGTCGCGGAAGGTCCACAGGCGGTTCATGAGCCAGGAGAAGATGGTTGCAACAATACTTGCAACGACCTTCGCCTTGGTGTGGGACTCCGACATGATGGTCATCATCAGCACCCACACCGTCACAGAGTTCACGATGAAGGCGGCGCCGCCCACGGTACCGAATTTGAGAACCTCAATACCGTAGCTGTCCCAGAGGGATTTCAGGCGTTCGGTAATGGTCGGTTTCGTCTGTGCGCTCATGCGGGGCCTATCTAGCGGGGTTTTATCGGAGAAAAAGGTGCCGATGCTGCGACGGTGAGCGTTGGTTACGTTGTCACTGCGTGGCGCTTCGGTCTCTTTTACAAGCTCTTATATGTTAGTACAGTCCCGGTACGTTGTTTGTCCCTTTGGGAGTTTTTCCATAGACCTCTCAGCTACCGGGTGACTCTTTTCATCATGCGCTGATAGTTTCGTCTCTGCCTGACCGCGCAGAAGGCAGGTTTTTACGATTTCTTCCGGTATTCACGCCCAAATATTGGGCTCTGAAGCCCAGTTGAACCCATTCTGCGACCTTCATGTGGTCTTGCTCCCATAAGCACTCCGAACCCGGTACACTTAGGTGATGTGACTTACCCTGTGACTGGACCCGTAATTGGTGTCATCGGCGGCGGCCAGCTGGCCCGCATGATGGCTCCCGCAGCAACTAACCTTGGCCTCAACCTGCAGATTCTCGCGGAGGCGCCCACCGTCGGCGCCGTGGCAGCGGTACGTACCGCCCCCGTCGGGGACTACAAGGATTTGGACACCCTCCGCGAATTTGCTCGCGGCAAGGATGTCATCACTTTCGACCATGAGCATGTGCCCACCGAATTTTTGCGCACCCTCATGGCAGAGGGCGTAAATGTGCAACCCCGCCCGGAGGCTCTGCAGTACGCCCAGGATAAGCTCCTGATGCGCGCCGCTATTGAGCGCCTCGGCCTGCCGAACCCGCGCTGGGCTCAGGTTTCTACTCTGGATGAGCTGCTTGCTTTCGGTGATGAGATTGGCTGGCCCGTGGTTCTGAAGACCCCGCGCGGCGGCTACGACGGCAAGGGCGTACTCGTTCTGGATTCCCCCGAGGAGGCTCGCGAGCGCAGTGCTGCGTGGTTCGAGCAGTTGCCTTCCCGCACCGATTTCTCCGCCCTGCTTGCCGAGGAGAAGGTGCCCTTCACCCGTGAACTCTCCGCGCTGGTGGCTCGCCGTGAAAGCGGCGAAGTGCGCCCCTGGCCGGTCGTTGAGACCATCCAGGTGAACTCTATCTGCGACGAGGTTATTGCCCCCGCGCAGAACCTGGACCCCGAGATCGCTGAGGCTGCAGCCTCCGCCGCCGTGACTATTGCTTCCGAGCTGGGTGTCACCGGTGTGATGGCTGCCGAGCTTTTCGAGGTGCCGGGCTCTCCCGCCGGCTTCTACATCAATGAGCTGGCAATGCGCCCGCACAATACCGGCCACTGGACTCAGGACGGCTCGGTGACCAGCCAGTTCGAGCAGCACCTGCGTGCTGTACTGGATTTGCCGTTGGGTGACACTTCCGTGCTGGAGGGCGTTGCCGTGATGAAGAACTACCTGGGCGGCGAGAACGAAGACATTTTCGGCGTCTACCCGCTGGCGCTTTCAGCTGAACCGCGCGCGAAGATTCACTTCTACGGCAAGGAAACCCGCCCGGGCCGCAAGATTGGTCACGTGAACATTACCGGCACGGTGGCTGAGCTTGAGGCGTTGCGCCATAGCGCCGCGAATGCCGCCTCCATTTTGCGTGACGGCCGCCCCCTGTAGCCCTATTTTTAGCCGGTGCGTGGGGTGAGAGTATCCTGCGTATCCGACGCACCCTATTGATGGTGGTTCGCCACCGCATCCTGAAAGGATATGAGGATTATGTCTCAGTCTCCCTATAATTCTTCCCAGCCCATTGTTGGCATTGTGATGGGTTCGGATTCGGACTGGTCGGTCATGGAGGCCGCAGCCGAGGTTCTGGACGAGTTCGGCATCCCTTACGAGGCTGATGTTGTTTCTGCACACCGCATGCCCGAGGACATGATTGAGTACGGCAAGAAGGCTCACAGCCGCGGTATTCGCGTGATTATTGCTGGCGCCGGCGGCGCCGCTCACCTGCCCGGTATGCTCGCTTCCGTCACCGCTCTGCCTGTGATTGGTGTTCCGGTGCGTCTGAAGAACCTCGAGGGCATGGACTCGCTGCTGTCGATTGTTCAGATGCCCGCCGGTGTTCCGGTAGCTACCGTCTCCATTAACGGTGCTCGCAATGCGGGTCTGCTGGCTCTGCGTATTCTGGGTTCGGGTACCGATGCGTTTGCTCAGCAGGTTCACGCTGATTTGCGTCAGTTCTCTCAGGATCTGCGCCAGACCGCGATGGACAAGGGAGCCGCTCTGCGCACCCGAGTTGCCGAGGCGAAGGCTAAGGCAGCGGCCGAGCGCGAGGCGGAGGAGAGCTCCTCCGCCCCCCGCCCCGCTTCTGCTCCCGAGGCCTCGTCGGAGCCCCAGGCTTACGTTCCCTAAGCTCGGATACACTAGAAGTATGAGCAATATTCTTCAGTCCGATATTTGGGCACGTTTTCAGGAATCTAATGGTCACACCGTAATCCGTAAGAGCGGTAACGGCTGGTCGTACCTTGCAACCGTTGAGGGCGGCGCTACCGGCCGCTACCTGTACAGCCCGTACGGACCGGTCGCCTCCAGCGCTGTGGCTTTTGATGAGGCTCTCGCGTCATTGAAGGAAGAGGCTGCGAAGCTTCGTTGCCTGTTTGTGCGCATTGAACCCACTGAATCCGCTATTTGGGGCGATCAGGATGCGGCTACTTTCCTGGCTCGTCGCGGCGCGGTTCTGGCTCCTCGCCAGGTGCAGCCTTCGCACACTCAGATTATTGATCTTTCGGGCTCTGAGGACGAAATCCTCAAGGGAATGATCCCCAGTTACCGTAATCGTCATCGTAATCTCCACAAAAAGGGCGTGACCGTTGAGGTTTCGACCAATCCCTCGGATATGACGATTCTCTTCGGCTTCCTCGAGGAAACCGCGGACCGTAACGGTTTTAACCGTCAGCAGGATGAGTACCTGATGCAGGTTGCTCGCGTGCTGATGCCCGCCGGTGCGGCGTCCCTGTACATTGCGAAGCTGACCGATGAGAACGGTGAGAGCACCCCGATCGCGGCGGCGTTTGTGTACGATTCGGATGACACCCGCACCTACGCGCACGCTGCGGCTTCTTTTGAGCACCGCAACCTTAGTGCAGGTGTTGTGGTGGTGACGAACTTTATCCTGGACGCTAAGCGTAAGGGTCTGAAGTACGTTGACCTCTTCGGTATTGCGCCGGAGGATCAGCCGGATCACGAGTGGGCTGGTTTCACGAAGTTCAAGAAGTCCTTCGGCGGCGAGTCGGTGGAGTACCCGGGTACCTGGGATGTTCCGGTAACCTCGTTGGGTTACCGCGCCTACACGCTGGCGTACAAGGCTCGTCCGGCAGTTCGTGATGCTGTGTCGAAGGCGAAGGCGAAGGTTCAGTCTTTCCGCTCTCGCTAACGGGTTCAGGCTCGTCCTTACTGGGGCGTATCCTGAGAACTAAAAGCTAAATACATGAGGGAGCCGCCCTCACCGAGTTCTTCGGTGGGGGCGGCTCCCTGTGTATGTATGTGCAATGTTTGAGGAGTCTTAGCGCGGCTCCTCAGCCCTTGCGGGGGCGAAGATTACTGCCCTTCGAGGATTACTGCGCTTCGAAGATTACTGCTCTTCGGGGCTCTTGGTGTGCGAGAGAATCTCGCGCAGGCGGGAGAGGCGGTGCTCTGCCTCGACGGTACGCACGGTACCCGAGGAGGAACGCATAACCAGCGACTGGGTGGTCACAACGTTCTTGCTGTAGCGCACGCCGCGCAGCAGCTTGCCGTCGGTGATACCGGTTGCGGCGAAGAAGCAGTTGTCGCTGGTGACCAGGTCGTTGGTGGTCAGCACACGGTCGAGGTCGTGGCCGGCTTCCAGTGCCTTTTCACGTTCTGCCTCGTCGGTCGGTGCCAGGCGGCCCTGGATGACGCCACCGGTTGCCTTGATAGCGCATGCTGCGACAACACCTTCGGGGGTGCCGCCGGTGCCGAGCATGAGGTCCACGCCGGTGTTTTCGCGGCAGGCTGCGATAGCGCCGGCGACGTCACCGTCGAGGATGATGCGGGTACGGGCGCCGGCCTCGCGAATCTCCTGGATCAGCTTGGCGTGGCGGGGGCGGTCCAGCACGCATACGGTCAGCTCGCTGACCTTCTTGCCCTTAGCCTTAGCGACCAGGTGCAGGTTCTGCTTGACGGGCAGGCGCAGGTCGACGAACTCTGCGGCTTCGGGGCCGGTGACCAGCTTCTCCATGTAGAACACTGCGGAGGGGTCGAACATGGTGCCGCCGTCTGCCACAGCAATCACGGAGAGGGCATTGTCCATGCCGAGTGCGGTCAAGCGGGTACCGTCGATGGGGTCAACCGCCACGTCGAGGGAGGGACCGGAGCCGTCGCCGACGTTCTCGCCGTTGTACAGCATGGGAGCCTTGTCCTTCTCGCCTTCACCGATGACAACGGTGCCGTTGAAGTTGACGGTGGAGAGGCGGTAGCGCATTGCGTCTACGGCTGCACCATCTGCGAGATTCTTTTCGCCTGCGCCGACCCAGGGGCCTGCAGCAATTGCTGCTGCCTCAGTCGCGCGGACCAGTTCCATTGCGAGGTTGCGATCGCCGTGGTTGTTGTTCGTAGTCATAGACTCACCTTCGAGATTTCTGAATACACCGTCGGCTGGCTGGTTCTTTCCAGCACGAAGTCGCCGACGCAGTAGTGCTCCTTTCAGGATAGCGCGCGGGCGCTTCGTTTTTCTTGTTCTGAACGAGTTTGCGTGCGTGTTGACTTTAAGGTGAGCAGATGCGGCAACTTGGTGAGGGCTGCGTCTCCCTTTGCATTGTTTTTGCGTCATTGGGCATCAAGATTGGGGGTGTGAAGGCGCGCCATACTAGCTATTTTTCGCATTTTTAAGGCATATTTGAGGTAGGTTCTTTTCACCGGGAAGCTTCCGGCAAGAAACTCAGCTTCAGCGCGAGCGCCTGAAGCTTCCGCATACCCGTTCGCAGATTCGTTGCCTCTGGCGGCACGCGTTATCTGTATCTGTCCGCTAAGGAGCATCACATGGCTGGTATTCAACCGACTCCCGCTGAGGCGTGGAAGCGCCTTCGAGACGGCAACCGTCGTTTTATTGAGGGCAGCAACGAGCACCCCAACCAGGACACGATTCGCCGTACCGACCTAGCCGCCGGCCAGTTTCCCTTTGCTTCAATCTTTGGCTGCGGCGACTCCCGCCTTGCGGCGGAGATTATTTTCGATCTGGGTCTGGGTGATGCGTTCGTGGTGCGTACCGCCGGCCACGTGCTGGAGAACGCGGCTCTCGGTTCGCTGGAGTACGCAGTCGAGGAGTTTGAGACCCCCATCGTGATGGTTCTCGGCCACGACTCCTGCGGTGCTGTGACTGCCGCTAGCAATGCTCTGGAATCCGGTGAGATGCCGCACGGCTTCGTCCGTAACCTGGTGCAGCACATCCTGCCTTCGGCAATGTCCCCGAAACTGCCGGAGAACCCGGTCGTCAACGACATGGTGCGTGAGCACACCCGCCAGACTGCTATCCGCATTATTGAGCAGTCCCACATCATTTCGGATGCGGTGGTTGAGGGTAAGGTCGCCGTGATTGGTGTCTTCTACCACCTGAAGGAGGGTAAGGCTGAGCTGGTGTTCAGTTCGCAGGACCTCACCCTGCCGGAGGAGAAGAACGACGCGCAGAACCCGCCGACTCAGACGCTTCCGGTGGTCGTGAAGACTCCCCCGCGCGTTGTGGTTGCCGAGAACCTGGACTAGGTTTCCTCTTCTCCGCTCATTACGAGCCTTAGCGCGAGAACCCACATGCTCGCACTTAACAACAGATTTTTCTATGGGATACCCCCGCCACGGTAGCGTGTTCGCACATCTACCGGGGCGGGGTTTTTACGTGCCTTCTCACGCCTCAAAATTTATGAGCGTTTTTCCTCTTTTGACACCTTTTCGAGGCGACGTAAGCCACTTTGAACGCCTATCCTAGAGATATGGCTGAAAACATTGAATACCGCATTGAACATGACACCATGGGCGAAGTTCGCGTTCCGGCTGATGCACTCTACCGTGCACAGACCCAGCGCGCAGTCGAGAACTTCCCGATTTCGGGTCAGACCCTCGAATCCGCCCATATTCGTGCGCTTGCCCTCGTGAAGAAGGCAGCCGCGACCGCCAATGAGGAACTCAAGGTGCTCGACGCTGAGCGCGCCCAGGCTATCCGCGACGCAGCGGATCTGGTAGCAACCGGTAAGTACGACGCCCACTTCCCCATTGACGTTTTCCAGACCGGTTCCGGTACCTCCTCGAACATGAACACGAACGAGGTTCTGGCAACCCTGGCATCCCGTTCCCTGGAGTCTAAGGGTATTGAGGTTCACCCCAATGACCACGTGAACGCATCCCAGTCCTCCAACGACGTCTTCCCCACCTCCGTGCACGTTGCTGTGACCGAGGCTCTGGTGAAGGACCTGATTCCCGCTCTCGAGGTGCTCGCTGAGTCCCTGGAGCGCAAGTCTGCAGAGTTCAAGGACGTTGTGAAGTCGGGCCGTACCCACCTGATGGACGCAACCCCCATCACCCTGGGCCAGGAGTTCTCCGGCTACGCCGCAACCGTGCGTTACGGCATTGAGCGTGTGAACGCTTCCCTGCCCCGCGTGGCTGAGGTTCCCCTGGGCGGTACTGCCGTGGGTACCGGCATTAACACCCCGGACGGCTTCTCCGCTCGTGTGATTGAGCTGCTCGCTGAGGAGACCGGCCTGCCCCTGACCGAGGCTCGTAACCACTTCGAGGCTCAGGCTAACCGTGACGGCCTGATTGAGGTTTCCGGTCAGCTGCGCACCCTGGCATACGGCCTGATGAAGATCAGCAACGACATCCGCTGGATGGGTTCGGGCCCGAACACCGGCCTGGGCGAGCTGCACATCCCCGATCTGCAGCCCGGCTCCTCGATTATGCCCGGTAAGGTCAACCCCGTGATTTGTGAGGCTACCATCATGGTCGCCGCTCAGGTTATCGGTAACGACGCAACCATTGCTCTGTCTTCCACTAACGGCGCGTTTGAGCTGAACGTGGGTATCCCGGTGATGGCTGCTAACCTGTTGCAGTCGATTCGCCTGCTCGCTAACGTTTCTCGCGTTTCGGCGGAGAAGATGATTGACGGTCTGACCGCTAATGTTGACCGTTGCCGCTTCCTGGCTGAGGCTTCGCCGTCGACCGTGACCCCGCTGAACAAGCTGATTGGTTACGAAGCTGCTGCGAAGATTGCTAAGTACTCGGTGGCTCACAAGGTGACTGTCCGTGAGGCAGTTGTGGCTCTGGGTTATGTGGAGCGCGGCGAAGTGACTGAGGAGCAGCTGGATGCGGCTCTGGACGTCACCAAGATGCTGGGCAACTTCTAATCTCACTCGCTTGAACCTCGCCTGAGGTTCGCGGCTTAACCATAGAAGGAGGGGCGACTCGCCATGACGGCGGGCGCCCCTCCTTCTGTATCTACACGCCTCAATCAGCGGCTTTTACTCAGTCCCAGCAGCCGGTCTAGTACTCTTCCGGCGGCACCGACTCCAAACCAAAACGGCAGTGACCGTCATAGTTCAGCGCCGCATCAATACGGTCCAGCATCCGCTCCGAAAGCAACGCACGCTCCGCCGGGTCAGACACATCCACCCAACGCACCTGCGAAGACTCCTCATCGTTCACCTTCGCCTCACCAGAAACCCAGCGACACAAGAACGTATGATCCAAGAACTGGCAGCGGTCACCATTACCGAACTGCATCGGCGGGTCAGCCTTCACCTGCGCCAACTCCAGCACCTCAATCTGCACGTTCGCCTCCTCCTGCGCCTCACGCAGGCAGGTCAGTGCGGGGCTCTCCCCCGGGTCCACAATGCCCGTAATCGGGGTCCACGCCCCGTTATCGCTACGGCGCACCAGCAGCACCTTAGAATCCTGCTCACGGTACACCACAGCCGTCGCACCGGACAGCCACAGGTAATCCGAACCAATCCGCTCACGCAGCTTACGGATATAGGGAGGAGTAGGCATAACATCAACCTTTCAAAAGCCCCGGCAATTCTGCCGGGGAATAGGTGCTAGAGAGAGCAAACAGCCACGAGCCGCACGGAGAATGAACCATACGAAGAACGAGCCCGCCACGTAGCCGGACGGTCACCCCACTTCGGAATCTACCACAGAGAATACGCCGGGGCAGCCAACGCCACCAGCGCACCCAGAAGCATAAACGGGCCGAAGGCAATGCGGGTGCTACCGCGCGCCTTCGTAAACAGCACCAGAGCCAAAGACACCAGACCACCGGCAAGGAACGTCACCAGCGACGCCCACCCCAGGTTCGCCCAGGACAGGTACCCGAGCACGCCGCCCAGAATACCGGCAAGCTTCACATCCCCGCGGCCCAGCGCCCCGAACGACAGAATACGCAGAAGCCCGTAGCAGAACCACAGCACCAGACCGGCACCAATCACACGCCAAATATCGGCGGGGCGACCGGCAAAAAGCAAAGACACCGGCAGAGCCGTATAGGTGGCAATAGCCAGAGGAATCAGGATGCGGTGCGGCAGACGGTGCTCCCGCACGTCAATACGCCACAGCCGCAGGGCGCACCACAGAAAATACAGCAGGTAGCTGCCGAGAACCAGAGCGGCAATAACGGAGGCGCCGCCTGCGTTGTAGAGGCGGGAAAGCTCAGCGGGCATAGAACGTCCATTCTGTATTGCTGGAGGCTGTACTACCGGAAACTACTAGCCAGCGGCACTAGACTACATAGGCGCTAGAGCATCATTTTCTAGGAACCGAAGCGGCGGGAACGGTTCGCGTAATCCCGCAGGGCACGCAAAAAATCAACGCGCGTGAAATCCGGCCACAGGGCACGGCAAAAATAAAACTCAGAATACGCGCTCTGCCAGGTCATGAAACCGGACAGGCGCTGCTCGCCCGAAGTGCGAATCAGCAGGTCCGGGTCGGGCATATCTGCGGTGTACAGGTGCGAAGAAATATCCTCAACGCTCAGCTGTTCAGCAAGCGACTCCAAGGAGGCACCCTCAGCGGCGGCCTCACGCAGAACCGAACGAACCGCGTCCACAATCTCCTGGCGACCGCCGTAGCCGACCGCAATGTTCACGCGAACGCCGGGCAGGTGCGCCGTTTGCTCAATCGCCCAGTCCAGGCGCTCGTGCAGCTGGCGAGGAATCAGGTCAATATTGCCGATAGCGCGCACCGGACCGCAGGCGGAATCCACCAGACGCACCAGGAACGCATCAATCACAGCGATCAGACCGGTCAGTTCCTTCTCGGGGCGCTTCAGGTTCTCAGTGGAGAGCATGTACAGGCTCACCTGCGGAATCGACAGCTCAGTACACCACGCCAGAAAATCAATAATTCGCTCCGCACCGGCGGCGTGGCCCTCACGGGTGCTCAAGCCGCGCTGAGCCGCCCAGCGGCGGTTACCGTCCACCAGCATTCCAATATGTGCCGGCAGGGATTCGGGGCTCAGCGAGCGCGCCAGAGCCTGCTCATAGACGGTAGGCTCAGTGACAGTGCCGGGGTTGCTGGCGTGGCCGTGCACAGTAATCACGGGCAGGGCGTTGGCGCTCATAGCTCATACCTCATTCGGCTGTCGTGGCAGATAATTCAGCGGGCTCATCACGAAAGAGCCCGAGCTCTTATTCTACGCCGCCGCGCCGTACCTTCGCGGCAATCGGCATCACGGATGGGCTGAGAATCGGCTCAAAATTTGTGGCGGCTGGTAGCGGCAGGCGAGGTTGCATACAGGGGCTGCACACATCGCGTGCCTAAGAATGGATGATGCCCTTCACCCACGACTCGTATCGCGGGTGAAGGGCATCGTTGTAACGCGGGGCGATGCGGCGCCCCACTCTAGATAATGTAGAGGCTAGATAACGTAGTAGTCGCTCAGGCCCTCATCCAGGCTAGATTCGGGCAGCTGAACCTCCGTGTGAGAGGCAGCCAGCGTGTAATCCTCCCAGGGCCAAATATCCTTCAGCTTTTCGCTGGGAACAGCGAAGAACACGCCGTTCGGGTCCACCTGCGAGGCGTGTGCCAGCAGAGCCTGATCGCGCTGCTCAAAGTGCTCGTGAACCAGGATGCGGGTCGTAGTCTCGTGGCGAGGCGCCTCCCCCGACGTTGCGCGGTGCGCGATGTTCTCAATCCAGCCGCTCAGCAGGCTCTCACCGTGCGTATCAAGCAGGTGCTCGTGCAGGGCGAGGGTGCGTTCGGGGTTGAACGCGCGGTCGTAGTAGAGCTTCAGCGGGGTCCAGGGCTCGCCCTCACCCACGTACGCCTCGGGGTCGCCCGCCTTCTCGAATGCCTCCACGGCAACCTTGTGGGTCATGATGTGGTCGGGGTGCGGGTAACCGCCAATCTCGTCATAGGTGATGATGATGTGCGGGCGGTACTCACGCACCAGACGCACGAGCGGCGCGGCGGCACGGTCCAGGGGTATGGTGCCGAAGCTACCGAAGGGCAGAGGCGGCATGGGGTCACCCTCCGGCAGACCGGAGTCGAAGAAGCCAATCCATCGGTGCTCAATACCCATGATCTCGCGGGCAGCCGCCATCTCAGCGCGGCGCAGACCGGGCAGGTCACGGTGCGCACGCGGACTATTAGCAATCTCCTCATTCAGGATGTCACCGCGCTCGCCGCCGGTCATCGTCGCCACCATGAAGCGGGCACCACGGGCAATATACGCCGAAGCGGTACCGGCGCCCTTGGAGGACTCGTCGTCCGGGTGTGCGTGCACCGCGAGGATGCGCAGGCCGGTGTAGTCCTCATCCAGCGGTTTGAGGGAGTCCACGGGAGGGTGAGTCGGCAGGTTTGCCTTCAGCTGTTCAATGGCTTCGCTCACGGTGGTCTCCTTTAGGTGATGCGCCAGGGGTGCGGATGATGTGTCTGTGAATCGCGAATGCGAGCGCTACGCGGCAGAAATTTTACGGTTGTAGCTTCTCGTATGATACCCAAGGATAGCGCCGGTGTACTAGCGCAGATGACGCCGTGTGACATCGTGAAACATGCCGTCATATCAGCAGATTCACGGGTATAAAGCAGGCTGATGCTGGCGGAGTGTTCAGCTACCGGCGTGCGTACCGAGGAAGATGCGTTCAGAGGGGAAGATACGACCGGCATAACAGCCGAAAATCCTCCGGTGCTCTAGAATAGGTCTGTTGATTCATTCCGTTACCGGCCTCCGTCGCGCTTTGAACGCGGCACGCGGTAGCGGGTTTATTCGTTTCGCACCGGCTAAGCCGGCGCATAAGCAAAGGACACGCATGGCTGAAAACACCGGTGCATGGCTCACTCAGGACGCCTTCGACCGCCTCACCCAGGAGCTGGAGTACCTCTCCGGCCCGTACCGCCAGGAAATTGTTGACCGCATCGCGCAGGCACGCGATGAGGGTGACCTCCGCGAGAACGGCGGCTACCACGCTGCACGTGACGAGCAGGCTAAGAACGAGGCGCGCATCAAGCAGCTCAAGCACCTGCTGGAAACCGCGCAGATTGGTGAGGCACCCGTCGACGACGGCGTTGTGGCCCTGGGCATGGTCATTGAGGCCGAGGTTGCGGGCCGCCACCTGAAGTTCCTGCTTGGTTCCCGCGAGATTGAGGACACTCTGCCTGCAGGTAGCGACCTGAAGGTCTTCTCGGAGAAGTCCCCCCTCGGCGCAGCAATCATGGGTGCTAAGCAGGGTGACGAGGTTTCCTACACCGCTCCGAACGGTAAGGAACTGAGCGCCAAGATTGTCTCCGTAACCCCCTACCAGGGCTAAGAGAGACTCAAGCGTATAGCAACAGTGCGGGGTGCTGAACCGAAAAGGTCAGCACCCCGCACTGTTTTTGTCTATTGAATTACGTTCTGCCGATAAAGCTCAAGCGCAACTATACAGCTCGTCGGCTCATAAATATATCGGCTTAGTAGACGATGATGGGCTTGAAACCCGCATCCTCCAGGGCGGCAATCACCTGGCGGCAATGCTCCACGCCCTTGGTCTCCATGTCAATCGTAATCGACACGTCACCCATAGAGAGCGAACCACCCACGCGGGTGTGATCCACACCGGTCACGTTCGCGTCATTCTCGGAGATGATGCGGGAGATGGTCGCCAGCTCACCCGGACGGTCAGAAAGCATCATCTTCACGGTCATGTAGCGGCCAGCCGCAGACAGACCGCGCTGAATCACCTTCAGCATCAGCATCGGGTCAATATTGCCGCCGGAGAGCACGCACACGACCGTACCCAGGTCGCCGTACTCTTCCTTCAGCTTGCCGTTCATCAGCGCCGCCACGGGCACCGAACCGGCAGGCTCCACCACAAGCTTGTTACGTTCCATCAGGAAGATCAGGGCGCGAGCGATATCGTCTTCGCTCACGGTCGCCACATCGTCCACCAGCTCCTTGATGATGGAGAAAGGCATCTGGCCGGGGCGGCCCACCGCAATACCGTCAGCGATGGTAGAAACCTTCTTCAGCGGCACCAGAGCATCCGCGGCAAGGGACAGCGGGTACGCCGCCGCGTGCTCCGCCTGAACACCGATAATCTTGATCTTCTTGCCGAGCTTCTGCTCCTTCGCGCGGATAGCAGCGGACAGACCGGCCAGCAGACCGCCGCCGCCAACACCCACAATCACGGTGTCAACGTCCGGAACCTGCTCCAGAATCTCCAGACCGATAGTGCCCTGACCGGCAATAATATCTTCATTGTCGAAGGGGTGCACGAACACCGCGCCGGTCTCTTCGGCGTAGCGCTTCGCCTCCGCCAGAGCCTCATCCACGGTCACACCGTACAGTTCAACCTCAGCACCGTGATCACGGGTTGCAGTAATCTTCGGCAGTGCCGCACCCAGCGGCATGTAAATACGAGCCTTAATGCCCAGACGGTCAGCCGCCAGCGCCACACCCTGCGCGTGGTTACCCGCGCTCGCCGCCACGACGCCGCGCTTCTTCTCCTCCTCGGAAAGCTTCGCCATACGCACGTACGCACCGCGCACCTTGAAAGAACCGGCACGCTGCAGGTTCTCACACTTGAAGAAAACCTCGGACCCGAGGCGCTGGCTCAGCGCACGCGAATGAGCGACGGGGGTGCGTTCAATAACGCCTTCGAGCAGCTCTGCGGCGCGTTCAATGTCGGTGATGGTCACGGGCAGGGAGTCGAGATTTACGCTCACGAGGTTTCCATTCTGATGGTGCGTTGCCCCGCGGGCGCGGGGCGGTGATGTATTGCTCATCCCATTTTAGAGGATGGGTACAGTGAAGGGGGCTACTCGGTCGCGAGTAGCCCCCTAGCGAGACACCGCCGTAGACGGCATCGCGGCCGGCGGTATCGCCGGGACGAGTTAGCGGTGCGTTATCGAGGATGGCGGGGTGCCCTACGCCAAAACCTCCCGCTCGATGCGGGCCCCTAGTCTTCGGAGGAGTCCGAAACCTCGGGATCCCGATTCTCAGGCTCCTCAGCCTTCTGATGGCGCGGCACTCGGGAGGCCAGCTTCTTGACGCTCTCCTGCCGTTCCAGGGCCTTCTCCTCAGCCTGCTCGCGGCGAGCCACCTCGTGCGGGAAGAGGAACTCCTCATCGCGCAAGCCGGGATCGTGTTCCCAACCGCGATTAGCCAAGTAACGCACCACCGAGTTGACCACAGCCAAAGTCGGCACAGCGAACAGCGCACCCACCGCACCAAAAATCATGGAGCCACCAGCCACCGAGAAAATAACAGCCAGCGGGTGCAGGGAGACAGCCTTACCCATAATGAGCGGCTGCAGAATGTTGGATTCGAGCTGCTGAACCAGCAGAACAATACCGAGCATAATCAGCGCCTGCACCGGGCCCAGAGCAACCAGCGCCAGCAGCACAGCCACAGCACCGGAGAACAGCGCACCAATCACCGGGATAAAGGAACCCAGGAACACCAGCACGCCCAGCGGAATCGCCAGGGGCACACCCAGGATTGCGGCACCAATACCGATGCCGATAGCGTCAATAGCCGCCACCAGAATCTGAACGCGCACGTACGCACCCAGGGACTTCCAACCCGCGCGACCCGCACCGTTGACTGTGGCACGCGCGTCCTTCGGGAAGAGGCGAGTGACGAACAGCCAGATACGCTCGCCCTCCATCAGGAAGAAGACCAGGGTAAACAGGGTCAGCAGGGTACCGGTCGCAACCTCAGCCGCAGTAGAACCCACCTGAGACACACCGTGCAACACGGAGCTGGGGTTATTGGTTGCAGCACTCTCCATCTGATCCAGCAGCTGGTTCAGCTGGTCGGCACCGAACTCGTAGCCGAGGTCCTTCAGCCAACCAATCAGCTGCTGGTAGCCCTGCATCGCCTTATCCGCCATGGACACAAAACCACGCACAATCTGCTGACCGGTCAACGAAATAATACCGGCGAGCACCAGAATCATACCGATTTCGGCAATAGCCGCCGCCCCACCGGCACGAACGCCCTTCTTACGCAGAAGCATCACGGCGGGGCTCAACAGAGCCGCCAGCAGCAAAGCCACCAGAAGAGAAATAACCAGCAGGGAGACGTGCCCCAGACCCTTCCAAAGGATCCAACCGGCACCGGCAATCATAATGATGCGCCACGCCCAAGCACCGGCAACTTCCATAGCAAAAGGCACCCGGTAGCCGCGCTCCTCCTCGGCTACATGTTCTTCTGCAACAGGTGTAATTTTCACGGTGTCTCCAAATCGTTATCGGTGTTGCCCCGCGCGGGGCAGCTCGGCTACCCCAGCGGAGGCGGTACATGGTGATGGTGTTATGCTCCTCCCCTGCGCCTCGATACATCGGGGAAGTAAAGCGGCAAAGGCGGCGGCACCATCACGGTACCGCCGCCTCATCATGAGCTTTAGTCGTTTCTAAAGATGCTTGCCAGGTACATGAGAACACGCAGGATCTCAACGTACAGCCAGACCAGAGAAGCGGTCAGGCCGAATGCAAGGCGCCAGGACTCACGCTCGGGCAGGCCAGCCTCCACAGCTTCGGAGGTGGTGGTGAAGTCCAGCAGCAGCGAGTAGGTTGCCAGCGCAACAGCGAACAGACCAACAACCAGGCCCAGCGGGATACCACCGATCGAGAAGCTGTTCAGCGAGGAACCGAAGATACCCGCACCCAGGATCGAGATGAAACCGTACGCCAGGTAGCCAATAGCGCCGATCATGAAGATCTTGTTGAGCTTGGGGGTTGCACGCAACTTACCGTTCGCGAACAGAGCCAGGGTAGTACCTGCAACCGCGAGGGTTGCCAGAACAGCCTGAATTGCCACGCCGGGGTAGCGCATGTCCACAACAGCGGACAGGCCACCGAGCAGCATACCTTCCATGAGCGCGTAGGTCATGACCAGGACCGGGGAAACCTTCTTCTTGAAGGAGTTCACCAGACCCAGGACCAGACCGCCCACCATGCCCAGGAACAGCAGCACCGGCATGTACCATGCAACAGCGGCACCGACAGCGACCAGGCCCAGGTTGATGCCGGTCTTAACCATGACATCGTTCATGGTCAGACGCTCACCGGCGGGGATGGGCTCCGAGTAGGTGGGGGCTGCTACGCCGTAGTCAGCCTCACCGTACGGCTGGCCGTACTGTGCCTGCTGACCGTACTGGGGCTGGCCGTAGGTGTTCTGACCGTAGCCCTGCTGGTCATACTGCTGCTGACCGTACTGGCCGTACGATTGCTGACCGTACTGACCGTAGGTCTGCTGCTGGCCGTACTGTGCCTGCTGGTTGGTCTGCTGAGGCTGTGCACCAAAGCGACCGAAACGAGAGTCACCCTGAGTGACATTCTTCGCCATTGAATTCAGAAGCGGGTTTCCCGCCATCATGCTCTCCTTAAACGGGGACAAAACTAATTCTGTTAATTCTATCGGATAGATTCTGCGCTCACGGGCGCTGTTCGTTACCAGCAAACGCTTCTATCAACCTTGCCAGAATATTTCAGGGCGGTGTTTACCTGAGGTTCACCCAGGCCCACACCGCCACGCACGCAAACGCTTCTGCGCGCCTCTTTGTGAAGCCTCTATTGCGAAGCTTCCAAACGATCCAGGAGTTGCTCCAGATACTCCAGTACTGCCTGCTCCTCGTTCGAGCCAATCACCTCATCAGCAGCATTTCGCACAACCTCCGGGGCGTTAGACATGGCAACACCCCAGCCCGCGTAGCGGAGCATCTCCATGTCGTTCTCACCGTCACCGAAGGCAAGGATACCCGCCGGATCAGCGTCCAGATGCTCGCATAGGTCTTTCAGACCGGTCGCCTTGTTAACACCGGTACGCACCAGGTCGATGGCACCGAAGCCACTCACCATCGGGGTGACGGTCTGCGGAAGAGCCTCACGCAGGTAGACGCTCAGCTGCCGCGTCTGCCTCGGCGGAGTCAGCAGCGGGAACTTAATGGGCGCACCCTCAAAATCTTCAATAGAGTCAACCATGACCGAGCCGGGGAAGAAGAACGCCGCAAAATCCTCCAGGGTGAGGGTTTCAGGAAGCTCCTGGCCGGTGTCTTCAAAATAGTCGCGAATCATGTGCACAATCTGGTCACAGCGGTCCTTGGGCAGGTAGATACCTTCGGTGGTGCAGACCAGCAGACCGATGTGGTCCAGCCCCTGGACTACTTCAATGATGCGCGGCACGTCCTCTTCCTCAAAGGGATGCACGGCAAGCTGACCGCTCTCATCAGCAAGGTATGCACCGTTTTCAGCAATATAGGTAAGACCTCGCCCCTCAAAGCCGCGCATATAGTCCTGCAGCTTGGCATAGGTGTTTCCGCTCGCCACAACAAAGTGAATTCCCTGCGCCTGCAGGCGCGATAGGATGCGCGAGAAACGTTCGGTGTCGAAAGTTTTGGAGTCGGTGAGGAAGGTGCCATCCATATCGACGGCAATGATGGAGGGTTTAGTCTGCATGCTGTGCCTTTCTGACTCTGCTACCCCGTTCAGTGCTACCCCATTCAGGCGGGGTGCGTCTGCGGCTGTGTCTCTCTATAGGGTCTCACGTTTTTAAGCTCCGGAAGACGGTATGCGGGCGTTTTTGAGCGTGGAGCCCGCGGGTACCATCGCTTCCTTCGAGCAGGTGGGCATCCCCATGGCAACCGAACTGGTCGGGGGCATCGTCTTTTACCCCCCCCCCAAAAAAACCCAGACATGTAAACCTTCAAACACGCGAGCGGCGACCCCTCCCCCACGGGAAGAGCCGCCGCTCACTTATATATGCCTATCGGCTCTATATTGCCTCTCAACGCAGTGCCCCCACTGGGACTCGAACCCAGAACACAAGGATTTTAAGTCCTCTGTCTCTGCCAATTGGACTATGGGGGCGCACCCCGCATAGTTCGGGGCACAAACACCTATTATTCCACGAAAACGCACCCGAACCTAAGCAGAAACACATTTCAAACGGTTCCCCACGCTCAGCCACAGCAATCACCACGCAAAAGCACAGGTGGGCGACTAAGCCGGGCAGCTGGCGAGCATCCGGACACAAAAACGGGCGGTGCAGAAGACCGAAGTCTTCCACACCGCCCTTTGCTTTATCTCAAGTGCGCTATCTCAGGGAGCATACCCCTAAGTCAGGCTATTTTAGAGCTTTGCCTTCTGGCGTGCCGGTGCAGTACCGGTTGCTTCCTGGAATGCCAGGCGCGGGGAGCGCTGGTGGCGAATCGAGGAGGTGTCGCGGCCGAAGATCTGGTTCAGTGCCCAGGTGGTCATAACGCGAACGGTACGCTCGGTGGTGGGGATTGCAGAGCCGTGGTAGCCGCGGTGCATGATCCATGCCAGCGGGCCGCCAATGGTCTTGCCCTTGAAGTTTGCAACGCCCTTCCACAGGCCCAGACCTGCCACAACACCGATGGTCTCGTGGTAGTAGTCGGTCAGGGGCTCGCCGCGGCGAGCAGCCAGCAGGTTCTTAGCCAGAACGACAGCCTGGCGGGAAGCGTGCTGAGCGTTGGGAACGCAGAAGCCACCCACGCCGCCGCCGGAGAGGTCCGGAACAGCTGCGTTGTCGCCTGCAGCCCATGCACCCTCAACCACGCCGTCATCGCCGGTGACGCGCAGGTCTGCGCTCACGCGAACGCGGCCACGCTCGTCGATCGGGAAGTCGGTGTTCTTCAGCATCGGGGATGCTGCCACACCTGCGGTCCAGATCAGGGTGTCGGTCTTGATCTCGCCTGCGGGGGACTTGTCAGCCATGTTGATCAGCTGCAGGTTGCCGTCGGTTGCGTCGGAGAGGGAGGTGTTCAGCAGGATTTCGATGCCGCGCGCACGCAGCTCTGCAACGACCTTCTCTGCACGGTCTGCGGGAACCTCGGGCATGATGCGCGGTGCAGCCTCAATCATGACGAAGTGCAGGTCAGAAACGGAAAGACGCTCGTTGCGCTCAACAGCAACGCGTGCCATGTCTTCGAGCTCGGAGATGGTCTCAACGCCAGCGAAGCCACCACCAACAACGACGAAGGTCAGGGCACGACGACGTGCTTCAGCATCGGACAGCATGGATGCGACCTCGATGCGGTCCAGAACCCAGTTACGAACAGAGACTGCCTCTTCAATGGTCTTCAGACCGATAGCAACCTCTGCCAGGCCCGGAATCGGGAATGCACGGGTTACAGCGCCTGCGCCGAGAACAATCTCGTCGTACTTCAGCTCGAAGGGCTCACCGTTGTCGGTGGGCTCAACAACAGCGGTGCGGTTTGCGTGGTCGATGGAGACAACGCGGCCGGGAATCAGCTCGGTGTCGCGCAGGTGCTGGCGCAGCGGCACAGTTGCGTTACGGCCTTCCATGGAACCTGCTGCAACCTCGGGGAGGAAGGGCTGGTAAGTCATGTAGGGGTTCGGCTCAACGATGGTGACGACGCCACCGGTCTCCTTGATAGCCTTCTGAATCTTCTTAGCAACGGTGAAGCCGACGTAGCCGCCACCGACGATCAGGACGCGAGGACGGTCCTGTGCCACCTTAGTGAATGCCATTTTGTTACTTCCTAGTCTTTAGGTACCGAGGTTCGGTAGCCCCGGTAGGTTGATATGTGCAACTTTCGGCTCGTTCCGAAAGCTCCCCTGACGAACAAAGCGGCCCGCTCTGGAAGTCCTTGCGCAACGCGAAGTGGCTAGCAGCACGAGCCTGTCTATCACATACCTGTTGTCTTTTATTTTACGCCTTTGTTTAGGTAATTTCGCACTTATGATCCCTTTGAGCTGACCCTAAGTTAAAAGTTTTGAAGATATGAACAGGGTTCATCTCGTGACGCGGGTTACAGTCAAAATTACCCTTTCCGTTTTTTGCGCGGTATGTTCGATATTTTCGTTTATTGGGGCGTTCCTCCGTCGAGAGCCAGCCCCAAACAACAAAGCCCGGGACTAACTCAAAAGTCAGCCCCGGGCGAACAGAAAAACGTCATCAAACAGCGTTAACGAGAGGTCCGGCGAGTTCCCCCGCGAGAACCCCGCTGAGAACCCGGATGATGCGCCGCCGCACGAGCCATCCGCGCAGCCTCACCCGCACTCACATGCAGCCTGTGCAAACGATGCACCGAACCAGCCGTAATAATCGTCAGCCACAACGTCAGCGCCGCCAAAATCACCGGCGGCAACCAGCCACGATCCTCCGGAGGGCGACGCGCATCCGGCGCAGCCGCCTTCACGATGCTCTCACCCTCCTCATGAACCGGCGCAGCATCACTCGGAGTCGGCTCACTCACCTGCTGCTTACGGTGCACCGCAATCCACTCAGAAATCGAACCCAACGGATTAGCCGTCACCGCAGGCGACGCCAAAGCCATCGCATCCTGCGGATTGAAAATACCGTAGCCATACAAAGGGTCACGGCCCGTCGCACCAGCATCATCAGCCGAAGCAATCAAACGCTGAGCCAACTGAGCCGCCGACTCCTTCGGATACTTCTGCTTCAACAACGCCGCAACACCCGTCACCAACGGAGCAGCAGCCGAAGAACCCGACCACAGCATGTAACCATTACCCGGAGCAGCCGCAATCATATCCGTACTCGGAGCAACCACAGCAATCGAAATACCCTGAGTAGACGACCCCTCAGAAACCTGCTTATTCCGGTTAATACCACCAACCGTCAACACCCCAGGAATCGTCGCCGGAGCACCAACCTGCGTCAAGCCGCTACCGCGGTTACCCGCAGCCGCAACAATCAGCACGCCCTTCTGCTCCGCATAGGCAAACGCCTCATCCCAGCTCTGCGGCCAGCTCGTCTTATTCGAGCCAATCGACATGTTAATAATCTGAGCCCCGTGGTCGACCGCGTAACGCACCGCCGCAGGGATCTGCTCATCAATACTCTTACCACCGGTCGTACCCATATTCAGCGAAATCGGCAGAATCTTCGCCTCGGGAGCCACACCAATCACGCCGGTCGGCTTACCCGGCTGACCCGCAATCGCAGAATAGCCCTGCGTATCGTGGCCGTGACCGGCAATCAGAGAAGCGACCTCCGTGCCGTGCATCGGCTCAGCACCCAGGCCCTTCCAGCCGTCCTCGCTGCCCACACCCGAGGCGTCATAACCACGCAGAACATTACCCTCAAGATCCGGGTGAGTACCATCCACGCCCGTATCAATCACAGCAACCGTCACGCCCTTACCCGTAGCCTGCGACCACAAGGACGTAATACCGTACTCCTTCAGCCAATACTCACGCTGACGAACATCATCACCATTCGTGGTCGATGTGCCCTTACTCGGAGTCGCAGAAGTCTTCGGCACCGCAGTAGCCGACGGCGAAGGAGTCGCCGTCACCTCCCGCTTCGGGCTCGGGGAAGCAGAAGGGGTCGGGTCCGTCGCCCAAGCGGTAGGCGCCAGCGGAGTCCACAACGGCAGAAGAGTCAACGCGGCACTGGCACCCAAAGCTGCACCTTTACGGATGCGTCGAGTAGCGCCTCGGTCAGAACCAACCGAGGCGCGCACACCAAATACACGAGACGCACAGGCGAAAGACGGCGCAAAAGACCAGCCGGTCAGGGGCATACCTCGCCGACGCTCAGAACGAACCATTAAAACTCCTCAAGCTGAGCCGCGCCGTGAACCACCATCGGTTCACGGCGCGAGCGCTCAAGCCTACAGCTGGGACAGAGCGATACCGTCCAGAATGTCGTGCTCGCTGACGGTCACCGAATCCACGGCACCATCAGTCATCTCATTCAGACGGGTCAGGATGCGGGCGTAAATCGTCGCGCCAGCACCAATCACATCCACCCGGCCGGGGTGCATGTAGCCGAGCTCCTCACGCTCGGCACGGCTCAGCGAAGCCAACCAGCGGGCAGTCTTCTGAACGGTCTCCACCGAGAAGCTCTGAGCGTTAATAGCCTCAGAATCGTAGCGGTCCAGACCCAGCGCAGCGGCAGCCACAGTGGTCGCGGTACCAGCCACAGCCACCACGCGGCGTGCATCCTGCAGGGGCACCGTCTTACGCGCCACGTCGAGAGCCTCGTCAGTATCAGCCTCAACGCGAGCAATCTGCGACTCGGTCGCCGGGGCGCTCATCATGTGACGCTCAGTCAGACGCACACAACCAATATTGACGCTGCGGGAAGCCTTCACACCCGACTCGTCACCGAGCACGAACTCAGTCGAACCGCCACCCAGGTCGAACACCAGGGTATCGCCATCACCGTAACCGACAGCGCGCACCGCACCCGCGAAGGACAGCGCGGCTTCCTCGTCCCCGCTAATGACCTCGGGCTCAATGCCCAGGATGTCGCGGATACCATCCACAAACACCTGACGGTTACCCGCATCGCGAGTCGCACTGGTCGCCACGAAACGCACCGAATCAGCGCCGTGCTCCTTCAGCAGCTGCGCATACTCACGCGCCGCAGCGAAGGTGCGGTCCAGCGCCTCCTGCGCCAGCCAGCCGGTCGCGTCCACGCCCTGACCCAGACGCACAATGCGCATCTCACGCACCACGTCCTTCAGGACGGTCTTCTCGACCCCGTCCACCACCTCAGTAGTGGAATCGGCAATCAGCAGGCGAATAGAGTTCGTACCGCAGTCAATCGCTCCAACGCGCACGGTGGGTTCCTTTCAGGTCTTCAATACCAATCAGTGCCAAAAGGCAACGCGAGCGCCGTAGGCGAAAAATTTTCGCTTTTCGGCGCTCTTTCTTCTATCTATTATGCGCCCGCACCGTCCTTCAAGACGATGCGGGCGCACCAGAATCAATATTTAGGCTTCTTCACGCCACGCGGGGTCGCAGGAGCAGACCTCGGGGGTCCACCACTCGGCGATAGCGTCCAGGCCGCGGTCACCCATCGGGTTCACGCCGCGACCCACCGACAGAGTGTGGCCGATAACAGCGTGCAGGCACTTCACGCGGGTCGGCATACCGCCGGCAGAGATACCGTCAATCTCCGGGACCTCTTCGGTGCCGCTGATCAGGCGGATGCGCTCACGCTCAGCCAGGTAGTTCTCGTGTGCGGCAGCGTACTGTGCCGCCAGGTCGGCGTCCTCAGCGAGCGAGTCGGTCATCTCGTACATCAGGCCGCCCGCCTCCAGGCGGGAAGCCGCAGCGGTAATCACCGGATGCGCCAGGTAGAACACGGTCGGGAAAGGGGTGCCGTTGCTCAGGCGCGGTGCGGTAGCAGCCACGAGCGGGTTACCGCACACGCAGCGTGCCGGAATCTCGATCACGTCGCGGACCTTACGGCCCAGCTGCGCGGAGAGAACACGGATGTCCTGCTCGGTGGGGGTCAGGGTTTCAACAGTTACGCCGAAGCCGCCGGGAGTGCGTGCCTTCAGCTCTTCAATGGTATTTTCGGTGCTCATAATCCTAAGTTTCTGGAGCGAGGGGTCGCCTCGTCCGCTTATGCCGGGTGCTTGCCGGGTACTTGCCAGGGCAGAGTTCCTGCCGGTGGCTGGGGCTAGTTCTTTTCGAGAGAATCCCAGATTTTCGTGGTCCAGGCGTCCTCGGGGGCGTTCTTCGCATTCGCAGAAGTACCGTCAGCCTTCGTGGAGTCCTCGGTAATGCCGGTGACCACGTAGGGGGTATCGCCGGGGTTCACATAGTAGAGGCGGCTACGTGCCTGCTGACGAACGTAGTTGTCGTCGTTCCACCAGGTCTGCTCCGCCTTCAGCTGGGCGTTCTCCTGCTGCAGCTGAGAAATGTGCGCGTTAATCTGCTTGATTTCCCGGTCCTGGTCAAAGTAGGTGACCACCGGGTATGCGGTACCGAGCGCAATCACGCCCACCACAACAGCGGTCAGGAAGCTACGGCCGGAGAACATATGAGCCGCCACGGGGGCGTCGTATCCGCCCTCTTCACGGCCCTGCTGGGCTGCGGCGCGGCGGCGGGCACGCTCCTCACGGCGAGCCTGCGCCTGACGTTCACGCTCAGGGTGACGCTCGCTCAAACCCACGCCAAAGAAAAGAGCACTTGCCTTCTTCAACAAGGAGGTGCGAGCTTCCTTCGCGGCGCCACGCGACGCATTGGAAGAGGCAGTGCCCTGAGCGGATTCGGTGGAACTCTTAGAGTGCGACCGGGTCTGCTGGTTTGCTCGCTGGCTCATTGCTCTATCCTTCGTTCCGTTCTGTACCGCTAAACGCTTCCTTCATATTCTACCGGGTTCGGAGGGCTTCCCCAGCTCTATGTTGCAAGCGATACATTCTACCCTGCCACGGCATACCTGAGCTGATAGATCGCGCACAGAGAAGGAGGCGGTGCCACTCCCCTACGGGGTAGCACCGCCTCCTTGACGTCTAACCGCTCACGCGGTCGAATGCTTCAGTAACTTATGCCTTGAAGCGGGGGAATGCGGACTTGCCAGCGTAAACAGCTGCATCGCCCAGCTCTTCCTCAATGCGCAGCAGCTGGTTGTACTTAGCAACGCGCTCGGAACGTGCGGGAGCACCGGTCTTGATCTGGCCAGCGTTGGTTGCAACAGCCAGGTCAGCGATGGTGACGTCCTCGGTCTCACCGGAACGGTGAGAAACCATGCAACGGTACTCGTGGCGCTGTGCCAGCTCCATTGCGTCGAGGGTCTCGGTCAGCGAACCGATCTGGTTCACCTTCACGAGCAGAGCGTTAGCTGCGCCCTCTTCGATACCGCGAGCCAGGCGCTCGGGGTTGGTCACGAACAGGTCGTCGCCAACGATCTGGACCTTGTCACCGATCTGCTCGGTCAGGGTCTTGTAGCCCTCCCAGTCGTTCTCGTCCAGCGGGTCCTCGATGGAAACCAGGGGGTACTTTGCAACGAGGTCAGCGTAGTATGCGCTCATCTCAGCTGCGGACTTCTTCTGGCCCTCGAACTCGTATGCGCCGTCGTTGTAGAACTCGGAGGATGCAACGTCCAGTGCCAGTGCAACCTGCTCGCCCGGCTTGTAGCCAGCCTTCTCGATTGCCTCAACGATCAGGTCCAGTGCAGCTGCGTTGGACTCCAGGTTGGGTGCGAAGCCACCCTCGTCGCCCAGGCCGGTTGCCAGGCCGCGGTCGTGCAGCACGGACTTCAGGGAGTGGTAAACCTCAACACCTGCGCGCAGAGCGTCAGAGTAGTTGTCGAAGCCGATGGGAGCAATCATGAACTCCTGAATGTCAACGTTGGAGTCTGCGTGAGAACCACCGTTGAGGATGTTCATCATGGGGACGGGCAGAACGTGAGCGTTCGGGCCGCCGAGGTACTTGTACAGGGGCAGGTCAGCGGACTCAGCAGCAGCCTTAGCAACAGCCAGGGAGACACCCAGGATTGCGTTTGCACCCAGCTTGCCCTTGTTGTTGGTTGCATCCAGAGCAATCATGGCTGCGTCAACAGCGCGCTGGTCGGAAGCCTCAATGCCGATGACCTCTTCAGCGATTTCTTCGATAACAGACTTCACTGCACCCAGAACGCCCTTGCCCAGGTATACGGACTTGTCGCCGTCGCGGCGCTCAACAGCTTCCCACTCACCGGTGGATGCGCCCGAGGGCACAGCTGCGCGTGCGAAAGCACCGTCTTCGAGCAGAACCTCAACCTCAACGGTCGGGTTGCCACGGGAATCCAGGATCTGGCGTGCGTGAACTGCGGTAATAACAGCCATGAATTGTTCTCCTTATGAGATGTCAAGGATGTGAACGGCTCACCCGGTAGTGGACAAGTCGCGTCCCCTAAATTCTAGCAAAACTCCCACACAAACACACTAGTTGCCACCGCTTTTTTATCGCCTTATTGAAGGTCTCAATAACCCTTAGTCAGGCGCTACAAAGCGGAACAAGACCCACACTCCCCCACATTGTGAGGGTGTGGGTACCCGCCCAAAGCACAACATGAGCCCAAACGCCGGGGTATACGCCACGAGCATCCTCACGGCCATCCAACACGACCCCAAACAAACGGAAGGCGCTTTGAAACCTCTTATTCCCTCAGAGACTAGGTTTCAAAGCGCCTCACAGAAGAACTCAACCAGCGTGTCTAATAGCTCGGCTCATCATGCGTGTGCTGAGCAATATAGCGGCGAGTGTACGAACGCAGGGCGCGCTCAGCATCCAGGCCGTTACGCTGTGCACGGCTCACCAATGCAAAGAGCAGCTCGCCGAACT
Organism: Rothia mucilaginosa; assembly: GCF_019334805.1. NCBI lineage: Bacteria > Bacillati > Actinomycetota > Actinomycetes > Micrococcales > Micrococcaceae > Rothia > Rothia mucilaginosa. The sequence continues at coordinate 774,197 of NZ_CP079822.1, forward strand.
CCTCCTCAGTGTGCATATAGCGCAGGTCGTCCTCCATGCTCGTAGGCTCCGGCGGCAAGATAATACCCGCCTTACGTGCCTTCACAGCAGTCTTCTCAGCCATAGCGAGCGCCGGCAGATGCGGCGGAATACCGTCCAGTGCGCCGCGGTCGCTCTTCTCCTTCTTCTTCAACGCATCCCACGCCGCCTGTTGCTCAGCCGCGGTGCGGGGCGCCTCCGAAGAGCCCTCAGACTCAGCCGCAAACACATCGGGGTGGCGCGAACGAAGCTTCTGCACAAGGCCCTCAACCACCTGCACGATGTCGAAGCCCTGCGGGTTTGCCGCAGCAATATCAGAGTGGAACACCACCTGTAGCAGCACGTCGCCCAGCTCCTCACGCAGCAGCGGCATATTCGGCTCGCCGCCGGTTTCTACCGCCTCGACAACCTCGTAGGCTTCCTCCACCAGGTAGCGGATTAGGGAGGCGTGAGTCTGCTCAGCATCCCACGGGCAACCGCCCGGTGCGCGCAGCAGCGCCATGGTTTCCACCAGGGTGCCGAAGGCTTCAGCCGCGCGGGCGGCAGTGTCCTGAACGTTCTGCGCCGCAGAAGCCTCAGGAGTATTAGGGGTATCAGTCATAACAATCTTCCTCATCGAAAAAATGACAAACATAGCGCGCCGCGCCGACCCCCACACGGGGAGCTGGCGCGGCACACCTTACAAGGTTTTAGAGGTTCCAGTGCGAAAGCGCGCTCGTCATATGAGCCGGGATCTTCGAACCCAAACGCGGGAACATACGCAGCTCCTCAACGTAACGCTCAGCATCCAACGGACGCGGGTAGGTGACAAACGCCTGCTCATTCGCATAATCGAATGCCGCCTGAACCGGCACGCCCGGGGTGAAGGTCAGGCTCATAGCCAGCGGCGAGCCCTCGCCCTCGCTGTACGAGTCGGTCTTCAGCGCCGGAATGTCCAGCAGGGTTTCGGGAATCAGCTCGAAGGTACGGACCTGCTCCCAGAAGCCGTTGCGGCGCACGTGGGTCAGGGCGTCGTAGTAGGAACCGAGGGCGCGTACACGAATCAGCACGGTAGTGGCGTCCTTTGCGGTGCCGTTCTCGCCGAAGAGGTGCTCGACGACCGGCGCCAGACGCTGAGCGACCTGAGCCTCGGTCAGAACCAGGTTACCGGCTGCCAGCTGAGTCTCCGAGGGAACCAGCGGGCTCTGCACCGCGGCGGAGGGGGTGTCCGGCTCAGCCACGATGGTGGGCAGCTGGTTGAGCTCGCTCAGCGCGGATGCCGAGATGCTGGAGGAGATACCTGCCGGGGTGCTCTCCGGCAGGGCAACCGGGGTGGTCGCCGCAGCGGGTGCCGTCTCTACTGCGGGAGCCTCAGCAATCTTGGCTGCGGGGGTCACCTCAACGGTCTTGAGCTCAGCAGCCTTCTCAGTGGGCTTTTCCTGAGCGCCGGTAGCCTTCGCAGCGGACGCCTTTGCCTCAGATGCCTTTGCCTCGGTAGCCTTCGCAGCGGCGCCGGCGGTGCCCACTGCGGCAGCTGCGGCAAGAGCACCAGCCAGGCCGGGAGCCACAGATGCACTCTCAGCGGCAGGCTCAACGTCTTCGAGGGCAGGTTCCTCAGCGTGCGCTTCAGTGGAAGCAGCAGAGGCCTCGGGCTCGGGCAGCAGTTCAGAATCCTCCAGGAACGCGGGCAGGGCGGGCTCTTCGGTCTGCTCTGCGGCCGGCTCTTCTGCAGCATCTTCAACGGGCTGGGTACGATCCAGGGTGAAGGACTCTGCAACCACGGGGGCGGTTGCCTTCTGGTCCTCGACGGCCGGAACGTCCTCAGCGGGTGCTTCCTCAGTGTCCAGCTTCTTCTGAGCGTTGGCAACGATGGCAGCCAGGGCGGCTTCCATATCTTCGCCAGATTCATCAGAGGCCTGGGCAGGGGTCTCGGAAGCCTCAGATGCTTCAGCGGTGAGCTCTTCAGCCTGCTCAGTTTCGGGCTCTACGGTAGCTACACCGAAGACAGGGTCATTCTCGTAGTCGTGCTCGAACTCAGCTTCAACCGGCGCGAACTCATTCTGAGCAGGCTCGTCAGAAGCTTCAACAGCCTCTTCGACGTCTTCCTTCTCCTGCGCGGCAGCAGCAGAACCAGCCACAGCGGTACCGGCAGCGGCAAGACCCGTAGCGGCCAGCAGACCCGAAGAGGTACCCTCTTCAGCGCTCTCAACTACAGGCTCTTCAGCGGCTTCGGCAGTAGCCGCAGCCTCGTTCGCAGCCTGCTTCTCGGCGAGTTCCGCCTCAAGCTCATGCTCAATAGCTTCACGTTCAGCCTCAACCGAGTCAACGCTCTGAACAGCGGCTTCCTGAGACTCATCCTGCGAGGTAGCCTCAGCGGCCTCAGCGGTCGCAACGGGCTTAGCCTCAACAGCGGAGCCTCCCAGCAGGAAGCTCTCACCGGTAGTCTGACCGTCCACAGCTCCCAGGTAGGATGCGTGAACCTCCAGACCGTCACCCAGGCGCGGCTTCAAAGAGACAGCCGCACGGTTCCAGGTTGCGCCGGCCTGCTGAGCCTCGGTGTACAGTGCCGCAACGGGTGCGAACCAGTCAACGCCGGGCACGACAATGCCGGTTTCAACCTCACGGCCGCGGTGCAGCAGACGGTAGTGCATATCCTCATCAACCTGGCGCAGTTCCAGGCTCATGGTGCCCGAACCGCGGGTTCGCATGAGCTCCGTGAGGCCGTGGAGAGCGCGCTGCTCGGGGAGAGCGGGCAGGGTTGCCGCACCCTCAACGGGCTCGCTCAGGATGATGGATTCGGCAACCAGTTCAGCTTCGTCTTCGCTGAGCTTCTGCGCAGTTTCCTTCAGCTCAGCAACGGGTGCCTCAGCGGATTCTTCACAAGCGGCAGACTCGTGCTTCTCTGCTTCCTTCTTATCGATGCCCTCTGCGGTCAGCGCGATGCCCTGCGAGGTGCCCTTTTCGGTCTTCTCCTCAGCCTTTTCAGCCTTTGCGGCGGAGGCAACGGCAGCTGCAGCAGCTACGGGGGCAGCAACAGCGGCAAGCGCAGGAGCTACAGAGGCGCTCTTGGCGGGCTCGTCTTCCTCAGAAGCAGTGCCTTCAGCCACGAGGTTCTCAACTTCAGAGTCCTCAACCTCGGTAGCGGTTGCTACCGGTGCGGGGGTCTCCTCTTCGGCTTCGACCTCAGCGCTTTCTTCGACAGCATTTTCTTCCGTAGCAGGCTCTTCCGCGGCGGAAGCATCGAAAATCAGCTCTGCGGTGTTCTCCTCTTCAGCGTCGAAGTCCTCAGCCTCGAGCGACTCAGAGACGGACACTTCGCGCTTCTCCTCAACGGATACAGCGGAGAGCAGTTCGGTCTCATCAGAGACCGCGCTTTCTTCCTCAGTAAGTTCAGATGCCAGCAGCTCGGGCGCCTCAACGACAGCCTCAATCGGCTCTTCCTCAACAGCGGCAGCAGGCTCAGCGGCTTCTGCTACAACAGCGGTGAGGTCAACGGTTTCTTCAGCTTCAGCGGCCTCAAAAATTTCGGGTGCTTCGGTATCGGAAACCTCGGTAGGCTCAGTAGCCTCGGCATCTTCGGTAGCTTCAGCGGAGTCTGCTACCTCAGCAGCTACCTCATCAGCAGTAGCTTCTTCAGCGATTACCTCATCGGAAGCGATCTCGCCGAAAGTCTCCTCTTCGCTGTCGAGGGTGATGCCCAGTCGAGCAGCGTAGGCGGCAGCCAAATCATCCAAACCGGCGTTCTGAGCCTCGGTGACAGCGGCGCCGGTACCGGCAGCCTTCATGTCTTCCACAGTCAGGGAGTCCTCAGCATCTGCGGATTCAGCCTCAGATACAGAATGAGCGTTCTCGGAGTTGTTCTCGGTAGCTTCTACAACAGCGTCGACAGCCTCATGCTCTTCGCCACCCTCTGCCTCGTCTGCAGTCTCCTCAACAGCCTCAGCGACCTCAGCATCCTCAGCGGCAGTATCTTCGGTATTCTGGGCACGCAGAGCACGCAGGTGCTCTTCAAACTGGGAACGTGCATCCGCTGCGACGTCCTTAGGCTCCTGCGCCTCGATAGATGCGTCCTCAGCTTCAGTCTCTTCGTCATCGCGCAGGAACGCAGGCGTTGCGGGCTGAGCAGCCTCAGCAACCGGGGCTTCATCTTCTTCAACGTCCTGGTCCTCAGCTACCTGTTCAACCTCAACAGGTTCCTCAGATCCCTGGGGGAAAGCACCAAGCGCAGCCAGCAGGCTACGACGCTCCTGCTCCTCCGCCTGTTCCTCGGTCAGCTCCTCAGCAGCGGAAGATTCTTCAACCTTCTCATCGCCGTGCAGGAGGGCACGCTTGAGATCCTCAACAGCGCGGTGCTCTTCATTCTGCTCTTCGTCGTGGTTCTGGTGGCGTGCGCTTTCAGACTTCACGAAGCGGCGCAGGGAGTCCTCCCACTGCTGCTGTTCCATAATCTTTTCGCTCAGTCGCGCGCTCTTAGGAGCGTCTTCGCTTGCCTGTTCTTTCTGAGCCTTAGCGGTTTCGGCGCTCTGTTCTTCGCGCGACTGTTCATCCAACTTCTTCTTGCCGATTCCAAAGAAGCTCATTGGGTGTCCTCCTCCGGCGTGCGCCGTGTGATGGTGCGCCATCTCCTTCAACCCCCGCAGGTGTGTGGGCACGGAGTCGGGAACATGACGCAGATGTCCTCATAATCCTTTTAATTCTATCGTGTGCATAGAGTTTCACCCCGCTACTCGGTGAGAGGTAACGGGGTGAAACTTGTACAGTTTTCAAGGCTTGATGCGGCTATATAGTCGTACTTTCAAGCCTGACTTATAAGCTTTCGAGAAGCTCTTTAGCGTGCCTCATCGCGGATGGGGTTCGCCGCCTTCGCAGCCTTCGCCAGCTCAAAACGGACGGCGCGCAGGGCAGTTGCCGCCATGACGCGCACACCAATGCCGATTGCCTGCTCGCTCGGGGCGTAATCGCCCTGGTGCAGATCGTAGGTGGGGTCGCCGGGGGCACGGGTGCCCAGGCGGAACATGGAGCCGGGAACTTCCTGCAGCATCCACGCGAAGTCTTCGCCGCCCATGGACTGCTCAACCAGCACAATGGAGTCTTCGCCCAGTTCGGCGCGAGCCGCGTTCTCCAGCATGGTGGTTTCCAGGTCGGTGTTCACGACCGGGGGCACTCCGCGGATGTGCTCCACACGCGCGGTCACGCCGAAGGGTACGGCAACCTGCTCGATGACTTCATCCAGCATGTTGCCTGCCTGACGCCAAACCTCAACATCCAGGCAACGCATGGTACCCGCCAGGTAGCCCTCGGCGGGAATAGCGTTGGGAGCAACACCAGCACTGACCTGGCCCCAGGCGACCAGCACGCCCGAACGCACGTCGGTGCGGCGGGTCAGCACGGCGGGAACCTGCACAGCAATCTGGCTCATCGCATAGATGAGGTCCTCAGTCAGATGCGGGCGAGAAGTGTGGCCGCCGTGACCGCTCAGATGAATTTTCACGGTATCCGAGGCGCTGGTAATCGCACCGATGCGGGTACCGATCTGGCCCAGGTCCACCTTCGGGTCACAGTGCAGAGCGAAAGCACGCGGAATATCCTTGAGCAGACCCTGCGAAATCATCTGCACCGCACCGCCGGGCAGCTGCTCCTCAGCGGGCTGGAAAAGAATGCGGACGCTACGGCCCAGCGGGGTCTTCTCGTTCAGCTCGTGCAGTGCCAGAGCTACACCGAGCATGACGGTCTGGTGAATATCATGGCCGCAGGCGTGCATCACACCGGGCACGGTGGAGGCGTAGGGCAGGTCTGTCTGCTCAACAATGGGCAGAGCATCAATATCGGCACGCAGAGCCACGGCGAAGGGACCGCTTCCGATATCGACGTAGCAGCCGGTGCCTTCGCAGGCGACGGGGTTCATGCCGGCTTCTCGCAGTCGGTTCATGAGACGCTCAGTGGTTGCGATCTCGCGGAAGGAAAGTTCCGGGTTGGCGTGCACTTCGCGGCGGAACTGCACGAGGGTACCCATCATGCGCTCCACCCAGTCATCGAAGACGGGGGTGGACAAATCGTAGCGAGAATTAGCAAAAACCATACACAGTAGAATAACGCCGCTCGCCGGGGTTTACCTACCCGTTCCCTCTTTCTGACAGCCCTCGAGAATATCTATGACTTTATGACAGATTGTGAAGAGTTTTTGTGCGCGCCCGAGCCCCCGAAAATGCTCTGCCCCATCATTTCCCTCAGCCCTTTTCTGTCAAACAATTCAAGCCGCCACCCGGTGCGGGTGACGGCTTGAATCGTCAATGCTGTATCAGCTGATACCGCGTGTTCAGATTAGAGCGAGCGGCTCAGGATTGCCTGCTTCACCTCGGCAATAGCCTTGGTGATCTGGATGCCACGGGGGCAAGCCTCGGTGCAGTTGAAGGTGGTACGGCAACGCCATACGCCTTCCTTGTCGTTGAGGATCTCCAGACGCAGGTCGCCTGCATCATCGCGCGAGTCGAAGATGAAGCGGTGTGCGTTCACGATAGCGGAGGGGCCGAAGTACTGACCGTCGGTCCAGAAGACCGGGCAGGACGAGGTACATGCTGCACAGAGGATGCACTTGGTGGTGTCATCGAAACGTGCACGGTCCTCAATGGTCTGCAGGCGCTCACGCTCAGGCTCGTTCGAATCGTTGATGAAGAACGGCATGATTTCGCGGTATGCCTGGAAGAAGGGCTCCATGTCAACGATGAGGTCCTTTTCGCAGGGCAGACCCTTGATGGGCTCAACGGTAATCGGCTTGGACAGGTCAAGGTCCTTCAGCAGGGTCTTGCAAGCCAGGCGGTTACGGCCGTTGATGCGCATTGCGTCCGAGCCACAGATGCCGTGTGCGCAGGAGCGGCGGAAGGAGACGGAGCCGTCTACTTCCCACTTGATCTTGTGCAGAGCATCCAGCACGCGGTCGGTGCGGTACATGGTCAGCGGGAATTCATCCCAGTACGCCTCGGAGGAAACTTCCGGGTTGTAGCGACGAATCTTGATGACCACATCGTACGTGGGGATGGAGTCGGAGTCGCCGCCGGTCATACCCTCAAACAGCTTGACGGATTCCGGTTCGGGGAGTTCGTTTTCAGCCATTTTAGTACTTACGCTCCTTCGGCTCGTAGCGGGTGTAGACAACGGGCTTGGTTTCGAATCGCAGGCCCTTGACACCCTCAAACTCGGATTCGGGGTCGAGGTAGACCATCGAGTGCTTCATGAAGTTGACATCGTCACGCTTGGGGAAGTCCTCGCGGTAGTGACCACCACGGGATTCCTTACGGTGCAGCGCGCCAACGGACATGACCTTTGCCAGCTCAATCAGGAAGCCAAGCTCAACAGCCTCAAGCAGGTCGAGGTTGAAGCGCTTGCCCTTGTCCTGGATGGAGATGTTCTTGTAACGCTCTTCCAATTCAGCGATGGTTGCCAGTGCTGCGCGGATGGTCTCGTCGGTACGGAACACCTGCATGTCAGCTTCCATAGCCTTCTGCAGGTCTGCGCGGATAGCGCCGACCTTCTCGGTGCCCTTGCCTTCGAGGATGCCGTTGAGCATGTTGAGAACGCGATCTGCTGCGTCGTCCGGAACCGGTACGAACTCAGCGGATGCTGCGTACTCTGCTGCCTTGCGGCCTGCACGCTTACCGAACACGTTGATGTCCAGCAGGGAGTTGGTGCCCAGACGGTTTGCACCGTGGACGGACACACAAGCAACCTCACCAGCTGCGTAGAGGCCGGGGATGGTCTCTTCGCTGTTGTGGTAGACCTCGGTCTCGTTGTTGGTGGGGATACCGCCCATTGCGTAGTGCGCGGTGGGGAACACCGGGATGGGCTGGTGGTGCGGTTCCACTGCCAGGTAGGTACGAGCGAACTCGGTGATGTCCGGCAGCTTCTCGTCGATGTGCGAGGGCTCCAGGTGGGTCAGGTCCAGCAGCACGTAGTCCTTGTGGGGACCGCAGCCGCGGCCTTCGCGCACCTCGTTTGCCATTGCACGTGCCACGATATCGCGGGGTGCGAGGTCCTTAATGGTGGGTGCGTAGCGCTCCATGAAGCGCTCACCGTCAGCGTTACGGAGAATACCGCCTTCACCACGAGCACCCTCGGTGACGAGAATGCCCAGGCCAGCCAGGCCGGTCGGGTGGAACTGAACGAATTCCATGTCCTCCAGGGGCAGGCCTGCACGCAGTGCGATAGCCATGCCGTCACCGGTGAGGGTGTGTGCGTTGGAGGTGGTCTTGAAGATCTTGCCACAACCGCCGGATGCGAAAATCACGGACTTAGCCTGGAAGACGTGGACCTCGCCGGTTGCCAGGTCGTAGGAGACGACGCCTGCGGGGCGGGGCTTGCCCTCTTCGTCCTTGACCAGGATCAGGTCGAGAACGTAGAACTCGTTGTAGAACTCCACATTGTGGCGAACGCAGTTCTGGTAGAGGGTCTGCAGAATCATGTGGCCGGTACGGTCAGCTGCGTAGCACGCGCGGCGCACAGCAGCCTTACCGTGGTCACGGGTGTGACCGCCGAAGCGGCGCTGGTCAATGCGGCCTTCGGGGGTTCGGTTGAAGGGAAGACCCATCTTTTCCAGGTCGAGCACAGCGTCAATAGCTTCCTTAGCCATGATTTCTGCTGCGTCCTGGTCGACCAGGTAGTCGCCACCCTTGACGGTGTCAAAGGTGTGCCACTCCCAGTTGTCCTCTTCAACGTTAGCCAGAGCGGCGCACATGCCACCCTGTGCCGCACCGGTGTGGGAGCGGGTGGGGTATAGCTTGGTCAGTACCGCGGTGCGAACTCGCTGGCCGGCCTCAATGGCGGCACGCATACCTGCGCCACCGGCACCGACGATCACTACATCGTACTTATGTACCTGCATGATGTTCTTTCTGTGTTTTAGATGTTTTCGTTTGTCTCGGATACGTCGCCGTTAGCGTGCCGAGCAGAAGCTGGGGAGCAGTTCAGCCGCTGCGCCGGAGGGGCAGGGGTCGAACGCGAAGATGGTGAGGGTACCAATGAGCAGGACGAATGCGCATGCTGCGAAGAGGATGATCTTCAACCAAGCGCGCAGGCGGTCCTTCTCTGCGTAGTCATCGATGATGACGCGGATACCGTTAGCACCGTGCAGCATAGCCAGCCAGAGCAGCAGCAGATCCCAGACCTGCCAGAAGGGGTTCGCCCACTTGCCGCCCACGAAGCCGAAGTCGATGGCGTGGATGCCGTCGCCGACCATGAGGTTGGAGAACAGGTGACCGAAAATCAGCACGACGAGTACGACGCCGGACAGGCGCATACCCAGCCAAGCGAACATCTCAAAGTTGTTGCGCTTGGAGGAGGAGCGGTTGTACTTCACACCGTCGATGCGGTTGTCACGCAGACGGGGTACATAGGTGCGGGGCTTAAGCGGAGTAGCCATAGTTTAGTGACCTCCCATGTGCGAGAAAACGATCGGCAGGTGACGTGCGGCGAAGCCAGCAACGGTGATTGCCCAGAGGAAAAGCACAACCCAGAGAATCTTGATGTGCGTGTAGGTTGCCTTCTGGCTGATTTCGACGTTGCCGTCCTTGTTCTTCGCCTGAATGTGCTCCACGTGCGAGTTGGTTGCCTTACCCCAGAAGTCAATGAGGATAATGCGAATACCGTTGAACGCGTGGTAGACGATGGCGGCGACAAGCGCGGTCTCACCCAGACCCATGATGGGGTTCTTGTACAGGCTCAGTACGCCATTGTAGGCCTCCGGGGAGATACGCACGACGGCAGTATCCAGGATGTGTACAAGAAGGAAGAAGAAAATCGCGATACCGGTAATGCGATGAGCAACCCAGGACCACATGCCCCAGCGGCCGCGGTAGAGGGTTCCTTTAGAACCATTCAACACTGAATAACCTCCTGCTGCGACGGCGAGCGTCTGGGTTCTGGTACCGCATTTTTAGGCTCCAGCTTCCAGGCACAGCTGTGTGCTCACCGACTGCTTTTTGTTCGTCTGTTACTTCCAAGATATCAGGTAAATTCACAGCTTACTGACACCCTGTTTAGGGTTTTTTTACAGGTTCTAAAAGGGAATTAGAGCATGTTTTTATTGCGATATCGCCTACTTCCCTGTGTTTGTGCGGGACTTACCTTAACCTAACCTCAAACATCGCCTAAATGAGAGCCATCTGACACTTTTTGGTTAAAACCTAAAAGAATTCGATATATGACAAATTGACCCGCTATTCTTGAAGCGATGAATACTGCACTCACTCGATTCCGCCCGCTTATTCCCGCCGGCGGTGTTGGCTCGCGTTTGTGGCCTCTATCCCGCGCGCACGCCCCGAAGTTCCTGCTCGACCTCACCTCGTCGGGCAATTCCTTGTTGCGTGACACCTACGACCGTCTCATCGATCTCAGCAACGGTTCCGTCATGGTGGTTACCGGTACTTCGCACGCCAATGCGGTCACCCAGCAGATTCCTGAACTGCGTGCCGCTGACCTGGTACTGGAGCCCTCCCCCAAGGATTCGGCTGCAGCTATCGGCCTGGCTTGCGCTATCATCCACCGCCGCGAACCGGACGCCATCATTGGCTCCTTCGCAGCTGACCACGTGATCAGCCCCGTGGATGAATTCCACCGTGTGGTGACCGAAGCTGTCATCACCGCGGCAACCGGCAAGATTGTCACCATCGGTATTACCCCCACCGAGCCCTCCAGCGCGTTTGGCTACATCCACGCCAGCGAGTCCCTGGGTATTGAGGACGCCCCCAACGCTCAGGCTGTGGACACCTTCGTGGAGAAGCCCGATGCCGCTACCGCACAGAAGTACCTGGACTCCGGTGAGTACACCTGGAACGCAGGCATGTTCGTGGCACCGGCGGCTCTGATGCTCAAGCACCTCGAGGCGAACGAGCCCGAGCTGTACGCGGGCATCATGGAAATTGCTAACGCTTGGGACACCCCCGAGCGTGAGGCTGTTATGGACCGCGTCTGGGAGACCCTGCCCAAGACCGCTATCGACTACGCTGTGGCTGAGCCCGCTGCGGCAGCGGGCGACGTTGCAATGGTTCCCGGTTCCTTCAGCTGGGACGATGTGGGAGACTTCGACGCTGTGGCACGCCTGAACACCGAGAAGAGCGGCGAAGAGCTGACCATTCTCGGCGAGAAGGATAACGTTATCAACCACGGTTGTTCCGGCATTATTGTCGCGAATACCGACCGCAAGATCTCTATCCTTGGCCTCGACGATATCGTTGTGGTGGACACCCCCGACGCCCTGTTGGTCGCTCCGCGCTCCAAGGCACAGGCTGTCAAGGATGCAGTGGGTGAGGTCAAGGCGCGAGGCCTGAACAACCTCCTCTAAATTTTTGGCTCTGAGTAGGTAGCCCCGCGCAGTTAGCCCTGAGTAGTTAGCCCCGCGCGAGTGCTTGAATCCTGCTCGAGCACAAGATACCTCTAGAAACCGGTTCTCTTCTTTTCAGAAGGGAGCCGGTTTTCTTATGCCCCGATGATTATGCTCTGATGGGTCATTGGGTCATTTCGCGGGTGGATTCAAGACTTTTGCCTAGTGGGGCCGGTTGAGGGATTCCCACTCAGATGAGAAGAGCGCAGGACGCCTTGCAGGCCCGACGCAGACTGCACTTCCAGACTCTGATACGAGCCAAGGAGTAGCTTCTATAGAGAACCATTCTCATGTTAATCTTGGTACATGCACATGACCCGTAAGTTTTTCCTCACCCGTGCCGGCGCACTCGGCGCAGTAGCCGCACTCGCCCTGACCGCATGCGGCTCCCAGACCACCCAGAACGCCCAGACCAGCCCCAGCGCCTCCACCTCCGCGAGCGCAACCCCCGCCCCTATCACCGAAGGCAAGGGCGCGGCAAGCCGCGTCGCCATCACCTACGACGGCGGCGTGCTCGTCTACGACGCCAAGGACATGAAGTTGCTCGCAAACATCCCCAAGGAAGGCTTCCTGCGCCTCTCCGACGCTGGCGATAACCGCCACCTCGTCGTTGCAGACGGTAACAGCTACACCTTCCTGGACACCGGCGTATGGTCCGTAGCGCACGGCGACCACTCGCACTACTACACCACCGCCCCGTCTCTGTCTTCGCTGTCTCTTGCAGCTGACCACACCGGTCACGTCATCAAGGACAACGGCAAGGTCGCGGCATTCGCTGACGGCACCGGCTCCTTCGCCGTGTACGACCCGGCGAAGCTGACCCACGACAAGCGCACCGCATCCTCCCTGGAGACCACCACCGTCACCCTGCCGCAGCCGCACCACGGCTTCGCAATCCCGCTGCCCAACGACCAGTACCTGGTAGCGGTTGGCGATTCGAAGACCCGCACCGGTGCCGCTGTTGTGGATGCGCAGGGTAAGACCGTTCTCGAGAGCCCCGCATGCCCCGGTGTTCACGGTGAAGCTATCGCCAAGGACGGCGCGTTCTCCATCGGTTGCACCGACGGCGCGCTGGTCTACAAGGACGGTAAGTTCACCAAGATTACCAACCCCGAGGACCCGTACTCGCGTTCCGGTAACCAGGCTGGTAAGGCTGATTCCCAGTACGTTCTGGCGGACTACAAGACCGATAAGGACGCTAAGCTGGAGCGCCCCGAGAAGTTCTCCATCATCGACACTGTCGCGGCAACCCGCACCGTCTACTCCCTGCCCTCTGGCGTGAGCTACACCTTCCGTTCGCTGGCTCGCGGCCCCCAGGGTGAGGCGCTGCTACTGACCACCGACGGTAAGCTGCGCATCTTCGATCCGGCGACCGGTGCCGAGCTGGGATCCGTACAGCTAATGGAGGCGTGGACCGAGTCTGAGACGTGGCAGGATGAGCGTCCGGCGCTGTGGGTGGACGGTAAGACCGCCTACGTGACCGACCCGGCGACCAAGAAGCTCATTGCGGTGTCCCTGTCGAACCCGGCAGCTCCGAAGGAGCTGATGAGCGTGGAGCTTCCGAAGACCCCGAACGAGATTCTGGGTGTCTCCTCCTCGAACGCTGCACCGGTTGAGGCTGAGGCTCACGGCTCTGAGGCACACGGCACTGCTTCCTCCTCGGCTTCGGCTGACGCGCACGAGTCCGGCGAGGCTCATGAGGGCCACTCCCACTAGGGCTCTCGCGCTGAGATAAACCGAGCGAAAGCATAAAGAGAGATGCGACCGATAACCTATCGGTCGCATCTCTCTTTATGTATGCAGGGTTTATGCGCCAGCCACTAACGCAGCGGCAGAACCCCAATCTCTTCCCAGTTCTGCCCGTCGTAGGAGTAGTAATGCAGGTGATCCACGGTGAAGGTGCGTTGCTCGGCGGGCAGAGCATCAAACACCTCATGGGCATTCGCCACCTGCTCCTCCGTGAGCCCGTGGCCCAGGGTCACGTGCGGCACGTACGGGAAGGATGCCGCACCGGCGCCGAACAGTTCAACCAGCTTCTGGTGAATCTGCTCAAACTCGGTCTTGCCCGCCTCCAGGTTCAGGTACTCCACCTCGGTCACCGGGCGGAAGGAATGCACCGAACCCCAGCGCGCCTCAAAACGCGGTGCGTCCAGCGCCTCGCGGAACTGCGGGGACTGCACCGCAGCCAGCAGCGATTCTGTCAGCTCCGTCAGGTACACGGTCACGTGCGTGCTAATCGGTGCCGCAGCACCGCCAACTACCGTGCGCTTCCACTCTTCCAGGCGCTGAACATTCTCACCGCTCACATGCGCAATAACGCTCAGGTAGCGGCGACCGGGTTTCAGGGTCGGGGATACAGGAGCCGTCGTGGGGCTCGAAGAGTTCTCTTGTGCTGTCATCTCAATCGTGCAGGTAATGCGGCGCCTCAGCCGGGCAGGCTGAACAGCGCGCTAGATTGCGGCGGCAGGCAGGAAGCCAACCTTCTTGTACACGTTCTCAATGGTGACCGTAGCGATCTCACGCGCAGCGGATGCGCCCACAGCCAGCAGGCGGTCCAGCTCGGCGGGGTCGTCCATCAGCTCGAGGGTACGCTCACGCACCGGGGTGAGGCGCTCCACCACGATATCGGCAAGGTCAACCTTCAGGTGGCCATACATCTTACCTTCGTAGCGTGCCACAATCTCGTCGATGCTCTCGCCGGTCATTGCCGAGTAGATGGAGAGCAGGTTGGAGACGCCAGGCTTAGCCTCACGGTCGTAGGCGATGACGGAGCCGTCATCGGTCACGGCGGACTTAATCTTCTTCTGGGTTGCCTTGGGGGTGTCCAGAAGCTTGATCAAGCCCTTGTCGGTGGCTGCAGACTTGGACATCTTCGAGGTCGGGTCCTGCAGGTCGTAAATCTTAGCGGTTTCCTTCAGAATCACCGGCTCGGGCACCACGAAGGTCTCACCGAAACGGGAGTTGAAACGCTGAGCCAGGTTACGGGTCAGCTCCAGGTGCTGACGCTGGTCCTCGCCCACGGGCACGCCGTCCACCTGGTAGAGCAGGATGTCGGCAGCCATCAGAATCGGGTAGGTGAACAGACCTACGGAGGCGTTCTCGGCACCCTGCTTCTGGGACTTGTCCTTGAACTGGGTCATACGGGAGGCCTCACCGAAGCCGGTGAAGCAGTTCAGAACCCACGCCAGCTGGGCGTGCTCGGGCACGTGCGACTGCACGAACAGCGGGGTGCGGGTCGGGTCAATGCCGGAGGCGATGTACTGTGCCGCGGTCAGGCGGGTACGCTCACGCAGCTCCTCGGGGTTCTGAGGAACGGTGATGGCGTGCATATCCGGGATAAAGAACAGACATTCGTTATTCGGGTCGTCCTGCAACGCCACCCAGTTGTTCACAGCACCAATGTAGTTACCCAGGTGCATCGAATCAGCCGACGGCTGCGCACCCGAGTAGATACGTGCCTTCTGCTGAGAGGCGTTAGGGATGAGGGACTTATCCTGCTTCTTTTCGTCTGCCATAGTTATTTCCTGTGCAGTTCTTCCTGTGCGGTGCTGCGGACGGTGCAGCACATCTTCAAAAACTTATCTGTAGGTGGGTCCGCGTCTTACTCACCGATGCGGTAGTCAACCACGAGCGGCGCGTGATCGCTGAAACGCTCATCGTAGCTTGCCGCGCGGTCCACGACCGCTTCCACGGCGCTTTCGGCGAGCGCCGGGGTCGCCATGTGGTAGTCGATACGCCAGCCTGCGTCATTATCGAACGCCTTACCGCGGTAAGACCACCAGGTGTAGGGGCCGGGCACCTGACCCGCCAGCTCACGAGCCACATCGCGGTAGCCGATATCGCCGAAGAAGCGGTCAAAGTAGGCGCGTTCCTCCGGCAGGAAGCCGGCACGCTTCTGGTTAGCCTTCCAGTTCTTAATGTCCAGCTCGGTGTGGCCCACGTTCAAATCGCCCACGATGAGCACGTGGTCCGAGTGCTTTGCCAGTTCAGGCATGCGCACCAGCATGCGCTCCAGGAAGCGGTACTTATCGTCCTGCTTCTGGGTGCCGACCTCACCGGAGTGAACGTAGGCGCTGACCACGGTCAGGGTCTTACCGTTGGGCAGAACGTAGTCCGCCTCAACCCAGCGGCCCGAATCGTCAAAGTACTCTTCGCCAATATTCGAGCGGGTCGCCACCGGCTGATTCTCCAGGACTTCACCGGCCGAGTTCGGGGTGTGGCGGGTCGCCACCAGTACACCGGCGCGGCCCTTCGCGGCAGCCTCCGCGTGCAGAATATGCCACTGGGATTCGTCCAGCAGCTCACGCACGATAGCGTCGGGGGCGCGCACCTCCTGCAGGCAGAGAATGTCGATGTCACGGCTCGCCAACCACGCCGCCATATCCTTCTTGTAGGCGGCTCGGATACCGTTCACATTCACGCTCGCCACGCGAAGCAGACCGCTCGGGCGCGGTGCAGGGGTGTTAGAAAAATGCATAGTCTTAATTATGCCAGTTTGAAGGAAGAGAAATTTTCACTCGTGCGCGTTTTTTCTCTGGCTGAACGGTAAACTATTGGGTGATGAATTCACACTCCTCACAGACCACCGACCACGGTGCCCCCTCACATTCTGCGGGCACCACCGCATCCGAAAGTACCGCTCACAACGCTGAGAGCCGCTACGAGCTACCCCCGATTCCCGGCCCGAAGTACGAGCAGGTCATCCACTACATTGAGCAGCGCTACATTATTCCCGGCAAGCCCGGCGATAAGCTGCCCACCGAACGCATGATTCAGCAGAACTTTGGGGTGAGCCGCCAGACGGTTCGTAGCGCCCTGAAGGTTCTGATTGAACGCGGCCTGCTCTACAACGTGCAGGGCTCCGGCACCTACGTTGCCGAGCGTAGCGACGCCACCTACATTCCGCGCGTGGACACCTTCGTTGACGATATGCGCCGCCGCGGTTTTGAGGGCTCCACCCGCATGATTGCGACCCGCTGGGTGGACGCCACCGAAGAGATCTCCACCCACCTATCCGTGCCGGTGGGCGAGCAGGTGCTGTTCGTGCGCCGCCTGCGTCTTGCCGACCACGAAGTCATCGGCTTTGAGCGTTCCTACTTTGTCAAGGCCGCCGCAAGTAGCATCCTGGACGCCATGATGGCGGAGATGTCCGGTGCGATGAGCTCGCTAGACCAGCTTGCCGACACCCCCAACGCCATTAAGCACGCCCGCGTACGCACCAGCGCGGCGCTCTTCACCGACGCCGACGCCGAGGCGTTCAACCAGCAGGTTCCCGTGGGCGAGGCGGCGTTCAAGGTCTGCGCGACCGGCTACACCGAAGAAGGTAGCCCCGTAGAGTACGCAGAGACCTTGTACCTTGCCGATGCCTACTTCTACGAGATGATTCTCTAGCACCTGCCTTTTCTCTTGTGATGACAGTGTGAAGGGCGGTGCCCCGGTAGATTGTTCTACCGGGGCACCGCCCTTTTGAGTTATCAGCTCTGAAATATTTCAGCTCTAAAATGCTGCGGGCCTTACGCCGCCTGACGCTCCGCAGTCTCAACCACGTTCACCAGCAGCTCCGCGCGGGTCATCGGGCCCACACCGCCGGGGTTCGGGGAAACCCAGGACGCCTTCTGCGCAGCCTCCGGGGAGACGTCGCCGAATAGCTTCTTCTTGCCGGTCTCCGGGTCCTCAGCACGGGAAACACCAACGTCCAGCAGGATTGCGCCGTCCTTGACCTGGTGAGCCTTCAGCACGTGCGGAACACCCACAGCGGCAACAATGACGTCAGCCTCGCGCAGTACCTCGTCCAGGTTCTCGGTACCGGTGTGCGCCAGGGTTGCGGTCGCGTTCACCTCGCGGCGGGTCAGCAGCAGACCCAGCGGGCGGCCCACGGTAATGCCGCGGCCGAGCACCACAACGTTCTTGCCGTTCCAGTCGATGCCGTGGCGCTTCACCAGCTCAATGACACCGTTGGGGGTGCAGGGCAGCGGGGAATCCAGCGGCTCAGAAACGTTCAGCACGAGCTTGCCGAGGTTGGTCGGGTGCAGGCCGTCAGCGTCCTTCTCGGGGGCGATGCGCTCCAGCACGCGGTTGGTGTCCAGGTGCTTGGGCAGGGGCAACTGCACAATGTAGCTGGTGCACGCCGGGTCGTTGTTCAGCTTGTCGATCTCTGCGTCGAGCTCTTCCTGAGTGATGTCACCGGGCAGGTCCACACGGATGGAGTTAATACCGATCTCTGCGCAGTCGCGGTGCTTAGCGCCCACGTACGAGCGGGATGCGGGGTCGTCACCGACCAGCACGGTACCCAGGCCGGGGGTAATACCCTTAGCCTTGAGCGCCTCGACGCGTTCCTTCAGCTCTTCCTTGATGGCTGCGGCGGTTGCGTTACCGTCTAGAATCTGGGGCATTGTTTTTCCTTCCATAGATTGCGGCGGGTTCGCCGAAACGAATGGTCTGTGTGTTGAGTTCTAGGGTGTGTGCCTAGAGGCGCCACTCCCCCGCTACGTCCCTCAACGGATGTAGTGGGTAGAGCGGCAAAAAGTAAGAGGGCGAAATAACCCCGCCCGCTCAGCACCCACGAAGGGATGCTGAGCGAACGGGGTCATTCATGGGTCTACCAGTTCTCGCTGCCCTGGTAGAGGGGGTACTTGGCGCACAGTGCCTCAACGCGGGCACGCAGCGCAGCGATGTCCGGGTTCGGCAGCAGTACGGAAGCAATAATGTCGGCTACCTCGGTGAAGCCCTCAGCATCGAAGCCGCGGGTCGCCAGAGCGGGGGTACCGATACGCAGACCGGAGGTCACCATCGGCGGGCGCGGGTCGTTCGGCACGGCGTTACGGTTGACGGTAATGCCAGCGGCGTGCAGCAGATCCTCTGCTTCCTTACCGTTGAGGGCGTGGTCGCGCAGGTCAACAAGCACCAGGTGAACGTCAGTACCGCCGGATGCGATCGACACGCCGGCGTCCTTCATGTCCTGCTGCAGCAGGCGGTTCGCCAGGATCTGTGCGCCCTCAACGGTGCGCTTCTGACGGTCCTTGAACGCGTCAGATGCGGCGACCTTGAACGCGGTAGCCTTCGCAGCGATCACGTGCATGAGCGGGCCGCCCTGCTGGCCGGGGAACACTGCGGAGTCAATCTTCTTCTTCAGTTCCTCGGTGCAGAGGATGAAGCCGGAGCGGGGGCCGCCCAGGGTCTTGTGCACGGTGGAGGAGACCACGTGTGCGTGCGGGACGGGGTTCGGGTGCAGACCCGCAGCCACCAGGCCCGCGAAGTGAGCCATGTCCACCCACAGGTACGCACCGATTTCGTCAGCAATCGCTCGGAACGCGGCGAAGTCCAGCTGACGGGGGTACGCGGACCAGCCGGCAATAATCAGCTTGGGACGCTCAGCCAGAGCCAGTTCACGCACCTGCTCCATGTCAACACGGCCGGACTCGTCCACGCCGTACGCCACAACGTGGTACAGCTTGCCGGAGACGTTCAGCTTCATGCCGTGGGTCAGGTGGCCACCGTGTGCCAGGGACAGACCCATGATGGTGTCGCCGGGGTTCAGCAGTGCGTGCATGACGGCGTTGTTCGCCTGCGCACCGGAGTGAGGCTGAACGTTGGCGTGCTCAGCACCGAAGAGTTCCTTCACGCGGGAAATAGCGAGGGACTCAACGATGTCAACGAATTCGCAGCCGCCGTAGTAGCGGCGGCCGGGGTAACCCTCAGCGTACTTGTTGGTCAGCACCGAGCCCTGGCTTTCGAGGACGGCACGGGGGACGAAGTTCTCGGATGCAATCATCTCGAGGGTGTTCTGCTGGCGCTTGCGCTCCAGCTCAATGGCTTCTGCAACTTCGGGGTCAAGGTCGGCGAGGGGCATCTCGAGGATCTTCTGCTCGGACATTACGCTCCTGGGAGTGTTTTTGCATTATCTTCGGTCGCTCATCATCGGGGCTGCGGCAGTGTCTGCGGCTGAAAACCCTGAATGAAAAAATATGAGCTACACCTCATAATACCGTAAAGCCCGCTTTCCTTCGAGAAGGAAAACATGCTTTACAAAGCATCACGATGAAGTTTTACACCGCCACCGCAGGGCATATAAACCGGCCTTTAGGCTTATCGGCGGTAGCTACGCGGGTCTACAAACCCTACGCCTGACGCAGGATAGCGGAAGCATACTCCAGGTACGCCTCGCGAGCGCTCTCCTTCTTACCGCCAGCCACCAGCTGGGTCTGCACCACGTAACCGGTCAGCACCGACAGCACCGCGGCACCGATAACGGTCAGCCACTCTTCAAGCTCTTCTTCGGTGAAGTCCAGCTCAGCGGCACCCCAGGCGCGGTAGCGTTCCAGGGACTGATCGCGCAGGTAGCTCAGCTGTTCAGACACCACGGTCGCCAGCTGCGGCATTGCCACAGCCTCGCCCCAGGTGACGAGCAGGTGACGGCGAATCTTGGGGGTGTCCAGCACCTTCAGGCACCCGAACACGTAGTCCCAGGGCTGTTCGGCGCGGATGCGGTCGAAGGGCGCCATGTCCATGCGGGCTGCCGCCAGGATAATCTCATCCTTGGAGGAGAAGTGGTTATAAATCGCTCCAGCAGACAGGCCAGTGGCCGCAATAATCTCGCTCATCGAAGCCTTCTGATAACCGTGCTTGATGAAGCATTCGCGGGCGGTCTCTACAATCTGAGAACGCCTGTTCTTTTTGTATTCTTCGCTGACTTTAGGCACAACCTAATCCTAGCGAATTTTTAGCCAATCCGTGCGCATCCTGGTTGCCGTTGACGCGCCCTCATGCGCAAATCCGGCGCAAAATAGAGCAAAAATTCTATAAATACGACTGCCCACAATACGGATGCCCCACCGCGAATACCCCAACGCAGATGCCTCGGGTGGAGAGCATGAAAAAGCGGGGCATCCCAGGCTCACCAAAAGGTTCACCCGGAAATACCCCGCTCACAGCAGGTAGCTCAGCGCGCGCTGAGCCCGCTACACATGTTTAGTGGAAGAAGTGGCGGGTACCGGTCAGGTACATGGTCACGCCAGCAGCCTTAGCCGCCTCGATAACTTCCTCGTCGCGGATCGAACCGCCCGGGTGCACGACGGCACGCACGCCGGCGTCCAGCAGCACCTGCAGGCCGTCAGCGAAGGGGAAGAACGCGTCGGATGCGGCAACCGCACCGCGGGCACGCTCGTTACCTTCACCGCCGAGAGTGTTCGCGCGCTCCACCGAAAGCTTGCAGGAATCCACGCGGTTCACCTGGCCCATGCCGATGCCCACGGCGGCACCGTTATCGGCAAGCAGAATAGCGTTGGACTTGGGCGAACGCAGTGCACGCCACGCGAACTCGAGGTCACGCAGGGTTGCCTCGTCAGCCGGCTCACCGGCAACCAGGGTCCAGTTCTTCGGGTCGTCACCCTCAGCCTGTAGGCGGTCAGCCTCCTGGAAGAGTGCGCCACCGGAAATGGGGCGGTACTCGATAGCCTCGCGGGCAAAGTTCTCGGGCAGAACCAGCAGGCGCAGGTTCTTCTTCTCACGCAGGATCTCCAGCGCCTCGGGCTCGAAGCCGGGAGCCACGATCACCTCGGTGAAGATGCCCTTGACGGTCTGAGCCATAGCGGCGGTCACCGGGCGGTTAGCGGCAATCACGCCACCGTATGCGGACAGCGGGTCGCAAGCGTGCGCCTTCGCGTGAGCGTCCGCAATCGGGTCAGCCGCGCCGGGGGTTGCCACAGCAATACCGCAGGGGTTGTTGTGCTTGATAACGGCAACAGCCGGCTCGTCGAAGTCGTAAGCGGCACGCAGAGCGGCATCAGCATCAACGTAGTTGTTGTAGCTCATCGCCTTACCGTGCAGCTGCTCCGCCTGAGCAATGCCGGGGGCAGCGGCGGGGTCAACGTACAGGGCGGCACGCTGGTGCGGGTTCTCGCCGTAACGCAGGGTCTCGCTGCGCTCGAAGCCCAGGCCAGCGTACGGGGGCCAGAAGTTAGCGTCCTCATCCTGCAGGAACTGGGATGCGGTCCAGGTAGCCACAGCGGTATCGTACGCGGCGGTGTGGGCGAATGCGCCGGCAGCAAGGCGGCGGCGCTCATCCAGGGAGAAGCCACCGTTCTTAGCGGCCTCAACGGTGCGCGCGTAGTCGGCGGGGTCCACAACAATAGCGACGGCGTCGTGGTTCTTCGCGGCAGCGCGAACCATGGAGGGGCCACCAATGTCGATCTTCTCGATGATGGCGTCCTGATCGGCACCGGAAGCAACGGTCTCAACGAAGGGGTACAGGTTCACAACCACCAGGTCGAATGCCTCAACATCCAGCTCTTCGAGGGTGTCGATGTGCTCCTGCTTGCGGCGGTCCGCCAGAATACCGGCGTGGATGCGCGGGTGCAGGGTCTTCACGCGCCCTTCGAGGCACTCGGGGAAACCGGTAACTTCGGTGACCTCGGTGACGGGTACGCCTGCTGCCGCGATGGTGGATGCGGTGGAGCCGGTGGAGACCAGCGCGACGCCAGCCTCGTGCAGGCCGCGGGCGAACTCCTCCAGACCGGTCTTGTCGTAGACGGAAATGAGGGCGCGGCGCAGGGGCACGCGATCGAGCTCAATGAGAGACACAAATACTCCGATGCTTTAGACGTGCACGCCGGTTCTCGGCGGCACAGCTGGTGGATGGACGTAGCCTGCCCGGATAGACAGGGCATGTGTGGGGGTATTCCCCGCCGCTGTGCACCTTCCCCTCAGGGGTACTCGGGTGCCACAACGGAACGTGTGTGGGCGGCGGGGTGTGAGCTCGGCTCATTCCGCCGCAAAAATCTAGTGGGCGGAATTAGCTGTCGGATGCAGCGCCGTCAGATGCAGCGCCGTGAGATTCAGCCAGGGATGCGATGGTCTGCACGAGCAGGCGGCGCTCCTGCACCTTAATGCGTTCGTGCAGGGTCTCTTCGGTGTCGTCATCCAGAACGGGCACTGCCGCCTGGGCGAGGATGGGGCCGGTGTCAACGCCCGCATCCACAAAGTGGACGGTCAGGCCGGTAATCTTCACACCGTGCGCCAGGGCGTCACGCACGCCGTGCGCACCCGGGAAGGAGGGCAGCAGGGCCGGGTGGGTGTTAATAATGCGGTTGCTGAAACGCTCGACCAGCTGCGCGTCAACAATGCGCATGAAGCCAGCGAACACAATGTAATCGGGGTCGTAGGAAGCAATCTTTTCTTCCAGCGCGCGGTTCCAGGAGAGGCGGTCGGCGTAGTCGCCGGGCTGCACCAGGAAAGTGGGTACACCCGCCGCCTGGGCACGTTCAATACCCAGACAGGGCTTGTCGGCGCCCACTGCCGCAATTTCGAGGGGAAGCTCGCCCGCCGCTACGGCGTCGAGGATGGACTGAAGATTCGTTCCGGAGCCGGATACCATAACCACAATTCGCACCCGACTAGTATAACCCGTCTCACACCCTTATCCAAAGGGGTACGAGGTTCACAACAGACCCAAAGCCCAAAGGCGAGCACAAAGAAACCCCGGCGGGAGAAATCCTCGCCAGGGTTAGCCGGGGTTCGCCGGGCGCAAACTCAACAGGTCGCGAGCTCAATAGGTTGCATACTCAATAGGTCGCGGGCAGGCGGGGCGGTACCCTTATAGGTATGTCTACTCCCCCGCAGAACACTCCGAAGAACAACCCGAATAACACGCCGCAGCAGCCCACCCCGAACAACGGTGCACCGCAGAACCAGCAGGTTCCGCCGCGAGCGCCGCAGCAGGCACCGCAGCACATGATGTCGCAGCCTCGAGGACCTCAGAGTAAGAAGCCGCGCAAGCCCATCGACCCCATCGAACAGCAGAAAGCGAATATTCGCACCTCGCTCATGCTGATCGTTGCCGCACTGGTCATTTTTGCAGCGTCTTCCTTCGTGCTCTCCACGATGCCGCTTTTCCTGGCGCTCTTCCTCTTCGCGCTCGCCGGCATCACCCTGAGCATTATTGCGATCGTGCGCACCGCAGTCTACCGCGGCCCCTGGTTCTTCTACATTGCCGCGGGCGTCAGCATTATCTACGGCGCCATGACCCTGCTCGGCGGCATCGGTCTTGCCTTCATGCCCGGCGCGCAGGAGTACCGTGAGTGCCGCGCCGCCGCGCTGACTCAGACCGACATGTACACCTGCGACCAGAAGTTCCAGGGCACGATGGACAAGCTCACCGGCGCATCCAGCTCTAGCTCTTCTTCCGCGCGTTAGTTCTTCGTGCGCGCGCTAGAACCATGGGGCTTCGAGGAGCTGACATCCAGCGGGGGCAGCTCCACGGTAGAGGCCTCATCGGTCACCAGCGGAAGCACACCGGTCTGGCTACGAACCTCAAAGATGCGCTTCATCGCCTGATCAGCGGAGAGGACATCCAGCTCGCGGTCCACAAAGTCGCGCTCTGAATCCTTCTTCTGCTTCTTGCGTGCCGCCTTAGCCGCCCGCTTCGCTTCGCGCTTCTGCTCACGCTCATGCGCGCGGTCGCTGGCACGGCTCTGCGCGGAATCCTGCGTGGCAGATTCAGTGCGGGCGGCATCGGCTGAGCTATCCTGCACTGCGTCACCCTGCCCTGAGTCACCCTGCACTGCGGCAGGCTGTTCAAGGCCAAAACCGAAGTACGCCATGATGCGGCTCGCGCGGCCCTTCGAGCGCGGTGCCTGTTCTGCGGACTCATCGACAGCGCGCTCACGCTCCACAGGTTCAGCAGCCTCGTAGACGGGCTCCTGAATCAGCTCGCGGGTCTCCTCATCGGAGGGGTCATGAGCGTACAGGGCGGGCTCATACGCAGCGTGTTCGTACGTAGCGCGCTCGTTGGAGGCAGGCTCGGCAACAACCTCAACCTGTACGGAGGTGGAGTGCAGGTAATCGACCTGCTGAACGGCCTCAATCGGCTCGTACTGCTCAGCGGGGCTCTCTTCAGCAACAGCCTCTTCGGAAGCCGGCTCCTGAGCAGCGTCCACAGCGGGTTCCGCTACTGCAGGCTCTTCAACCGACACTTCGCGCTCTGCAACAATCTCAGCGAAAGCGTCCGCCGCCGCACGCTGCGCCAGCTGCTCGGTCGCCTCCACGGGGACAGCAACCACAGGCTCCTGCGGATGCACCGGGACATGACCGGTCGCCACCTCAGACACAACAGACTGCTCAGACGCCACGGACTGCTCGGCCTCAACAACGTTCTCGGAATCCTGCGCGCGTGCCGCTTCCTCAGCTTCACGCTCAGCGGCCTCACGCTCTGCAGCTTCCTGAGCTTCACGTGCTGCGGCTTCCTCAGCCTCACGCTCCGCACGCTCTGCCCGTTCCTGGGCACGCTCCTCACGACGCTGTGCAAAACGCTCGCGGCTCTGCGCAAAACGCTCACGGATCGAGGCAGTAAAACTCATCAGACGCTCACCCAGGTTCGGGCGCTCATCCGCAAAACGAGGCAGCTCACGGCTGCTATCCGGCACCAGGGCGCGGCTCAGCAACATACCAAACGTCACGCCGGCACCCACCGTCAATGCGGTATGCGCCGCAAAAGTCAGCGGCTCAGCCCCAACCTCCGTAAAACGACCAATACCCAGAGAACCATACGAAATCCAGCCCAGCCACAGGGCACCAAACGACGTCAGAATACCGGTCATCACGCCCAGCACCACGGCAGAAATCAGCGCAGACAGCGGTCGGAACGGAACCTTCAGAGCAACCCACTCGTCCAGGTGATCCTCGCCCTCACGCAAGAACCACCAGCCAGCAATCGCACCGGCACCCAGCGGCACCAGCAGACCCAACAGACCGGCCGTGCCCATCGACTCGGGCACAGCACCCAGAATCGGAAGCATCGGCAAAGTACCAACATCGCTACTGGTCAAACCAACCGAGGTACCCGCGCCAAAGGAGAAACCGGCGCCGGTCGACCACGCAATCGCATAAATCACCAGGTTCGGCAAGAAACCCAACTGCAGCAGAGTCACCGCGGTATCACCCACAGCGCCCGCGTGCAGCTCCTGATAGGTGGCAACAATCTGCGACCAACCCGCCAAAATACCGATACCCAAAAGCACCGCACCCAGACCAATCAGCGCCACAAAAGCAACCACCGCAGCACGCACCACCGCCCAGGCATACGAGCCCGCCCAACGCGAATACTGACTCATCTGCGAAATCTGCTCCGCAGTATCAACACCCACCATGCGCGAGAGCGAACGCGCCTCACGGTAGCCACCCCACATCAGACCAGCCACCACAATACCCAAAGGCACCAGGGCAGCATTCAACGCCTGAAGAGGCTGCGGATGCGGGCTCGCCCAACCGTACATCGCCGAACTAATCAGCGCATAGGTCACCGAACCGGACAGCACCGGAATCAAAAACTCACCCTCATACGAGGCGCGCGCCAGGCGACGACCCGAACGATAACAGAGCAGCAGCGGCAGAATACTCAAACCCAGCGGCACCAGCGTCATCGTGCCGGCAGAAGCACCAAAAGCAGCCGCAAGATCCAGGGGAACACCGTGAATCAGAAGCCACAGATGCGCCGACATGGCGGCCACGGAGGAGAACTCCATGTCGCCAAAGCCCTTGGTCGCCCACACGGCAGACATCGCCGCAAACACTGCAACAGCAGAGAACAGGGCAGTAACAATTAGCTCAACAACACCCTGAAGCCACAGAGGCATGGGCATGGAATAACGAGAGATAGGTGAGGTGCTTTTCATCGTCCTTCAATCATGCCACGAATTAACGACGAAACCCGCCTCCGATTAACACTCGAAAGCGGGTTCTCACAACTATTCACACAGGGATTCATACAGGGACGCACGCGAGGAGGCGCATCCGGCAAAGTTTTAATCCTCAGTCCACGGGTTGGAAGCCTGAACGCCCCAGGCACGGTACACCTGCGCCTTAGAAGAAATCAGCTCCAAATCATAGGCACTCGCGCTCGCCGCCATCAGACCCTCCAGGGCGGCGGTAGGCAACGGACCGGCATCGTCACGACCCACGGCATGCACGCCACGCGGCGCCTGACGGCCAGCCCACTCGAGGCTCACGCGCGCATCCACATTAATAACGTGGTCGCCAAAGCGCTCAAGAAGTTCGGTAATCCAACGATCAGTTTCCGGGTAGGGGTACAGGCCCTTCAGCTCACCAATACTCAGCACAGAAATGTACATGTGTCGGAACGAGCGGCGGCGCAGAAAAGCGACCACGGCGGGGTCAGGATCCGCCTTACGGATCTCCGCAAGAACGTCGGAGTCCAGGAGCATACCGGAGAAATTCATACCCCTAATGCTACGCTACGCGCAGACCGGCGTACTCAATAGCGGGGATGCCCTCGGGGTTGGGCAGAAGAAGGAAGTTCAGGAACTCGTCGCGCTTAGAAGAAATGCGGGAGTAATCGTCAATGCTGACTGCGGTGTATCCGCCTCGCGCGGGGACAGCTGCGGCACGCAGGCTTTCCTGGTAGGAGCGGGAGGGGTTCAGAGAGATTGCTGCTTTGGTTGCAGAGCCGTTGTACATGTGACAACCTGCGCCGTGAGTGGCGCGATCCTTTCGCGTTGCTCTTGTCTGTACCAATTACCACCGGTTATTCCGGTGGTGAATACAAACCGCTTCGTCATCCGAGCCACCCGTGAACATGGGGTTGGCGTTCGACCATAGTCGGAGCTTATCAGTCGAAACTCTTGAAGCTGGGTTTAGCTTACAGCATTTTCTCAAGTTAAGTAAAGCGTTTTCTGAAAGAGATTTAGATTATTGGCGTTTTGGCTTGTGAGAGTGTTTTAGACGGCGGCAATTTTTGATACTGCGCGGAATATCTTATGTGAATACCGGTGTTTTTATGCACTAAAAACTCCCCCACCACAAATACGAAATACACCCTAAGCCACCGCCAAATAGTCGGCTCGGCAACCAGCCCGACAGCCGCCAGCACATGACCGGCGACAAGGCGCAAACCGGTACGATACGCGATAATGAGCTGGTGAGCGCCAACAACCCCTTCCCCGAAATTCCCATCACCGTACCGCAGATCATTCGCCAGGCCGGGCACCGCACCTACCAGCGCGGTGTCGCCTACCAGCGCAACCGCGAAGTCATCCGATACAGCTACGACGAAGACAATAGCACCCTCACCGGGCTCGTCAACGGAAGCACCATCATCCCCTACGAAGTGACCATTCGCTTCTTCCCCGCCGTCAGCGGCTCCGCAACCTTCACCGCCCGCTGCACCTGCCCTGTGCTCACCGACTGCAAGCACGCCGTAGCGCTCATGCTCACCGCGCTCGACCGCGCCTCCGTAGCGAAAAAGGCACTCAGCGAACACCCCGGACCGGTCGGCGTACCCGGTGCCGCAGCGAAGGCTACCGCAGCGAAGGGTGCGACAGACGCAAAAGGATCCGCTGCAAAGGGATCCGCAGATTCAAAGAGCGCGGACATTGCGGAGGCGAAGAAAGCCGCCGACCCGCTCGCGGCACTACGCGCCTCCGGTGCACTCACCACCGCGGCAAAACTGCCCGCGCCCGATGCGGAGACTGCCGAGCCCGAAAACCCCCAGGGAAGCCTTGCGCTCAACAAGCTAGGCTCTTCCCCCACTGCGCTCGACCCCACAGCGCTCGATGGTGCCGCCTCCAAAATTTCTGCCTGGCGGCGCGACCTCTCCTCCGTTCTTTCCGCACGTCAGGACCTTGCGGGCATTGATTCGATGCGCGTGAGCGGCGCCCTGGATTTCTCGCTAAGCGTCTCCGGATCCTACGCGCGCGGCCGCAATATGCCCGGGGCAACCCCCAGCATTAACCTGCTCGCCCGCCCGCTCATGGCGTCCAAAACCGGGCGCTGGATCAAGGGCGGACTCAGCTGGGAAACCTTCGCTTCCAGCGTGGGCGGCCCCGTCGGGCGGCACGAAATCTACCCCGAACACGAACGATTTTTCGCCGAACTCTACTCGATTGCCCGCCCCTGGCAGAACATGTATTCCTCGCACCGCGACTGGATTTCGATTAGCGCTTCTGCCTCCACTCTGCTCTGGGATGTACTCGCCCGCGCGGAGGATATTGGCCTGCCTCTGCTCGTCAACGGTCGCGAGGTGAACTACGCCGTGCTGAGCCCCGCACAGGTGCGCCTGCACGCCGCCGCCTGCGAAGAGAAACACGCGGAAGGCGCCGGGCTGCAACTTCAAGCCGCGCTCAGCTGGGAAGGACGCGAAGGCGAATTGCTGCGCCAGCTCTGGCTACCCGCCGCGCACTGCCACCCCATCGGCACCCCGCGCACCGGCTTCTTTGCCCTGGGCGGGCTCGCTCAGCAGGAGTACGAACAGGCGGCCAAGGCGGTGCACTGGAAGACCGCGCGCCCCGGCGCGCTGGATGAAGTGGGCCGCGAATCTTTCGTGCACAAGACTGCCCCAAAGGACGCACGGGAGGTACCTGCCGAGCCCTCTGCCCCGACCCTCAACCCGGCGCAGGGCGAACGAGGACAGGGTGAACGGGTGCGCTACTCCCCCGCCGTACCCGAACTGCCCGAGGGCGTGGAGCTGGCGCTCATCCCCCTGGTTGAGCCGCTCGACGCCGCCTCCGAATCGCTCATTAGCGCCGGAACCGTGCACATTCCCGCCGCGGAACGCGCCACGTTCCAAAAGGAATACCTGCCCGCGCTCAGCCGCTCCATTCCTTCGCTGACCCCCGATCCGGCGCTGGCGCTGCCGCGCGTGAAGCCGCCGCATCTGGTACTTGACATCAGCTTTGACGAGCAGGTGCGCCACGACGCGCAGCTGAGCTGGCATTGGGAGTACCCGCTGAACCCCTTCGCGGAGGACAGTGTGGAGGAGGACAGCACTGATGAGGCGAGCGCAGAGGAGGCGCGCATCCAGAATCCTGCGACCGGCTCCGATGTGTACTCCCTGCCCGTTTTCGGCTACCCCGGCGAAGAGGGCGGTGAGGTTCGCGATGAGCGTTTTGAGGCGCGCGTACTGCGTTCGGTGCGCGCGATTCTTGCCGCTCATCCGGCGCTTTCCGGGCTGGAGGAGCGCCGCATCGAAGGCTGGGAGACCCGCGAGTTGCTCAGCGCGATTCTGCCGAAGCTTCGCCGTGTTTCCGCTGTTCAGATGCGTTTTAACGGTACTCCGCCGCAGTTCGTGAAGGCGACCGACGCGCTCATTGAAGTCACCGTGAGCGAGGGCAATTCTCGTGACTGGTTCGGTCTGGGTATTGCGGTGAAGGTCAATAATTGGACCGTGCCGTTCGCGCAGATTTTTGAGGCGCTAGATCGCGGGGCGGACCGTATTCTGCTCGGTAACGGCACCTATTTTTCGCTGCGTCGACCCGAGTTTAAGACCTTGCGCACCCTCATCGCGGAGGCTCGCGAACTCGACGATGCGGGTGGTGAGCTGCGCATTAACCGTCACCAGGCGGGTCTGTTCTCTGAGCTGGAGTCGCTGGCGGCGAGCGTGCATACGACCGCGCGGTGGGACGCTCAGGTGCGTTCGCTGCTGGAGCTGGTTGAGGGCCTGGAGGATGCCGAAGAGAGCACCGAAAAAGGTACTGAAAAGACCTCTGACAAGGGTGCTCATGGTTCCCCCGCGCCGCAGAAGGCTTCCCGTCGGGTGATTGCTCAGCGCCCGGTACCCGCCGGTCTGCAGGCGACCCTACGCCCCTACCAGGTGGAGGGTTTCCAATGGTTGTCGTTCCTGTACGAGCAGCGTCTGGGCGGTATTCTCGCCGACGATATGGGTCTGGGTAAGACCGTGCAGGCTCTCGCTCTGCTCGCCCACGCGATTGAGGAGCATCGTGCTGCCTCCGAACGTACCACCGGGCGCGGTGAGAGCGTCGAGCCGTTCGCGCCTTTCCTCGTGGTTGCGCCGACCTCCGTCATCACCAATTGGGCGGCGGAGGCGGCACGTTTCCTGCCCGAGGCGAAGGTCGTGACCATTACCGAAACTACCGCCGGTAAGACCCCGCTGGCTGAGCGCATCGCAGGAGCGCACCTGGTACTGACCAGCTACACGCTGCTGCGCATGGATGAGGATGCATACACCGGCTACGCCCGCACGCTGGGCCGCACCGTTGACGAATCCACGGGTGAACTCTCCACCCCTGAAGGCTGGGGTGCGCTCCTGCTGGACGAGGCGCAATTCGTCAAAAACACCGGCACCCGCGCCTGGTCCATCGCCCGCGCGATGCCCGCCCGCACCAAGATCGCGATAACCGGCACACCCATTGAGAACAACCTCATGGAGCTGTGGGCGCTGCTGGCGATTGTGGCGGATGGTCTGTTCCCTTCCGCCCGCGCGTTCCGTGACCTGTACGCTCGCCCGGCGGAGTCCGGTGAGGACCCGGCGCACGCCGCGGCGACGGCTGCTCGTCTGCGCCGGCGCATCCGCCCGCTCATGCTGCGCCGCACCAAGGAGCTGGTGGCGGCGGAGCTTCCGGCGAAGAACGATACGCGCGTGAACCTGCCGCTGGCTCCCGGTCACCGCCGCATCTATGACACGCATCTGCAGCGTGAACGCCAGAAGGTGCTGGGTCTGCTGGAGGATATGGACAAGAACCGGTTCACGATCTTCCAGTCGCTGACCCTGCTGCGCCGTCTGGCACTTGATGCCGCGCTGATTGACCCGGAAGCCTATGCCGGGGTGTCGTCGGTCAAGCGCGACTACCTGGTGCAGCAACTACCCGACCTGCTCAAGAAGGGCCACCGCGTGCTGGTGTTCAGCCAGTTCACCGGCTACCTCAAGAGCATTTCGGCGCGCCTGGCGGAGGAGGGCATCGGGCACCTGTACCTGGACGGTTCGACCCGCAACCGTTCCGAGGTCATCGAGGCGTTCACGAGCGGGCAGGAGCCGGTGTTCCTCATTTCGCTCAAGGCTGGCGGTTTCGGCCTGAACCTGACCGAGGCGGACCACGTGTTCATCATGGATCCGTGGTGGAACCCCGCCGCCGAGCAGCAGGCGGTGGACCGTATTCACCGCATCGGCCAGGACAAGGAGGTGCACGTCTACCGTCTGGTCGCCGAGGGCACCATTGAGGAGAAGGTCATGCAGCTCAAGGAGTCGAAGGCCGCGCTCTTCGATGCGGTGGTCGGTGAGGGCGAGTTCGCCTCCGCAGCGGTGACGGCTGAGGATGTGCGTGAGCTCTTTGCGCCGGCTATCGAGCGATAGCCGCCCTCCAATCTGAGCGGTAGCCGCCTTCCAGACTGAGCGGTAGACTTCGGGTCTGCTGATATGCCTGACGCCCGTCATTTTTCGTTACTTGGTTACGCCTCGGGCTAGATTCACGCCCGATTCTGCTGTGGCCCTTCTCAACGGGGGCTCTGAGGCGTAACCTGGTACGACTACTTACGGAGGCGCCGCCTCCCCACAGATTCAAAAGGAGCATCATGAGCTACAACGTACCCAATGTAAAGTTCAACGACGGCCGATCCATTCCGCAGCTGGGCTACGGCGTATGGCAGATTGAGGACGAGGTCGCCGAGAAGATTGTGGGCACCGCCCTGGAGACCGGCTACCGCCACATCGACACCGCCGCTATCTACGGCAACGAGGCGGGCGTGGGCCGCGCTATCGCTAACTCTGACGTGCCTCGCGAAGATATCTTCCTCACCACCAAGCTGTGGAACTCTGACCAGGGTTACGAGAGCGCTTTCGAGGCATTCGAGGCTTCCCTGGAGAAGCTGGGTACCGACTACGTTGACCTGTACCTGATTCACTGGGCTAAGCCGCAGCAGGGTCTGTACCTGGATTCTTGGCGTGCGCTGATTGAGCTGCAGAAGCAGGGTAAGGTCCGTTCGATTGGTGTTTCGAACTTCCCCGAGGAGCAGTTGCGCGAGATTATCGAGGAGACCGGCGTGGTTCCGGTCATCCACCAGGTTGAGCTGCACCCTTACTTCTCGCAGGAGGCGCTGCGCGCTGTTCACGCCGAGTACGGCATCGTGACCGAGGCATGGAGCCCGCTGGGCAACGGTAGCGATCTGCTGCAGAACCCCGTGCTGGCTGAGATTGCGGAGCACCACGGCGCAACCCCCGCGCAGGTCGTGCTGGCGTGGCACCTGGCTAAGGGCACCGTGGCTATCCCGAAGTCCGCGACCCCCTCTCGTATTGAGGAGAACCTGGCGTCGGTGAACGTGAAGCTGACCGCTGAGGACATCGCGGCTGTGGATGCGCTTTCCACCCCCGAGGGTCGTATTGGCGCTGACCCGGCGAACATCGACTTCTAGGATGTCGTCTGGGCCTAGCGGCTCGAACCTCACCTACATAAAGCCCCGACAGGCACGGATAGTGCTTGTCGGGGCTTTTGCGTGCCCTGGCTACGCGGCTTTTCGGGCTTTCGACGACTGGTTTTGACGAACGCTCGTTCTTGGATTGTTCGGCAAACCATCAGCTATCCTGGCGGGCGCTTCGTAACTAACTCCCGCCCGCCAGTTTTCGCCGGCTAGCTCTCGTCCTCCACCAGCAGCGAGAGGGAGATGCGGCGGCGGGCCGGGTCGACCTCCACCACGCGCACCCGCACAATGTCGCCGCTACGCACAATGTCGTGCGGGTTCGCCACGAAACCGCGGCTCATCTGCGAGATGTGCACAAGGCCGTCCTGATGCACGCCGATATCCACGAACGCGCCGAATGCCGCCACGTTCGATACGGTGCCCTCGAGCACCATGCCGGGGCGCACATCCTCAAAACGCGAGACGGATTCGGAGAAGCGTGCGGTGCGGAAGCTACCGCGCGGGTCCAGGCCGGGGCGGCGCAGCTCGGTGAAGATGTCCTGCACCGTGTACACGCCGGCGGTTCCCTCCTCCGCGCCGTCCTGTCCGCCCTCCTGCACGTAGTCGGCGGGGTTCAGCCCGGCCAGCGGGTCGCTGCCGTCCGAGGTACCCAGAGCGCCAGCTACCCAGTGGGCGCCGTTGCGGGCCTGCGCGTCGGCAATAATGCGGCGCGCGAGCGGGTAGGCCTCCGGGTGCACCGCGGAGGCATCCAGAGACTCCTCGCCGCCACGAATACGAATGAAGCCCGCCGCCTGGCGGAAGGTCTTCTCACCCAGCCGCGGCACGTTTAGCAGCTGCCGGCGGTTCGCAAAGGGGCCGTGCTCGGTGCGGTAGGCGACGATGCGTTCGGCGGTCGCGGTGCCCACGCCCGCCACGTGCGCGAGCAGCTGCACGGAAGCGCTGTTGAGGTTCACGCCCA
Source organism: Rothia mucilaginosa (assembly GCF_019334805.1). NCBI lineage: Bacteria > Bacillati > Actinomycetota > Actinomycetes > Micrococcales > Micrococcaceae > Rothia > Rothia mucilaginosa. The sequence goes on from NZ_CP079822.1 coordinate 807,679, forward strand.
CGGCGTTCACGCAGTCTTCGACGGTGTCGTTGAGGGCCCGGCGCAGGGCGGCCGGCGGCACGTCGTGCTGGTACTGGCCCACGCCGATGGACTGCGGGTCGATTTTGACGAGCTCGGCGAGCGGGTCCTGCAGGCGGCGCGCGATGGAGACGGCGCCGCGCACGGTTACGTCGTAGTCGGGCAGCTCAGCGGCGGCCAGGGCCGAGGCGGAGTAGACGGAGGCGCCCGCCTCCGAAACGGTCACCTTCTGGGGTGCTTCCACGCCCTCCTCGCGCAGGGCGCGAATGAGTTCGCTGGCGAGCTTGTCGGTTTCGCGGCTTGCGGTGCCGTTACCGATGGCGATAAGTTCCACGCCGTGCTCGCGGCAGGCGACGGCAAGCTCGCGCAGTGCTTCTGCCCACTGGTTGCGCGGGGCGTGCGGGTAGACGGTGCCCACGCGCAGCGGCTCACCGGTGCCGTCAACCACGGCGTATTTCACGCCGTGGCGCAGACCCGGATCCAGGCCGAGGGTGGTTTTGTGACCGGCGGGTGCGGCGAGCAGAATATCGCGCAGGTTGGAGGCAAACACCTCGGTCGCGTTCTGCGCGGCGGTATCGAGCAGGCGGTGGCGGATGCGCTCGGCCAGGCGCGGGCGCAGGTGGCTGCGCCAGGCGGTGCGCACGGTGGCGGCGAGCCAGCCGAGCACGCGGTCCTCGTCGTCGACGGTGTTGAGCACCTGCACGGGGATGCGCAGCGCGGCAGCCACCTCACGCTCGTATGCAGAACGTACGTTCTCGTAGTTTTCGGCTGCGGCCTCGGCCTCGACGCGGGCGGCACCGCGCAGGCGGCTGAGCGGCGCGGGGGCGGGTGCCACGTCCACCTTGAGGCGCACCACGCCGGCGTCCTTAGCACGGTGCAGCGCCAGCACGCGGTGCGGCGGGATGGAGCGAATACGGTCCGAGAAGGCGAAATAGTCCGAGAACTTCGCGCCGTCACTTTCGTGCCCGGCAATGACGCGGGATTCGATGACGCCCTGCTCGCGCAGGCGGGTCAAGAGTTTCTCGCCGAGCACAGGGTCGGTGAGGGCGCGGTCGATCAGGATTGCGCGGGCGCCCTCGAGGGCCTCCTCGGCCGTGCGGATGGGCAGCGTCTCATCCCCCTCCGCGCGGGCCTCCGCAATCTCCTCATCGGTGGTGATGTAGGCGGCGGCGATGGCGTGCGCGTCGGCGAGGGGCACCTCCAGCAGGTCCTCGACGAGGGAGTCGAGCCCGGCAGCGCGGGCCAGCTGCGCGCGGGTTACGCGCTCGCTGCGGTAGGGGGCGTAGAGGGCGTTCACGTCTGCGACGGTGGCGGCGTTCATGAGCGAGGAACGCAGTTGCAGCAGGGTGAGCGGGTCGATGAGTCCTTCGTCGGCGCGCGCGGTGAGCGCCTCGAGCACGCGGGCGCGGCGCTCCTCGAGGGCGCGGAGCTGACCCAGGCGCGACTGGATGGTGCGCAGCTGGGTGTCGATGAGCGCGCCCGTCGCTTCTTTGCGGTAACGCGCGATGAAGGGCACGGAGTTGTCGGCGTCGAGTAGCGCCACGGCTGCGCGGATGCGGTGCGGCGCAATGCCGGTTTCTACGGCGAGCGCGTTGATGAGGTGCTCGGCGGGCGGCTCACCTGCGCCGCCGGTTTCGTGTTTTTCGCGGTGTGCGGCGCTGCTGGGCGCGGGGTCTGCAGCTCGATCCGCGCGCGGGCGGATACTGCTCGGGAGGGGGTGTTCGCTCATCCTTCCAGTTTCGCATATTTCGCCGCGGCTCATGGGTTGACCGGTAATGCTGGGATAAGAGTCAGCGCGGGGCGTATTTTGCTCGCCTGTGCGGGTGCGGGTAAGCGTATTTTTCCACCGTATCTTCTGGTGCAGATTTACGAGTCTTTACGCACATTTTGCCCTGCGGGTGCGCTAAACGTTGTCATCTTTTCGTAAGAAACCGTGTTAGGGGTTCACGTATTTGAATAGTGCTTAGTTTCAGCGATAAATTTAGATAAAAGAGCATATTTTTTGAAAAAATATCGCTTATTCATGCAGATAAGGGGTGGCCTCACACCACGCAAACGCCCTTGTCTGCGTGCACACGTTCAGGGTTTCGGCGGCACGGTACGACATGGTGCCGCCACATCCCGCAGATGAAAGAGGGACCCATGCGCGAACAAGCCGCGCTATCAAACGCGCCGGAGGGCTACTTAGATTTTCACGACGAGTACGCGGAACTCATCGCCGAACTCGCCGCGCTGGGGTTCACCCCTACCCAGGTTCTCCGCCGCCTCAACTTTCTGTACCCGCACATCAACAAGAAGTACCTGAACTATGCGCTGAGCTCCGGTATCTGGCAGTTTGGTCCGGTCACGGCAGAGGCCCCGAGCTACACGGTGCTCGCCTGCGGCCTCTGGTACGTTTTCGCGGAAGCCTACGATCTGCCTCCGGAGCCCGAGTACGCGGCGCTGATTCTTGATTGCGATATTATCCACGACCTGCCGCCCGCACTGGAGGCGCGCCACTTCAACAACGAAGATATCGCCACCGTCCTGGCGAAGATTGGCGCAACGCTCAAGTACCTTGCCGCACACCCTTACTCCCAGCTGGAGGAAGAAGCCTACGCGCAGACCCTCGAGGACATCCGACTGCGCGGCTTGGAAGAAATCGGCACCGAGGGCGGTAGCCTGTACACCCTGCTCGCCGCCAGCATGGAGGGCGAATCCGCGTGGCCTGCCCCGGCGCAGACGGTAAACGACTACCTCGGCGACGGCGACTGGTCCTTGGGCATGCTCCGCACCGGCATCTACCCGGCGGAGGCACTCGAAAACGAGTGGTACATTGACGCCGCCTCGGTACCCGAGGATTTTGCTCCGAAGACCCTGAGCCTCTTTTTGAGCTATTGTGCCCGCTACGACCGCGAACCGACGGCACTGAACTACGGCTACTGGTCTACCATTCCCACGCTCATCGAGCAGGTGCCGCCCCTGGGCGCGGTACGCGCCAAGTTCGGCTCCTGGCAGGCGACCCTGCATCGCGGACGCACGCAGATTGCCCGCGAGCTGCGCCTGTGGACCAGGGACGAAGCAAACGAGGCTGCCGCTAAGGCGAGCGCTGCTGAGGCAAGTGCCGCGGAGGAGCTTGAGCGCCTCGACGCTGAGCTGGCTAGCGCTGAGCTGACCGAAGCAGAACTAGCAGAGCTGGATACTTCGGACAACTCCCCTGCGGACGCTCCCGCGGAGCCGACAGAGCCCGCGGAACCCGCAGAGCCCGCGCGTCTGAGCGCCCGCGAACTCACCGAGCAGGGCATCGGCGTGGTGCAGACCGCCCACACCGACCTCGCGGCGTACCACCGCACTCGGTGGGAGCAGACGGTGGAAGTCTTCGGCGAACGCCTCGCGCAGCTTGCCTGGAACCGCCGCCTGAGTACCTACTACTTCTTCGACGGCGCATCCCTGGAGGACGCCGACCCGACCCCCGTGGTGACGGTCTTCCGCTCCCCCACAGGCTTCCTCTGCGAGCTCGAACCTACCGCGGAGGCGCTACCCGCCTTCGACCCGGAGTTTCTGCAGGAACACGGTTGGAGGCGCCCGGTGCCGGTGCATGCTCTGTGGAACCTGCACGCGCTCGACCCACTGGAGGCTGCTGCCGCCGTCATTGAGGCGATGCGTTCCGGTTGCGGTTGTGAACGCTGGGATTTCTACCGCACCGATGATGACAACGACCCGCTCGCTGAAGAGGCTGAGACGGCGTCCGTCTAAGCGCACACTCCGCGCGCCTCTCGGGTTCGTCCTTAGAGACAGCGAAAGCCCGCGTCCCCCGCTCCCTGAGAGGAGCAGGTGACGCGGGCTTTACGCATGCACCGGTAGCCGGTGTACTAGTAGCCGGTACCGATAGCCGATGTGGCTTAGCGTGGGTTGCTTAGCGTGGGTGTTTAGCGTGCCGAGAAAATCTCGGATGCCTCCACAATCGCAATCTGCGCGGTGCGGGTAGAGATTGCTTCGTGGCGGCGTGCATCCGCACGGCGCTTGAAGAACCAACCAATACCCAGAATCGCGAACCAGACGGGCATCGCGAGCAGACCCCTGAGGGTTTCTTCATCCATGGCCAGCACACCGATGGTGAAGGCGAAGAACACCAGCGACAGCCACGCGGAGAAACGGCCGCCGGGCAGACGGAACTTCGACTTCTCGTGACGTGACGGGAACTTCTTGCGGTACATCAGGTAGCTGACCATAATCATCGCCCACGCAAAAATCACGAGTACCGCAGCCACGGTGGTGACCAGGTTGAACGCGCTAGAGATTGAGTCACCCGCGTAGAGCAGCACGATGGAGGACAGCAGCATCACGGCGGAGAGGAACAGCGCGTTACGCGGCACACCGTTCTTAGAGATCTTGCCCAGGAACTGCGGGGCGCTGCGCTCGCGCGCCAGGCCGAATGCCATGCGCGAGGTGGAGAAGATACCGGAGTTCGCCGAGGAGGTTGCGCTGGTAATCACCACAAAGTTGATGATGTGCGCGGCGATGCCCAGGCCCGCCAGGGTGAACATGGCGACGAAGGGGCTCTTATCGGGGCTGACGAGGCGCCAGGGGGTAACCATCAGGATGGTGACGAGCGCACCCACGTAGAAGACCATAATACGTACCGGCACGGCGTTGATTGCCCTGGGCAGGGTCTTTTCGGGGTCCTGGGTTTCTGCGGCGGTGGTACCGACAAGCTCGGAGCCCATGAACGCGAAGACGGCAATCTGGAACGCGCCGAGGAAGCCAATCAGGTGGTTGGGGAACATACCGCCGTCGTTCCAGAGGTTGGCGACGGACGCCTGCGCGCCACTGGGTGAGGTGAAGCCGATAGCGACCATGCCGCCACCAACGATAATCAGGGCGACGATGGCGACAATCTTAATCATGGAGAACCAGAATTCGATTTCGCCGAAGTTCTTCACGGACACCAGGTTCAGGGTCAGCAGAACGCCGATGACGACGAGCGCCGGGATCCAGGCTTGCAGGTCGGGCCACCACAGACGCAGGTAGCCAACAATTGCGATGATGTCCGCGACGGCGGTGACCACCCACATGAACCAGTAGGACCAGCCGAGGAAGAACCCGGCCATGGGGCCGACGAGGTCGGTGGTGAAGTCGGAGAAGGACTTGTACCTCAGGTTGGAGAGCAGAATCTCGCCCATAGCTCGCAGCACCAGGAAGATGACGGCGCCGATGAGCATATACACGAAAATCACGGAGGGGCCCGCCAGGGAGATGGCGCGACCGGAGCCCATGAACAGGCCGGTGCCGATGGCACCGCCGATGGCGATGAGCTGGATGTGGCGGTTGCTTAGACCGCGGTGTAGTCGCTCTCCCTGCTCGGGAGCTTTAGGATTCAGGCTGACGTTGTTCTGTTCAGTCACGACGTCCTCTTTTCAGCGGTTGTACCCCGTACCGCATGTGCCGTTACTGGAATAAGAATCGCTAGATCGCAGCAGGCACGGTCACTGTATGAATATGCGGCCATTAGCTTGCGGGGCGTCCCCGGATTTCGGGGCGAGGCTAGAGCTCTATCAGATACCGCGCGGTGCTCGAAAGTGTCACGCTATCGATTGACGCGGAGTTTTTCTGAGAGCTCTCACAGCTACTTGGATAGTTATTCTACAGGTGTTAAGGGCAAGAAAACAGGATTTACGGCAAAAATGTGACCTGTTTCTATTATTTACGTCATATCAAGCGGTGTAAAAAATGCCGCCCGGAACGTAAACAGGCAAGCACGAGGGCACGCGAAAGCCCCGCCTCCGCATCCTAAAAGAATGCAGAAACGGGGCTTACACACAGCGCCGCAGAAACACTACATAAACGCCGCAGAAAGAACAGAAACTACTTCTGACCAGCCTTGTCAGCAGCCTTGTCAACAACATTGCCAGCAGCCAGCACACGAGCACGCTTCGCCGCGTGGCGGCGGGTCAGAATCTCGTAGCCAATAGCCAGAGCAATGAACCAGATGGGGGTCAGCGCCAGACCGATTGCGGTGTCCGGGTACAGGCTCAGGGCGTAGACCATGACGGCGAAGAAGACCAGACCAAACCAGCTCATGCCAATACCCCAGGGCATCTTGTATGCGGATGCCTCGTGGCGTTCGGGGAACTTCTTACGGTAGACCAGGTACGCAATCAGGATCATGCTCCAGGTGAAGATACCCATCATCGACGCCACGGAGGTCACCACGGTGAACGCCTCCATGATGCCGCTACCGGCGTACAGCATGACCAGGCTGAACAGCAGCATCACGGTGGTCAGGTACAGGGCGTTGGCGGGCACACCATTCTTGGTGAGCTTACCCAGTGCGGAGGGTGCGGCACCGTCGTGTGCCAGACCGTAGACCATGCGGGAGGTCGAGAAAATACCGGAGTTCGCCGAGGACGCCGCGGAGGTCAGCACCACAAAGTTCACCAGCGAGGCGGCAACAGCAATGCCCGCCAGGGAGAACATACCCACGAAGGGGCTCATGGACTTATCCAACTTGTCCCAGGGGGTGACAGCGAGGATGGTCAGCAGCGGCAGGGCGTAGAAGAGGCCAATGCGGAAGGGTACCGCATTAATTGCCTTGGGCAGAGTGCGTTCGGGGTGTTCGGTTTCCGCCACGGCGGTACCGACCAGCTCAGCACCCACGAAGGCGAAGAGCGCAATCTGGAAGGCACCCAGGAAGCCCGTCAGGCCCTGGGTAAAGATACCGCTACCGGAGGGGCCGGGGCGATCCCAGAGATTTGCCACGGAGGCGACGGTACCGTCGGGCGCGGTGAAGCTAAAGGCAACCATGAGCGCACCAACAATAATGAGGGCGACAATCGCGACGATTTTAATGACTGCGAACCAGAATTCGATTTCACCGAAGTTCTTCACCGAGGGCAGGTTCAGCAGCAGCAGAGCCACGATAACGGTCAGCGCCGGGATGAAGGCTGGGATTTCCGGCCACCAGTATTTGATGTAGCCGGTAATAGCGATGACATCCGCGATACCTGTGACGACCCAGAAGAACCAGTACGACCAGCCGACGAAGAAGCCGGCGCGCAGACCGAGGATGTCGGTGATGAAGTCAGTGAAGGACTTGTACTTGGGGTTGGAGAGCAGAATCTCGCCCATGGCGCGCAGAACAAAGTAGATGACGCTACCGATAATGGCGTAAACAAAGACGATAGAGGGGCCGGTCAGGGCGATGGTCTTTGCCGAGCCGAGGAAAAGGCCGGTGCCGATGGCGCCGCCAATAGCGATCAGCTGGATGTGTCGGTAGCTTAGTCCGCGCTGAAGCTTAGAGTGCTCAGCTTCGGAGTCCAGGCCGGTGACGGAGTTGTGCTGCATTGGCTGCTGTGTCACGTATTTCTCTTTCCTGCGTCGATTCGCCCTAAATTTCACTCGGGGGCGAGTCCGGGTGGTTGGTATTCGTGCATAATCCTTAGCGGCGTGTATGGAGGAGAAATTCCCGCGTCCATAGCTTGCGCGGTGGACTTGGGCTTGTGGGCTCCGATTTCGCGGGGCTTCCGATTTCTTGCATCGCCAATAAAGGGTTATGCAGAGAATGCATAATTTCAAATTTTACCCCCTCATACCCACACAAGTACAAGGAATACAACATCACCAGATTTTTGAGACGGGACGATTGAGACGGGGCGAGTTTGCAGCATCTCTCAGCCTCCACCCGGAACACGCCCCGCACCGCCCTTAGATCGCGCCCCTTCTCTGCACGCTAAATTTCTGTGTTTCTCAGACCGGCATGCTCCCGGCTAGTTCAGCGTCACGCCAGCCCCGCACGCCACGAAACCGCACTGTACAGCGGTGCTACGCTATTCTTTTAGGTATGTCTACTGAGAACACGCAGCCTAGCCAGGCACCCGAATCCACCGAAGAAAAGGCCAAGAAGCCGGTTCCCGAGGAATTCTTCCGCCAGCCCTACTCCTTCGTCCGCCGCGGCGACCGCCTCACCGCGCGCCGCCAGAAGGCGTGGGACACCTACTCCCCCACCCACGTGCTGGACATTCCGCGCCTGCGCACCGACACCTCCGTCGCGCCCGAGGCGACCTTCGACCCGGTCAAGATTTACGGCCGCGAGGCGTACCAGGTTGTCGAGATCGGTTCCGGTCTGGGCGAGGCAATCGTGCACCGCGCAGCTGAGGTGCCCGAGGCGAACTTCCTCGCCGTTGAGGTGTACACCCCCGGCATCGCGGACCTGCTGCTGAAGATGGGCAACGCCGGCGTGGAGAACGTGCGTGTGGCTCAGGCGAACGCACCCGAACTGCTCGACAACATGCTTGAGGAGAACTCCGTGGATGAGCTGTGGGTGTTCTTCCCGGACCCCTGGCACAAGTCCCGCCACCACAAGCGCCGCCTGGTGTCCCCGGCGTTCGCTGATAAGGTTGCGCGCGTGCTTAAGCCCGGCGGCATTTGGCGTCTGGCGACTGACTGGGAGGAGTACGCCCTGGTCATGCGTGAGGTTCTGGAGGCGCACCCCGACTTTGAGAACGTGAATCCTGGCGCCGGTGCGACCGAGGAGGATCCGCTGGGTGGTTGGGCTCCGCGTTGGGAGGGTCGTACCCTTACCAGCTTTGAGCGTAAGGCTCAGGAGGCGGGCCGCCGCGCGCACGATCTGACCTACCGCCGCAAGTAAGCGGGACTGCGTTAGTACGCGACTTATACGTTAAGCAGGTGAGGCTCCCCGGTCATTCGGGGAGCCTCACCTCCTTGTGTGTGGGTCCAAGTGCATGCGGGGCGGGGGTCTACCCTCCCTCGCGGCGTATACACAAAGACGCACAAGCCTATATGGGCGGCTGACTAGCGCAGATGAGCTAGAACAGCCGAACCGTTTCTCCCAGTGTAGCGTGTTTAGCCGGTTTAGCGCTGCGGCTTCGTATCATCCGCTGTAGCCGGCTGGTGACGCTGACGGTACAGCACCACAGCCGAAGAACGCTGACGAGGCGCCGGGCGGGTACCGCGAGCAATATGCACCACGTCGCCACTGGTACCGGCGGCGAACACGCGCTCCGCCAAGCCCAGCTTCACCTTCGCGTCCTCAACCTGACGCTGGAGCGCCGCAATCTGCTCCTGCTGCTCCTCCACGAGGGACTCCAGCTCAATAATGCGGCGAATACCCTCCAGGGAGACGCCCTCCTGCGAGAGCTGCTGAATCTGCTGCAGACGGTTCACGTCACGCTGCGAATAGCGGCGCGCCTTACCGGGCGCACGCGAAGGCTGGACCAGGCCGATGCGGTCGTACTGGCGCAGGGTCTGCGGGTGCATACCCGCCAGCTCAGCCGCCACAGAAATCACGAAAACCGGCAGGTCCACGCTGTGCAACGGCTTACCGCTACGGGACTTAGATGATGATTCTCGAGATGCCATGGTTTACTTCGCCTTCTTCAACAGATCCTTACGCGGGTTCTCCTGCGGTGCCAGTTTTACGAACTTATCGAACGCTTCCTGTGCCTCTGCGCTCAGCTCGGTGGGCAGTACAATCTCCGGGATGACCAGCAGGTCGCCGTCGCCGCCCTTAGCCTTGAAGCCGCGGCCCTTAGCGCGCAGTCGGCGGCCGACCTGGCCGGGCGCCAGGCGCAGCTTCACGGTGGATGCGTCCGGCAGGGGCACCTCAATCACTGCGCCGTCGACGGCCTCGGCGAGGGTGACGGGTGCGCGCAGAATCAGGTTGTTGCCCTCGCGCGAGTACACGGAGTCATCGGAGACGCGCACGGTGACCTTCAGATCGCCGCCATGCAGACCCTTGCCGCGCAGTCGCACCTTCTGGCCGTCCTTAATGCCTGCAGGGATGCGTGCCTCGGTGTGGGAGCCGTCCGGCAGGAACACGGTCACGGTCGCGCCGGTGTATGCCTGGGCGAGGCTGATGCGGGTGCTGGTGGTACTCTCTTCGGGGGCTGCGTGCTGTGCGCCGCCGAAACCGCCACCGCCCATGCCGCCGAAGTCGGCGCTGGTGAAGCCTGCGGAGCGTCGGGAGCCGCCTGCGCTACCGCCGAAGAGGCCGCCGAGCAGGTCGTCAATGTTGATGCCTGCGCCGCCGTTGCTGAAGCCGCCGAATGCGTCCGCGCCGGGGTAGCCGGTGTAGCTGCCACCGCCGAAGCCGCCGCCTCCGAATCCGCCCATGCCTGCGGCACCGTAGCGGCGAATCTGGTCGTACTCTTCGCGCTGCTTCTTATCGGAGAGCACGTCGTATGCTTCCGAGATTTCCTTGAACTTCTTCTCTGCTGCGGCGTCGCCGGGGTTCAGGTCCGGGTGGTACTTGCGGGAGAGCTTGCGGTACGCCTTCTTGATGTCGCTTTCGCTTGCGTCTTCGCTGACACCCAGTGCCTTATAAAAGTCGTCGGTTAGCCAGTTTTCACTTGCCATGTTGTGATTCTCCTTCTGCGGTGATGCGCCGCCCTCCTCGGTTACGGGACGGCTTGCAGGGGCACCGCGTGCTTGTCTTAATGCTCTATATAAAAGTTTAGTCTACTTGACTCAATTTTGAAAGGGCTGAGCCCAAAAAATTGCGCCCCTACAAGCCTCTTGACCGCCGCTTCTACGAGCCAAAACCCGCACCAACACACCGGGTAAAGCAGCCCCGGCAAACAACAGGGCGGGCACTCCCCCACCAGGGAGAGCACCCGCCCGTCGTTAGTTATTCAGCCAATGCCTAGCCGGTCACCTTACGGTGCGACAGCCACAGCCACCTGAGCGGTACGAACCACGCGGTCGTTGACGCGGTAGCCGTAACGCAGAACCATGGAGACATGATCCTCAGCCACCTCGTCGGTGGGCTGCTGGAGCACTGCTTCGTGGATGTTCGGGTCGAAGGCGTCGCCTACTTCACCGAAGCGCTCCACGCCCTGCTTGCCGAGCAGCTCTTCGAGCTTGGTAGCGATGGAGGCGAAGGGGCCTTCCTGCAGGTCGCCGTGCTTGCGTGCGGCGTCGATGTCGTCGAGCACCGGCAGCAGTGCGCCGACCAGGTCACCGATTACGAAGTTTCGCAGCTGCTCCTTTTCGCGGGCGGTGCGGTTCTTGTAGTTGGTGAACTCTGCCTGCAGGCGAAGCAGGGAGTCCAGGCGCTCTGCGGCGAGTGCCGCATCCGCAGATTCTGCTTCTACGGCGTCCTGGAGCTCAGCCTCGACGGCTTCCGCAGCGTCTTCGGCAGTTTCGACCGATTCAGCTTCGGGGTGGCCTTCCGCTGCGGGGGCGTTGAATGCCTCCTCCAGCGGGTCGGGGGTGATGTTTTCCTGCTCAGCCATGATTACTTCTTCTCGTCTTCGTCGATAACCTCGGCGTCGACAACGTCCTCATCAGCGGCGGGCTTGGACTCGGATGCCTCAGCCTGTGCTGCTGCGTAGAGTGCCTCACCCAGCTTGGACTGGGAAGCCTGCAGCTTCTCGAATGCGGACTTCACTGCTGCGTCGTCGTCGCCCTCGAGTGCCTTCTTCAGCTCGTCAACATCGCCCTGGACCTCGGTCTTGACGTCCTCGGGCAGCTTGTCGCCGTTCTCCTTCAGGAGCTTCTCGACGGAGTATGCGACGGACTCAGCTGCGTTGCGGGTGTCAGCAGCCTCGCGGCGTGCCTTGTCCTGCTCTGCGTGTGCCTCTGCATCCTTGACCATGCGGTCGATGTCGTCCTTGGAGAGGGAGGTACCGCCGGTGATGGTCATGGACTGCTCAACACCGGTGCCCTTGTCCTTTGCGGAGACGTGGACGATGCCGTTTGCGTCGATGTCGAAGGTGACCTCAATCTGGGGCACGCCGCGGGGTGCGGGGGCGATGCCGGTCAGCTCGAAGGTACCCAGGTTCTTGTTGTCGCGAGTGAACTCACGCTCACCCTGGAAGACCTGAATGGTCACGGAGGGCTGGTTGTCCTCTGCGGTGGTGAAGGTCTCGGAACGCTTGGTCGGGATTGCGGTGTTGCGCTCGATCAGCTTGGTCATCACGCCGCCCTTGGTCTCGATACCGAGGGAGAGGGGGGTGACGTCGATCAGCAGAACGTCCTTACGGTCGCCCTTCAGCACACCTGCCTGCAGGGCTGCACCCATTGCCACAACCTCGTCGGGGTTCACACCCTTGTTGGGCTCGCGGCCGGTGAGCTCCTTGACGAGCTCAGCAACAGCGGGCATACGGGTGGAGCCACCGACCAGGATGACCTCAGAAATCTCGGAGATGGACACGCCAGCTTCCTTGATGACGTCGAGCACGGGCTTCTTGGTGCGCTCGAGCAGGTCGCGGGTCAGTTCCTCGAACTTTGCGCGGGTCAGCTTCTCATCCAGGTGGATGGGGCCCTCGGGGGTCACGGACAGGTACTGCAGGGAGATGTTGGTGCTGGAAGCGCTGGACAGCTCCTTCTTAGCCTGCTCAGCTGCCTCCTGCAGACGCTGCAGAGCAATCTTGTCCTTGGACAGGTCTGCGCCGGTGTTTGCCTTCACCTGTGCGAGCAGCCACTCAACGATGCGCTGGTCCCAGTCGTCACCACCGAGGCGGTTGTCACCGCTGGTTGCGCGAACCTGAATGGTGGAGAAGCCGTCGTCGTCCTTGCCGACTTCCAGCAGGGAGACGTCGAAGGTACCGCCACCGAGGTCGAAGACCAGGATGAGTTCGTCTTCCTTGCCCTTGTCCAGGCCGTATGCGAGTGCTGCGGCGGTGGGCTCGTTGACGATACGCAGGACGTTCAAGCCTGCAATCTCGCCGGCTTCCTTGGTTGCCTGACGCTCAGCGTCGTTGAAGTATGCCGGGACGGTGATGACAGCGTCGGTGACGGTGTCGTTCAGGAATGCCTCTGCGTCGCCCTTCAGCTTCATGAGGATACGAGCGGAGATTTCCTGCGGGGTGTACTTCTTGCCGTCAATCTCGGTGGTCCAGTCAGTGCCCATGTGGCGCTTGACGGAGGAGATGGTGCGGTCAACGTTGGTCACTGCCTGACGCTTTGCAACGCTACCGACCAGAACCTCGCCGTCCTTGGAGAATGCGACGACGGAGGGGGTGGTGCGGGTGCCCTCTGCGTTAGCGATGACGACCGGGTCGCCACCTTCCAGTGCTGCTACGACCGAGTTGGTGGTACCGAGGTCAATACCTACTGCACGTGCCATATGTTTATTCACTCCTTGTGATCAGTGCCCCGCTTCTTCTAATGCGAGGCGGGTTAGTTTGAAAGTTTTGGAGGCGGTTGGTGCTGCGCGTGCCGCTCCGTGTGGAGTGGTCTGCGCGGCTCCCTTGAGCCTCATGTACTCAAGTATGCACCCTCTCGGAGGGTCTGTCAATAGACTTGAGCGAACTTTACTCAACTTTTTTTCGCGAGACTGTGTGAGGGGCGGGTTTTTTAGGGTTCTGGGGCAGTGTTTTACGGGGAAAATCGGGGCGGCGGCGAGGCGTGAATGAGCGGTTTTGCCGCGGAATTCCGGGGTTTTTAGGCGGTGCGAGGGTGCGGCGCGGCGATTCAGCGCACAGCAGACGGTGCCGGGCGCGCGGGGCGAAAAAATTTTTAAAAATTTTTAAAAAAGGAGTGGAAAACCCAAAAATTGGGGTGTGAGAAGGGTCGCGAGACTCCTTATATAGGAGGTGCAGTGCGACTTTTGGACCAGGAAGCTAGGCCTCTGGCAGCGTTGCCAGAGGCGCAGTGAACACCAGAGGTTCACCCCTCTTATATATAGAGAACCTGCGCGCAAGCTCCATCGCTCACTCTATAGAGGTATCTCCGCTTGTCCGACCCGCAATTCTTCAACCTTCACCTGTGGCTTGAGGCTACCTGCCTGCCGTATGCTGGTTACGACCATATCCTCTCAAAGTAGATAGGAAATTACGATGCCGACGAATAACGGCCCAACGCCTCCAGCTGGTCCATATGCTGGGGGAACATCAACTTGGATTCCAGCAAAGAACCCAAAACCCCACAGGTAGCGGAGAATACCACCTCCGCTTCAACAATCGCCGAAGTTACTACCAGCACGCCCCCACTCAATGAAAAAAAGACAAATTTATATAATTTCTTTTCAGATGACCCAATAGCACTTGGCACAATTTTCAAAAATAACACAAAAAAACCGCTTGCAAAAATATTTGCATTAATCATCATAATATTGAGCGCCATACTATTATGGCATTTTAAATACATTGTAAATATTTCTACTACTAGTTTTATAATTGCAACCGCCACAATTTTTATTCTTTTCCTTACAGTCGCTACGATTTTTATTTTTTACACTGCGATTGCTACGATTTTTATTTTTTACATTGCATTTGCCATGATTTTTATTTTATGCATTGCGATTGCTACGATTTTTAAAATCATCAAAAGAATTTCTATTATGTTACACAAAGTAGCCAGCGACCGAAAAGGTAAGACCTACACTGGAGCAGAAAAGTCCTTACACTATATAATGTTTACACTTATTCCTACCTTTGCCATCTTTGCGGTAGCACTCTTTGTCCTCGGAGTCGACACACTTTCCACTGCCCTATACGATCGACACACTTACAGGACAACTCCAACATTTCTCAAAGAATTTTTCAACGACCCTGACGCCAAAATTGTACTACCCATTTTCCTTGTCTTTTCTTTTATAGTCAACGCCAGTACTGCAACTTCAATCATCACAATCATCGAAGAAATTTTCAAAAATAAACGACGTAAAAAAGCCAAGAGAACAATATTATCATCAAAAGAAAGATCCACACGGTCAACTATCGCCTCCCACATCAAGCTAATACTTCCACTTCTACCTTTAGCAGCATCTATAGTATTTATATTTGGGTTACTCCATAACACACAGGTAACAAAAGGTAATCTAAGTACTGCAATTCAAATTACAGCAATTCAATTTACGGAAAGCAAATATATTTGGCTGACAATGGCTTTCTCCCTGCTATTAATAGGATACATATCATTCATCCCATATTTCCTTCTCCCCCAATGTGTCAACGGTGCTGAAAAAATAATCCTCAGAGGTAGAAAAGAAAATATAAAAAGGGAAGTGGAATGTATCTACTTTATGATAATCTCTGTTTCATCAGCCCTCACTTCTTTCTGCGCCCTCATAAACTATCAAATATTAAAAATTCTTTCACACAAAGAAATAATTATATTTTTATTAACCACATTATTTATTTCATTCACCCTCTGCTGTGTCTCTCTAAGAAATATCTTGAATAAGAAATATGCACTCAAACGCACAGCAGAAATACATTCAAGGACCCTCAAAGAAAATATAACCGCCTTAATACTGGCTCTATTCTCTGCATTTTTAATATCATCGATTGGTTCCACGCTTATTCCAAATATAGCAAAAGGTTTTAGCGATATGGTAACGAGCCCCGGAGACACTCTGGGGTCAGTAGAAACAGATTACTCATGCGTTTTCTCGAATGACATTAAGGAAAAGAGCTCCATTACTTTTGGAATACTCACTGAGGCAAAGCCGGATTCAGTCCATGTATTCACTCCCACATACGATTATCAGTATCGCGCATATGGGAAAAAATTAGATAATGGAAACATTCGATTAAATAACCTTACAGAATCTCAACTTAAAATTCCTACTGGGTACCATGTTGAAAAATTCAACAATGATAAACATCATTATGATGTCACCACTGGAAAATGTACGTACTTAGCTCCATTGGATTTTTATGAATCAATGCAGCCTAGGACAAAGCTAACTATCAGAAATATTCCATGACGATATAGAGTAAGCCCCGCCTGCACGTATCTGAACTGCGCCCCGAAACTTGGACGCATTAAATAGTAACCCTTACACAGCTTCCAACAGGGCCTGATCCCGGTACTCCACCGGGGTCAGGCCCCTAAGCTTCACCTGGCGCCTTGCTGTGTTCCAATGCGTAATATAGGCGTCAAGGTCAGCTTTGAAACTCTCAAAAGTCAGCCAATCCTGCCCACGGAAAAACTCATCCTTAAGATGCCCAAAGACTTGCTCGGTGGCGCCATTATCAATGCAGTTGCCTTTACGCGACATACTCTGGATAAAACCGTTCTCAGCGAGCATACTGATGTAGGTCTCGTGCTGATACTGCCACCCCATATCCGAGTGCAAAATCGGCTTAGCTCCCTCGGGTTTGGCCTCCATGAGTACCTGAAGCATCTCTTGTTGCTGGACGAGATTGGGACACATCGAGATAGAGTGAGCAACAATCTCCTTGCTGGCAAAGTCATAAACCGGCGCCAGGTAGGCCTTACCGAAGGAAAGCTTAAACTCGGTAACATCGGTACCCAACTTCTGCCAAGGACCGGTCGCCGTGAAGTCGCGACCGATGATGTTCTCAAAACTTTGCCCCACGTCCCCCTTGTAAGAGTTGTACCTGCGGTAGGGCCTCTGGCGGCGTATACCGCAACGCAACCCCATCTGACGCATCATCTTCAAAACCGTCTTATCGGCGATACGCACCCCTTCCTCAGCGCGCAGACACATGGCCACCTGCCTGTGACCGCACCCGTTAGGGGTACGCGAAAAGATCTGGGCAACCTTGGCACGTAGCTGCACTCTGGTTGGCTGCTGGGGATGAGCCAACGCGTAGTAGTAGCTCGATTTGGCAAGGCCAGCCACCTCAAGGAGGTCGTACAGCTTGTGCCCGTGCCCTGAAAGCTCAGCGACCACTAGGGCTTTGTCCCGGTTTGGGAGCGCCTCTGCGCCTTCAGGGCAATCGATTTTTTTAGGTACGCCACCTGCGCCTCAAGCTTGCGCACACGCTCGGCAAGTTCCTCCTCACGCGTTAGCGGCACCGCCCGCACCGACCCCTTCGGCCTGCCCTTGGGCTTAGGCTTAAGCGCCTGCGCGCCGCCTTCACGGTACAGCCTGCACCACTGCTTCAACGGTGTAGCGCTTGCAATACCGAAGCGCATCATTGCTTCAGGCTTACTCATCCCACCGTCAACCACGGCCCTTGCTGCGGCGACCTTGGTCTCGTAGTCGTATCTGGCCTGCTTTACTCCCATGGCAAGAAGCCCGTCCTTCCCGATGACGCGGTACGTTTTCTGCCACTCTCTCACAGTCGCGGCAGACATACCAAGCTTCTTGGCGGTCAGACCATAGCCGAATCCTCTCTCGAACATTTGCGCTGCTTGCTCCCGGAGCAAACGATCATGCCTCATTCCCAGATTTATAGACATGAAAAGCCTCCCATTTCCTGGACTTCATTTTTGTTGTCCAAGAAACGGGAGGCAGTTCATATCGTGCAGGCGGGGCTTCTCCTTTTGCCCACTGCGCAAGCCCACAAGAGTGGGGTCCTCCCCTATGCTGGTTATAAGCCAGCACCGGAGCAGGAAGGGCAGACCGCCATGAACCTCAACAAACTCTTAACCGCGCTACGGCACCGCAAAAACACCCCGGCACACAACCTACAGGCCGGGCGGCACGAACGCTACACGCACGCTCTCGAACAATTCCTCGACGGGCACCAGCCCGCCGTACGCCTCGGCGGGGTGTACACGCTCGCAAACCTCGCAGACGAATGGCTCACCGACACATCCTTCCCCGAGCAGGTGCGCCGCGAAGAAGCCCAGACCATTATCGACGCGCTGACCGGGTGCATCCGCACGCCCTACCCCCTCGCACAGAAACGGCAAGTTCTAGAATCAGACAACGCCCCCGAAGGGTACGAAGGCGACTTTACGCGCGATCAGGAGGCACTACGCGAAGAGCAGCTGGTACGCCGCACCGTCTTCATGGAGTTCAGCCGCCGCCTCGCCGCCGTCGCCGAGAGCAACAAGACTGGCAACGGGGAAGACCAGCGCACGGTGCCGCCAATATCGCCCATGTGGGCTGATCTGCGCTTCGACTTTGGCGGCGCACCCATCTTCTATCCGCTACGGCAACTGTACTTTCAGAACGCCGATTTCGCTTCCGCAACCTTCTACGGACAAGCGGATTTCTCTGGTTCAACCTTCCACGGTGACACCAGCTTCTCGGCGGCGCAGTTCACGGCCGACGCATCCTTCCATGGCGCGAACTTCAACGACTGGGTAGGTTTCAGCGCCGCACACTTCACGGGCGCGGCAGGGTTCAGCGGGGCGCGCTTTGCAGACGCGGCAAGCTTCGCAACCGTAACCTTCACCGGCGAGGCCGACTTCTCAGACGCGGTCTTCTCGGCTGCGGCTGACTTCGCGGTATCCGCTTTCGAGTCCGACGCCAACTTTTCGCGTTTGAACACCGCAGGCATAGCCAGCTTCGCGGCGGTCACCTTCGACGGAAAGGCAGTATTCACCGCCTCCACGTTCCACGATGAAGCGCACTTCGCCGCGTCGGTCTTCAACCGTCCCGCGGTGTTCTCCAAGTCGCTGTTCGGCGGGGTCGCGCGCTTTGCCGGTGTAGTCACCAAGCAGTCCGCAATGTTCAGCAACGTACGCTTTGCGAGCGCGGCGGACTTTAGCGGGGCGTCCTTCACGCAGTACGAGGATTTTGGTGGGGCGCGGTTCGACGGCGACGCCACGTTCAGCCGGGCGTCTTTTATTGCGCTTCCGAGGACGCGCTATGAGATGGACTTCCCGCAGGGAGCGAACTTCGGTAACGCGACCTTCGCGCAGGATGCCGACTTTAGTAAGGCGACGTTCACGGCGCATGTCGGCTTCTACAAGGCGACGTTCGCGCGGGCGGTGAGCTTCAACGGGGCGAACTTTGAGGGCGCCTACTTCGCGGATGCGACGTTCGGTCATGGTGCGGATTTCAGGCAGACTAGCTTCATGTATGTTAAGCCGTCCTTTGAGGCTTTGGAGAGGCGGCTACAGAGGGCGCGGTTCTCGGCGCAGGCGGATCCGCAGGATTACCTGTTTGAGGCGCGCCCGGAGAGCCCGCACGGCTTCAGCTGCGGCGAGACGGAGCTTCTTAATAGAACGTTCGTTCTCCCTGTCGGTGCGGTGCTGTACGACCCGGATTCCTGGGACGAAGAGCAGCAGGAGTACACGCGCGTCAGTGAGCCTGCGCAGTAATATCCGGAAGGCCCCGCCCGTGCATCCGGCGCTGGCGGGGTCTTTGCTTGTGACCAGTGACAGCCCAAGCCCAGCCACTTTTACACTATGCTGAGTATGACCCGGCCCTTTCAACGATGACAGGAGAACCACATGCATCTGGCACCCAGCACCGCGTGGGCTTGGCTGATAGCTTGCGCAGTCGTCATTCTGCTTTTCCCGCTTGCCGCGCAGTTCGGCAATCTCAAGGGGAAGCTGTCTAGCTTCCGCACCTGGGTTTGGGCTATCGCGCTCTTGGGCATTGTCACGGCGGGTTTTATGCCTTTCATCTTTGATCCTGGCATCACCCATTTTGAGGTTCAGCCGTTCATTTTCTTCATCACCGGCACCCTGCTGGGTGTTCTCTTTCTTGGGGAGTTCCACCGCATGAACGCCCAGAAAAAGCTGAAACACCCCCAGCGGGTGCATGCCGAGCGCCGTACCCGTTACAGCAAGGCAGTTGAGCATCTGGCGTATCCGAATCCGGCAGTCCGTGCGAGCGCCATCAGCACTCTTGCGGGTCTGGTGGATGAGTGGCTCGCTGACGAGCAGCTCAGCGTTGAGGCGCGGCAGAAGGAGGGGCAGGTCATCGTCAATGCCCTCTGCGCTTATGTTCGTTCGCCGTTCTCGCGGGCGTTCAAGGCAGAAGCTTTTGAATCCGATACGCCGCCCGCTAACTATGCGGGTGATTTCGCTACGGATCTGGCGGCTTTTCGTGGTGAGCAGGATGTTCGCCGCAGCGTCTTCGTTGAGATGAGTAAGCGTAGCAGCACCCTTGCTGAAAATGAGAAGGGCGAGGTGGCTGTTGTTCCCGGCGCGTGGAGCGGCTTTGAGTTCGATTTCAGCCGGGCGGTCGTCTTCTACCCTCTCGACGGTCTGACGATTGAGAACGCCAATTTCTCTGCGGCGAGGTTCTGCAACGGTTCAGATTTCAGCGGGGTAGCTTTTGTGGGCGATGCGAACTTTACCCGGGCGGTCTTTGACCAGGATGCGCGTTTTAGCGACGTAACTTTCCTGGGAACGGCGGACTTTAGTAACGCGCGCTTTGCTGGTGATGCATTCTTCCGCTGGGTGGCATTCAACGCTAATGCAGACTTCCGCGAGGCTTCTTTTGGAGGGCACGCTGACTTCCGCGACACGACGTTTGCGGCGGATGCGGGCTTTAGCGGTGCTTCCTTTGAAGGGAACGCTGGGTTCTTTAGGTCGTCTTTTGGCGGTAATGCAAGCTTCTTCAGGACGGATTTTGCGGGAGTTGCGGAGTTCCGTGAGGCGGTCTTTGAGGGGCATGCCGGGTTTAACGCGGCAACCTTCTACGGGGATGCGCACTTTAGCCGGGCTACATTTGAGGGGCTCGCTGGGTTCCGTGATGCAGCCTTTGAGGCAGGCGCGGAGTTCTATGGCGCGTCCTTTGCGCAGACTGCTGATTTCTGCGATGTGTCTTTCGTGAAGAGCCCGCCGGTCTTCGCTGTTGAGGATGCTGACTCGGGCGAGATGCGCCGGACTCGGTTCGCTGCGTTGTCTGCCGGTTCGGAGTCTACTGGTCAGGAGGCGCATAACTTCGCGGTGTACGAGGACAGCCTGCCTATTCCGCTGGGTACAGCCAGGCTGAACGGTGTAGGGTACCGTATCCCGGTCGGTACGGTGCTCTTCGATCCGTCTTCTTGGGATGAACGGCAGAAGGAATACACGCGCCTGAGTGAGCCCGCGCAGTAGTAGACAGAGGCCCCGCCACATTGAATGTGTGGTGGGGCCTTCGTTTATGTCCAGTAGAAGCGCAGGTCAGACAGTTTTACACTAAACTAAAAGGTGCCCATTCCTCTCAGAGAAGATAGGAGATTCCTATGTCATCGAACGATGGTTCACCAGGACCTCAGTCTCATTCAGCAGACTCAGGCTTCCCCCTCGATTCAAACAAAAATCCAAAAATCGATACAGTGGATGCCTTACTGCGAATTGTATTTAGGATGACCTGGGGAGATTGGGCACTAACGGCAATTTTAATTTCATGCCTAATTAATCATTATTTTTTTACTGTTCTCAATGTTGCACAACCAATAATTGACTTGACTAGGCTTATTACTGTGCTGATTTCAGTGGTTTTCGCTGCCTATAAAGTAGTAAGCGCTTACAAATCTAAAGAATTAATTATTTTCTTCTTCAAAATCCACCCCATTCAGCTCTTTGTTTCAATAATCGCCTGCGGGGCAGCAACTGCATTTTTCCTGCCTTTAATCCTTAACATATTTAAGTTCATCGGAGACACTGACAAAATCACTACCGCTCTACTTGCTTCAACGGGTGGTATTATTGCAGTGTTTACACTAATTAAAACTCACCAAAAAAACCAAAATGATGAGACGGCTCTAAAGCTCGATACGGACAAGTATCAAGAGCAAAAGAGACAATTTAAAAAGAATATAAAGCAAGAAGCTTACAGAAGCTACCGAGAGCGCACTCGGCAGATTCACGCAGAGCGTCGTAGTCGCTACACCACGGCTGTAGAACAACTAGCTAACAAGAATGCGGTCGTTCGTCTCGGCGGTATCTATACCCTTGTAGGCCTCGTCGATGAATGGCTCGCGGATAAGAGCATCAAAGAGGATACCGACCGACGCAAGGAAGGGCAGATTATTATCAATAACCTTTGTTCATACATTCGCGCGCCTTTTAGCCTTGCAGATTCACATCATATCCTCGATAAGGATTCTCCTACAGAAAAAGAAATAGAGGAATACGGCAGAGAAAATTTCACAAAGCATAAATTAGAATTTCATGAAGAGAAAGATACCCGCCAAGCAATTCTGCATGAAATTAAACTCAGACTAAATAGCGGATACACTATAAATGAAGAGAATGAAGAAATTCCACTAGAAGGCCCTTGGTCAAAATTTACCTACGATTTTTCGAAGGCTTTTTTCTTCTACCCACTCGACCTCTCAAGAAGCTTCTTTTCCCATCCTGTAATTTTCAAAGAAACAGTGTTTGCAAATAAATTTAATGTTTCAGGTTCAATATTTAACCAAGAAACAAACTTCTCCAATGCCCGATTCACGCACCAAGATTTCTCGAAAACCTTCAATTTCAAAGGTGTAAGATTTAAGGAAATATCTAGATTTAATGGGGCAATTTTCGAGTCAACTGCAAATTTTAGAGGCATGCATGCCGAATCGGAGATTGAATTTTCTAGATGCCATTTTAAAATAGGGGCGTGGTTTTCGGGGTCAACGTTTAAGGATGCTTATTTTGTGGGTACTAAATTCAGCGAGAATTTTTATCTATACCCATATTCTGACGTATCATTTAATGGCGTCGAGTTCATGGGAGAAATCACAACATTTCGAGGGGCAAAATTTCACTCTTCCTCCTCTTTCGAATCAGCAGTTTTTGAAGGTAATCTAGATCTTGTAAATACAAGACTTGGCTACTTTACAAAATTCACCAAAGCAATATTTAAAGAAAATATATATTTAGCGGAAACGATATTCCCCAAAACACGCAAGACAGACTTTACGAATGCACTATTTCGAGATTCTATATATTACACCTGGGATTCAAATCTCCCATTTGCTCCAATGATGAATCCTTTGGGTGTAATTTTTTATACGACAAAAGATGAATCCAGTAAAAAAGTCAAGAGCGAAATTCGATATCTACCTCTAGGTGCTCGAATATTCAACCCAGACTCTCCAAATTCTTGGGATGAAGAACAGAAGAGATATAAAGATATCAGTGAACCAGCTTCAACATTTAATGATTCCTTTGAAACTTTGAAGAAAATAAAATAGCTATCTCAATCTTTTAAACATTTAGCCCCGCCGGCCCTGCATCGGCGGGGTCTTCACATCTGCTCAAGGGTGACTCATTGCAGGCCACTTTGCACTATGCTGAAAGGTGACCATTCCTCTCAGAGAAGATAGGAGAGTTAAACATATGTTCCTCAATCCAGCCGAAGCCTGGCGGTTACTCCTTATATGCGCTGGTATAGTTGCCGGTTTCTTGCTCTATGCGCATCTCAGTAAGATCAAGCAGAAAGTGCCCCTGTTCTACTGCTGGCTTGGAGCAATCGCGGTCTTGGGCGGAGCCGCAGCTTTCTTCCTGCCTATCGCGGTTAACTCAGGTTTTGCGAAAGATGATGATGGCTCAGCTCTTCGCCAGGCTCTTCTCTACACCACCGGTGGTCTTCTAGGTGTCATTACTCTTGGTGAAACTCACCGAAAGAATAACCAGGAAAAAGAGAAAAACGAGAACGACCATACCCGCCAGGTGTATGCGGAACGACGTAGCCGCTACACCAAGGCTGTCGAGCAACTAGCTAATGAGAAAGCATCTGTCCGCCTGGGCGGTATCTATACCCTTGTGGGTTTGGCTGATGAATGGCTTGCAGACGATAGCCTCGCCAAAGACAAGCAGAGGGAAGAGGGGCAGATTATTATCAATAACCTCTGCTCCTACATTCGTTCTCCCTTCCCGCTTGCAGAAAAAATTGAAGAATACGAAGCCCGCAAAGAACTAGAAAAGCTCCAGAAATCAGAATCCGAGAAGCTCAGTGAAGAAGAGTCTTCACTGCTCCAGGTTCTACTTAAGCGTTTCGAAGATTCTGATGAATATGAAAAACCTAAAGACATCACCACAGACTATGTAAAGTTCTACGAAGAACAGGACGTACGCCGAGCCATTTTCGAGGAAATGAGCAAACGTAGCAGCACTGTCAGTGTAGATGAGAGCAAGAAGGTAACTGTTAAATCCGGCGCATGGAGCGGCTTCAAGTTCGACTTTAGCCGAGCACCCATTTTCTATCCCCTGAACAACCTCACCATTGAACAAGGTCAATTCAGCTCTGCCCGATTCTACAGAAACACGAACTTCATATTCGCAAAATTCACCGAAAACGCAGACTTCACGGGCGCAATCTTTACAGGAAACACAGATTTTAGATATACGATCTTCAACGAACGTGCATACTTCGTAGACGTAGCCTTCAGCAGAACGGCAGATTTCTCAGACGCGGTCTTCAACAGATTCGCAGACTTCTTGGACGCGGATTTCAGCGGAGACGCGAACTTCTGGACGGCAACCTTCACCGGAGAGGCACGTTTCCGGAACGCAACCTTCGACAGAAATGCATATTTTACGCGCACGACCTTCAACAGAGACTCATACGTATACTTTGCGCGCGCGACCTTCACCGGAGATGCATACTTTATAGGCACGACCTTCAATGGAGGTACACGCTTCGAGGGGACAACTTTCAGCAGATACATATACTTCCAGGATGCAACCTTCAGCGGAGAAATGACCCTCCGGGGCTCATATTTCGAAAAGTCTGCGCCCATATTTGTATATGACTCCAGCGCTGCCCGATTCTCTGACCAAGTCAATTGGACAGAGAGCAACTTCTCTATTCGTTCCGGAAGCAAACCTATTGAACTTGGTAGTGCAACGCTCGGGGATAAAACCGTCAGTATCCCCTTCGGGACCGTAGTTTTTGACCCAGGTTCATGGGATGAACAAACCCAGGAGTACAGCCATATGAGTATCACATGCTGCAGAATTTACCGCTCCTCCCATCGCCAGGAGTAGCCCACCAGCACAGCCCCGCCTGTATCCTCTGATGCAGCGGGGCTGTGCCACACCCTCTACCCCACCGATACACTAGAACCATGTACCGAATCATGACTGTCTGCACCGGCAACATCTGCCGCTCCCCCGTCGGCGAATACCTCATTCGCCAGCACGCCCAAGAAGCTGGCGTGCCCGTCACCGTCACCTCCAGCGGCATCAGCAACGAAGAAGAAGGCAACCGCATCGACCCGCGCGCCGCCGCGCAACTCGCCACCCGCGGTATCGACCCGTCCGCGCACCGCGCCAGCGTCTTCACCGTCGAGGACTTCGACCGCAACGACCTCATCCTCGCCATGGACGCGCCCCACTACCTGCGCCTCAAAGCCCTCGCCCGCAACGACGAGGACAAAGCCAAGATCCGCATGATGCGTAGCTTCGACCCGAAGGTCACCACCACCCACCTGGACCAGCTCGGCATCTACGACCCCTGGTACGGTAGCGAACGCGACTTCGTGTACACTACCGACCTTATTGACGCCGCCGCACGCGGCCTCATCAACCACCTCAAGCAGGAAGGCGACGCACAGTGAGTCAGCGTATCCCCCTGAACCAGAACCGCCGCGTCACCGGCACCACCGAAATTCTGGAGCTCTGCAAAGACATGCTGCGTCTGGAGCACGGCATCGGCAATGATTTCGACATGGACACCGCCGAATTCACCGAATTCCGTGCGCAGTTCCTTGCCGACTTCGCGCAGATTCCGCTGATTATCGGCATTGACGGCCGTAGCGGCACCGGCAAAACCAGCCTCGCCGCGCAGCTTGAGCAGGAGCTCACCGCCGCCGGGCACAGCGTGCACGTGCTGCACCTGGACGACTTCTACCCCGGCTGGGACGGCCTCTTCGACGGCGTGGAGGCGTGGGACGCGCTATCCGTGCAGCTGACCGAAGGTATTGCCGGAACCTACACCCCGTGGGATTGGGAGGCGGGCGCCCCCGGTGAGGTGCGCACCGTCGACCCGGCGGCTACGCAGGTCATCATCTGTGAGGGTGTCGGCGCGATTGCGGGCGCCTGCGAGGTGCGTATTCTCGCCACCGCCCCGGACGAGGTGCGCCGCGAGCGCGCCCTGGCTCGTGACGGTGACGCGTTCCGCCCGCACTGGGAACGCTGGGCGGAGCAGGAGGAGGCGCTGCTCGCCGAAATCCCGGAGGACTACGCGACCGTGGACTTCATCTACGACAGCGCGGCACAGTAGTAGCCGCCTACAAGACAGTAGGACCCAATGCTTCGTGTATCTCGAAGCATTGGGCCCTACGGCTATTCAGAGGCAGTTTTATTGAGGCGCTGTTTTATTCAGGCATAGGAGCCGGGCTAGCGGATTCCATGCGGTCTTTATCCCAGTAGGTTGAGGTATTGCTCGGCGCGTGCGTGGAGGTCGTACCGTCTTTTTCGTTACCCGGGTTGTTGTTAGAAAGCACAGCAAAGATTACGAGCAAGACACAAGCTATAAGCAACAGGATGCATAGCAAATATTTGTAATAGTGATTGCGCATCTGAGATTGTCCCTCCGGTCGTATCGCGTGGTATGACCAACGTAAGTTATGCGGTCGCCCCGAGCAATGCTTCTCAAGAATATTTCTCAAATATTTCTTCGGCGCTGGGGGACTGAGCGGCAGGCTAAGCCAAGCCGCTAAGGGGCGGTGTTATCCGTAAGCGACATCAGGGTGTCCGAAGCGAAGCGAGGACGGGTGCCCCTGTAGGAGCGTGGATAACACCGTCCCTTTGCTGTGCCTGCGCAGGCGATCGCCGTCCCTTCTACGCACCTTCCCCCAAGCCCTCCCCTGTAGAAGCGAAGGCGAGCGCCGCTTTCCAGACCAACCAAGCGGAGCCCTCCCAACCCAGCTCAAAAAAATATCAAACATTTAACTTACGAAGCCACCCCCGATTCTGCTACCGTGAAAAAGTTGTGCTTCCAGCCTGCGCAAGCTCATCCCCAGGGGCGGTACTACCGCATCCACGTCTTGTAGAGCCGCAGGCGCCGTTGCACGCGCATCACACAGAAAGAAAAACCACAGACAGATGTCTTCGAAGTCGACTAAGACCTCATTCGGGCTATCGCCCCTTTTCATTGTTGTTCTGGCGCTGCTGACCGCTATCGCGCCGCTGGCTACGGACATGTACCTGGCGGCGCTGCCCGCAGTCGCTGAGAACCTGAACACCACCAGCACGAACGCATCCCTGACGTTGAGCGGGTTCATGGTGGGTATGGCGCTCGGCCAGCTGGTCGTGGGTCCCCTGTCGGATAAGACGGGCCGCCGCAAGCCGCTGCTGATCGGTGCGGTGGTTTGTTTTATTGCGACGGTGGCGTGTGGTTTCGCGCCGAATATTGAGCTGCTGATTTTTGCGCGTTTCATGATGGGCTTCACCGGTTCGATTGGTGCGGTGCTGGCGCGTTCTATCGTGGCTGATACGACTGAGGGTCTGGCGACCGCTAAGCTCATGGGCGTCATGATGATGATTAACGGCTTCGCGCCGGTGCTTGCGCCGCTGTTTGGTGGCTGGGTGCTGTCGTGGGGTAGCTGGCGCGATATTTTCCATGTGCTGGGCGTGATTACCGCGATCATGATGCTCGGCGTGATCTTCGTGATTAAGGAGACCCTGCCGGTGGAGGAACGCTACCAGGGTACCGCCCTGAGCGTGTACTCGGAGTTGCCGAAGGTCTTCAAGATTCGCCGCTACTTGGGTTTCATGCTGACGATGTGCTTCGCGTTTGGTGCGCTGTTCTCGTACATTTCCGGTTCGACGTTTGTGTTGCAGAAGATTCTGGGCTTGTCCGAGACTGAGTTCACGATCGTGTTCGGTGTGAACTCGATCGGTATTGTGCTGTTCAGTGCGATTGCGACGAAGCTGGTGGGTCGTGTGGCGCAGCGCCGCATTGTGAATGTTGGCGTGGTGAGCCTGCTGGTGGTGTCTTCGCTGCTGGTGGTTAGCTTCCTTGTCGGTATTTCGCTGGTGCCGACCCTGATTCTACTATTCCTGCTGACCAGCTCGTGCGGCCTAATCTTTGGTAATGCTTCGGCGTTGGCGTTGAACGAGGCGCGCCACATGGCGGGTAGTGCTTCGGCGGTGATGGGTACGATTCAGGCTCTGCTGGGTGCGTTGGCGGCGCCGCTGGTCTCGTTTGCCGGTGAGCATGAGTACCTGCCGATGGGCTTCTCCATTTTTGGTTTCGCGGTCCTGACGGCGCTGGTGCTGTGGACTACGCCGCGTAAGGATTCGGACTACTCGGCTGACGGCGAGAGCCACGGCGCTGGTGAAGGTCAGGGCGCCCCGGCGGCGGGCCACTAGCCGTTCACAAGTACATATCTGTACGCATGCCCAGGAGGGGCGGTGTTATCCGTAAGCGACATCAGGGTGTCCGAAGCGAAGCGAGGACGGGTGCCCCTGTAGGAGCGTGGATAACACCGTCCCTTCTGCGTATCTTCCCTCGCCGGTTAGGGATGCGAACGTACAATAAAACTATGTCTAGTACCGTAATTCTTCTGAACGAGCAGAACCCGCAGGGCATCTTCGTTGACCCGTCCGTGCCCCTCATCAGCGTTGATGATCAGGGCTTCACCCGCGGCGACGGCGTCTTCGAGACCATGCTGTCCGTCAACCGTCGCGTGCGTAAGCTCGGCATGCACCTGTCCCGCCTCGAGTCGTCGGCGCGCATGCTGGACCTACCCGACCCGGAACCGGAGATTCTGCGTTCGGCGGTGGAGCGCCTCATGCGTGAGGCGACCGCCGGTGCCGAGACTGCGCTGGGCGAAGAGCACATCGTGAAGATCATTATTTCGCGCGGCCCCACCCAGGCGGTGACTTCCATGCAGCCGGGCCCGTACACGCTGATTATGGCGTCGCCGGTGCCCGCCTCGATCGTGAAGCGCCGCACCGAGGGCGTGAAGGCGATGCTGCTGCCGCGCGGCCACGAGCCGATGGACAACAGCGCCTACCCGTGGCTTCTGGCGGGTGCGAAGACCCTCTCCTACGCGGTGAACATGGCGGTCCTGCGGTACGTTCAGGAGCGCGGCGCGGATGACGCTATCTTCATCACCGACGAGCGTCGCGTGCTTGAGGGCGCCACTTCTTCGGTGCTGGTTGCGAAGATTGAGGACGGCAAGAAGATGCTGTACACGCCTGAGCCGAGCCACGGCATCCTGCCCGGCACCACGCAGAGCGCGGTGTTCGAGGCGGCACGCCAGGCCGGCTGGGAACTGGGCTTCGGACCGCTCTACCCGCAGGACCTGTTTGAGTCGGACGGCGTGTGGTTGGCGTCGTCGGTGCGTCTGATTGCGCCGGTGACTCACCTGAACGGTACGGCGCTGGCGCATGACCCGGAGCTGACCGCAACGCTGTTGAACTACCTGGCGCAGCAGAGCTAAACGCATACAAAAGGGACGGCATTATCCGAGCGAGGATGATGCCGTCCCTTTGTGCTGTCTGCAGACTGAGCGCGGAGGTGCCTGTACCTTCCTGAAGCGACATCAGGGTGCCCGAGCTCTGCGAGGGCGGGTGCCCCTGTAGGAGCGAAGGAAGAGTACGGGCACCTCCCTACTCATGTCCCAAGTGGGGCTAGGCGCGGAGGAAACATGCGGCACCCCGCCTCCCTGTAGGAACGAGGGCGAATACCGCCTCCCAAGCGGAACCAGAAACGGAACGGACTAGCCCCAGAGGAACTGGATCGTACCCGCCGCAATAGATACACCGTACGCAACAGCGATAATGACGGCGGCAGCAATGCTCACGTGCACATCACGCGGCGAATAGGAGGGCACACGAGCCCAGGTGCGTTCACCCGCACCGAAGCCACGCGCCTCCATGGTGATGGCGAGGCGGGAGCCGCGGCGGATAGCCTGTACCAGCAGGGCGAAGCTTTGCCCGCCGAAGGTTTGTGCACGCCCAATGAGGGATTGTCCTGCGCCGAGTCCGCGGGCGCGTCGTGCCTGGCCGAGAGCGTTCCATTCAGCGAAGAGAATGCCGACCAAGCGTAGGGCGGCGACGGTTGCGAGCACGAACCGGGAGGGCAGTTTGAAGGTTTGTGCGAGGGAGTCGCCAAGGTCGGTCGGGTCGGTGGTGAGCACGAACGCGAGGGTGGGTAGGACCATGGCGAGGGAGCGGATCATCATGGCTGCGCCGACGGCGGCGGAGTCGGTGGTGATGCTGTTGAAGCCGAGGTCGAGGATGGTGGTGCCGCTTTTGGCGCTGAGCATCGCGACGGACCAGCCGGTGGTGATGACGGCGATGAGGATGGGCCAGAAGCGGGCGAGGACGTTGACGGGTCGGAATCCGACGAGGATGAATCCGAGCAGTTCGAGGGCGAAGAGGATTCCGGAGGTGAGGGGGTCGCGCACGATGAGTGCGGCGATGATGAGGGTGAAGGAGACGATGAGTTTTACGCCGGCGTTGAGGTTGCTGAAGTAGCTGGTTCGGTCGATGGTGCCGAAGAAGTCGGTGTTCATGCGTTCTCCTTTCCGGGGGTGGTGAGGGCGGGTAGGGTGATGTGGTTACCGCCGAGTGCGGCGGTGTAGTCTTCGTCGTGGGTGATGGAGATGACGGCGGTGCCGCCTGCGAGTAGTTCGCGGATGAGGTCGACGAGTTCTGCCCAGGTTCGTGCGTCTTGGCCGAAGGTGGGTTCGTCGAGGATGAGGATTTTGGGTGCGGTGGCGAGTGCGGAGGCTACGGAGAGTCGTCGTTTTTCGCCGCCGGAGAGGGTGAAGGGGTTGGCGTCGAGTAGGTGGTTGAGGCGTAGGTGGTGGGCGAGCGTATTGGTGCGTTCGGTGAGTTCTGCCTCGTTGAGGGGTTCGCGGGTGAGTGCGGCGAGTCGGCGGGGGCCGAGTTCGAGTTCTTCGCGTACGGTTCCGCGGATGAATTGGTATTCGGGTTCTTGGAAGACGTAGCCAATGCGGCTGAGCATTTGGGCGGGGGTCCAGGTGGGCACGTCCCAGTGGGCGCGGTTTTCGGACTTGCCGCCGCTGTGGTTGCCACCGTCGTAATTACGGAGCGCGTCGGTGGCGGCGAGGGTGCCGTCGGGGGCGGTGAGTAGCCCTGCGAGGGTGAGCGCGAGGGTTGATTTGCCGGCGCCGTTGGGGCCGAGCACGCTGAGGTGTTCGCCGGCGCGCAGGGTGAGGTTGATGCCGCCGCGCAGTACGGGCAGGTCGATGGGTGCGGGTGCGGGGGTGTCGCCGAGGCGTTTGATGGTGCGGCGGCGGGCGCGTCGTTGTTTGGGGGTGGGTTGTGCGCGGGTGATGCTGAGGTTTTCGGCGCGCAGTAGCGCTTCGCCGTGCTCGCTATTGCCCGCAACGTCGCCGCCCGCAATATCACCGTTCTGCGGTGCGCGCGGCACGTAGTTGGGTACCCACACGCCCGCGTCGATGAGTTCTTGGCGGGCTTCGGTGAGTACGGTGTCGGGTGCACCGTCGTGGGTGATGGTGCCGCCTTCACCGAGCACGATAATGCGGTCCATGTGCGGCGCCCAGATGCTCACGCGGTGTTCTACGACGAGCAGGGTCGCGCCGGTCGCCTCCGCGGCGGAGAGGATGCTGTCGCGTACTTCCCGCACGCCGGAGGGGTCGAGGTTGGCGGTGGGTTCGTCGAGGATCATGGCGCCGGGGTGCATCGAGAGGATGCCCGCCAGTCCGAGGCGCTGCTTCTGCCCGCCGGACAGCGCGCTGCTGGGGTGGTCGAGGGGTAGGTTGTTGAGCCCTACTGCGGTGAGGGCTTCGGTGACGCGGCCCCAGATTTCTTCGCGGGGTACGCGCAGGTTTTCGGGGCCGAAGGCTACGTCGTTGCCGACGGTTGCCATGACGATGGAGGATTCAGGGTCCTGCTGCATCATGCCGGCGGTGCCGCGTGCTTCGGCGGGTGCTTGCCCGTTGATGGTGATGGTGCCGCCGGCGGATTCGCCGTCGTCATCGTGGAGCACACCGGCGATGGCGTGCAGGAGCGTCGATTTGCCGGCGCCGGAGGTGCCCAGTAGCAGGACTTTTTCACCGGGGTTGATGGTGAGGTTGAGTCCGCTGATGACGGGTTCTGGGCGTCCGGGGTGGTGCCAGCTGAAGTTGTTGAGCTCGATGCGCGCCCCGCGCGGTGTTGCTTCCATGATGCTTCCTTAGCCTTTTGTGTGGCTGCTGTAGTGTGCCGAGTGGTGACTCGTGGTGAGTGACTAGTTGGTGGCTAGTTGCTGGTGGTTAGCGGCGGGTCTTGCCGGATGCCAGCGAGGAGAGCACACCGGTCTTGGCGAGGTTCTGCACGAGAATCCACGCCAGGAAGCCTGCGATGACTGCACCGGAGATGACGGCGCATGCTACGTAGATGATTGCCTTGACCGGTTCCATGTCGGGGTAGTAGATGAAGATTTCGTTAACGCCCATGAACAGGCCGCTGAGCGCACCGGCGAAGATAGCGATAGTTGCGTTCCAGCGGCGGTAGCGGAAGATCGCGAAGGCGATTTCAGCGCCGACGCCCTGGAAGAAGCCCGCGATCAGGATTTCGCCGCTCCACGCGCCGCCGGTGAAGAGTACGGAGATGAATGCTGCGACGATTTCGCCGAAGAGTGCCGCGCCGGGCTTGCGGATGAGCAGGCCGCCAAGGGTGCCGCCGAGCAGCCATGCGCCGGCAACGATGGGGCGGAATTCGGGTGCTGCTACGAGTGCGGCTTTGGTGGCGGGGCCAACTGCGATATCCCAGATCCAGAAGATAACGGCGCAAGCTACAGCGATCACTGCGGCGATGACGATTTCATTGACTCGCCAGCGCAGGTTCGGCTTCTTCTCTGCCTGGGTAGATGCTTGGGAGGCGGGGGTTACGTTCTGTGACATTGGTGGTCCTTCCGTCGTTGGAAGGGGAATGTCCTCGCCCTCTTAACGGACGAGGGCATTGAGAAGAAAATCGACTCCCTACGCCGGTACTAACCGGATCAGGTTCGAGGGTCTGCTTAGCACTCTCAGCGCCTCGGTGGCGCTCCCCTGTCGTTTGGGGTTCCTTGTCCGTACCGTTGTGGTGCGGGTGGGAACCCAGGTTCGATTGTAGGCGTGTCTGGCTGTTCGTGCCAATTTGCCGCTTTTTGTTTCGTTCTTCTGCCCACATTACAGAATTGCACGGTGTACAATTTTGGGACGGAGAGGTTCCAAGGCGGCACGAACGCCTTAAACCCTATACGCTAGGGAGTGGCGCTCTTTTCTCACCCAACCCCGAAGGGGTTCACGGGCAGGACGCCGCATCGTATACAGCTAAGGAGATACACATGAACCCCGTCGCTAAGCTTGCTATTGCGGGTATCAACATGGGCGCAGCTGCCCTGGTTGGTAAGGGCCTGGGCGCAGCCTGGACCAAGGCTACCGGTAACCAGCCTCCCGCCATTTCCCACGAGTCTGAAGACACCCTGCGTCAGGTCATCCTCTGGACCGTTCTGACCTCCGTCGTGGGTGCTGTGGTGAGCTTCGGTATTGCTCGCCTGCAGCGTCGTTTCTTCAACTAAGGCTTTGCGCCTTCCGCGCGAAAGTTCATGAACTAGGCGGTACGTATCTCCACTCGGTACGTACCGCCTGGTGTTCCCTCTTCAGCACGCCCGCTCTACTTCAGCAGGTTTCACGCCGCCGCTACGCTGAAGCGCCACCTCGGCATCCGAAAGCACAACTATGACTATTTCTTCTCCTCGCCCTAAGACGAAGGCTCCGCGTAGGGTCGTTGACCACGCGAACAGCCGCCGTTCGGTCGCGTCCTGGGTCATGTGGGATGTTGGTTCGTCGAGCTTCGACTCGATTATGATGACCTTCATCTTCACCGTGTACCTGACCAGTAGCTATTTCGGCACTCCCGAAGAGACCTCCTCGGCGCTGTCTCTGGGTCTGACCATTGCAGGGTTCCTCATTGCGATTCTGGCGCCGGTGACCGGTCAGCGTAACGACAAGTCTGGCCGCGGCATCTTCTGGCTCGGCGTGAACACGCTACTGCTGGTCGCTTCGATGGCGGCGTGCTTCTTCGTGGCTCCCACCCCGCAGTACCTGTGGCTGGGTGTCGCCCTGATTTCTGCAGCGAGCGTGTTCAGCGAGTTCGCGTACGTGAACTATAACGCCGTGCTGCCGCGCATCTCTAACCCGGACAATATCGGTAAGATTTCGGGCGCTGGATGGGCTGCCGGCTACATTGGCGGCATCCTGGCGCTGGCTGTGGTGCTGTGGGGTTTTGTGCTTACCCCCGAGGTGCTCGGCCTGACCACCGATAACGCCCTGAATATCCGTGCGGTCGCGCTGTTCGCCGCCGCATGGTGCCTCATCTTCTGCGTGCCGCTGCTGGTGCGTATGCGCACCCGCGAGCGCTTCCTGCCGGAGGTGCTGCCCACCCGCGAGCTGCGTTTCCTGGAGCTCGGTATGGAGCGTCTCTCCCCGGCTCGTCAGGGCGGTCTGCTCGCCTCCTACAAGGCGCTGTGGCGCACGATTCGTCGCCTGAAGATGACCTCCCCGCAGACCCTGTGGTTCCTGATCGCTTCGGCAGTGTTCCGTGATGGTCTGTCCGGTATTTTTACGTTCGGCGGTATTCTCGCGGCGGGCACGTTCGGTTTCAGCACCTCCGAGGTGATTCTGTTCGGTATTGCCGGTAGCGCTGTCGCCGCGGCTGGCGCGATCCTGGGCGGCTACCTGGATGACTACCTGGGCCCGAAGGCGATTATTGTTATCTCGCTGGTCGGCATTATTTTGGCGGCTACCCCGCTGATGTTCTTCCCCGAACCGGGCGTGTTCTGGGTATGCGCCCTGCTGTTGTGCCTGTTCGTGGGCCCGGCACAGTCGGCGTCCCGCACCTTCCTGGCGCGTCTGGCGGACCCCGGCACTGAGGGTGAGCTGTTCGGCCTGTACTCGACCACCGGTCGTGCCACCAGCTTCCTGGCGCCGATGCTGTTCGGTCTGTGCGTGAGCATCATGGGCGCGCAGATTTGGGGTGTGCTCGGTATTCTGATCGTTGTGGTGGCGGGTCTGCTCCTGCTGCTGCCGGTGAAGGCGCCCGGTCCGCTGCGTGTGCGTGCGGCTCGCCGCGAGCAGAAGCGTGAACAGAAGCGCCGCGACAAGGCTGCCCGGTAAGGCGTCACGGGGCTAAGCGTCCTGCAAACCCCGCAAACGCCGCAACCCCGCAAACACGACCTTGCAAACATACAGGGAGGGGCGGGTAGAAGATTATCTTCTACCCGCCCCTCCTTCGTGCTTAAGCAGTGCCTATCAAACGAAGCTCAGCGAGCTGTGCCTGAGAGCCGCCTCAGAGAGCCGCAGTGGCTAGTCCTCCACCACGTCATCCTCATCATCAGAAACAGCGTCCTCAGAGGAATCCAGCGCAATCTGCTCCTCCTCCTCATCCAAAACCTCATCGCTGGTCATCTGCGCCCAAGTCGCGTCATCAATCAGCGGATCATCAATCACACGGACCCACAGCATCGAACCAGCCGCCATAGCGCTCAGATTCTCGTCATACGCCTCCGCAGGCAGACCCTCAAAGATCTCAGCCAAACGCGCATACAGGTCATCGTACGAAATGTCGCCCTCAGCCTGCAGCCAGCACTCAGCCGCAAAATCAGACAGCTCATTCAGCTCAGTGTCGCACAGCAGCAAGAACGGGCCGTCCTCACCCACACGCACACCAGAAGTACCCGGCATACGAGAAACCGCAATCGTACCGTTCAAGAACACACCCGGCAGGTGATCCTCAGCCGTGTACTTCTCCAGCTTCTCAACCTCATCAGCATTCGGCAGCTCACCACCATTCAGCAGATCCTGAACCAGCGGCAGGGTATCCTCAATCTCCGAGTACACCAGGCGCCACACGCCGCCGCAACGCTCCACCAGCTTAGCCAGCGACACAACACCCTCAGGGTGACGCGCCAGGCCCGAGCTCTGCTCACTCAAGAACACCAGAGCCTCGTGCAGCGGAACACGCTCAAAATACGGCTCCGAAGCCGACTCATCACGAGAAATGAACACAATACGCGACAGCTCATAGCTGAGGTCATCACGATCAACCACGTTCAGGCCCAGGTCCACCGGGTTCTGCTGATCCTTCGGCGCATTCGGGTCAACAATCACAGACAACGGCTTCGGATACGGCGACACAACACCCTCATCCGAAATAATCGCAGTCTCATCAGTCAGGTACGCAAACTTCGAACCCAAGAAACGCGACGCAGTCGTCTTACCGCTACCAGAAACACCCACCAGCGCAACAGCGCGCTTCGACTCAGGGTCACCAATAACAGCCGCATGCAGCATCACACCGCGACCAACCAGCTGCTCAATCATCGCCAACGTAATACGGCTCGTCAGATCCTGCATACCCGAATCGTCATCAGCCACACGCAGCGTCGAAACCTTATCAAACGAACCCATCAGCGGATTCGCCAAATCCATCACCGACTCATCAGTCGGCGCATGCACCAGCATCACCTGATCAAAACGAGACAACGAAGCATACGCCTCATCAGGAGTATCAAAAAACTCCGGAGCAAGAGGCTCCCACGCCTTCTTAAAACGCTCCACAAAAGAGTCCGACATATCAATCAGATACAAAGAAACTTCCGCGCCAGCAACACGCAGAACAACAGGCTTCAGATTCATCAAAAATCCTTAGAGAGTGAGAGATAAAAACCCGCACGCGAGTGAACGCACGAGCACAACAGGCGAAAAAACCGCCCAACGCGGGCGCACAAACACACAGCCTGCACGCCCGCACCCCAAAGCGGGAAAGACTAAGACTCCACAGAACCATCCGCAGGAATCATCGTCTGATGAAAATTCAAATAACTACGCGAAGCAGTCGGGCCACGCTGACCCTGGTAACGGTTACCATACGCACCAGAACCATACGGATGCTCAGTCGGGCTACTCAAACGGAAGAAACACAACTGACCAACCTTAGAACCCGGCCACAACATAATCGGCAAAGTCGCCATATTCGACAACTCAAGCGTCACATGCCCAGAAAAACCAGGATCAATAAAACCAGCCGTAGAGTGAGTCAACAAACCCAGACGACCCAACGACGACTTACCCTCCAAACGGGCAGCCACATCATCAGGAAGAGTCACCTTCTCATACGTAGAACCCAACACAAACTCACCCGGATGCAGAATAAACGGCTCATCAGGAGCCACCTCCACCAAGCGCGTCAAATCCTCCTGCGGCTGAGAAGGATCAATATGCGGGTACTTATGGTTATCGAACAGACGGAAGAAACGATCAATCCTCACGTCCACACTTGCAGGCTGAATCATCGACTCATCGAACGGTTCAAGAACGATGCGCCCATCAGCAATCTCTTGACGAATATCGCGATCTGAAATAAGCACGCTTAAAGGATACCTGGCAAACACCACCCACGTGCAGGCATCCACCAGCCCCAGCACACAGGCCTACATCACATTTCAACCCCGCCACCCCGCACACAAACAGCCGCAACACATTTCACGCCCGGCAAGCAGACGCGATACACTGAAAAGGATGCGGCTGTAGCTCAATGGTAGAGCGCACGCTTCCCAAGCCTGATACGCGGGTTCGATTCCCGTCAGCCGCTCCAAAAGCCCCGGACCTTTATCGGTTTGGGGCTTTATTTTTTAGGTTGGATGCGGTGGTTGGGCCAAGAGTTTAGGATGCCGCTTGGGTTGGACGGGTCGAGGCGGTATGCTCCTTGCTCCTGCAGGGAACCCGTCCTCGCTCCGCGTCGGACACCCTGATGTCGCGACGGAACATACCGGCCTCTCCCCTACTAACTCTCTCCCCTTCTCCGGGCAGGTGGAGTAGTGGGTGCGGCTGCGCGGCTGGGAACGAACCGCGGGCGCTCGGTTTGGGAAGAGTGTGCGCGGAGGCGGGGAAGGAATACTGGGGTTAGGTACCGCAGACAGCTCGCCGGGAATGAATGTTGAGTTCAAGGCATTGCGGTGGTTCAGTTTGGGAGGTCAGAGCGCCTACCTGCGGGCTCGCGGCAAGAAGGTTTCAGCACAACCATGCGCGCGCACAGCACAGCTATACCTTCCTGAAGCGACATCAGGGTGCCCGAGCTCTGCGAGGGCGGGTGCCCCTGTAGGAGCGAAGGAAGTGTATAGCGTGCCGGCCCATCCCCTGCACAATCGAGGAACGCACCCCGCAAGACGCCTCAAAATCTTGACGAATGTTCAACTCACTACACAGCTGTGCTAACCTAACCACAGAAATTCAATGAGAGATTTTCTCAAAACATCTACTCGACGACGAATCGTAGACCCGCATGACCCGCGAAACGCACCCCTACACCACCCCCGCACGCCCCCTCGACCTGAACCTCTACCTCGTCACAGGCGACAACCCCCTCGAAACCGTCCGGGCAGCCAAACACGCCACCTGCATCCAAGTCAGGTCCAAACCCATCAGCGCGCGCGAGCTCTACCAGCTCACCGAGGCTATCGCCGGCATCATCCAGCCGCACCAGACCCTCCTCATCGACGACCGTGTTGATGTCGCCCTCGCGTTGCGTGCCCGCGGCGTGCGCGTTGACGGTGTGCACATCGGTCAAGACGACCTGCCCGTAGCCGACGCCCGCGCCCTCCTCGGCGCCGACGCGATCATCGGCCTGACCACCGGCACCCGGCAGCTCGTTGAAGAGTCCAACAAGATCGCGCACCTAATCGACTACATTGGCACCGGGCCGTTCCGTCCCAGCCCCACCAAGCAGTCCAACCGCCCGCCCCTCGGCATTGATGGGCTCCGCGAACTTGCCGAACTGTCCGCCGTGCCCACCGTAGCTATCGGCGACATCACCCCCGAAGACTGCCCCGCCATCCGCACCACCGGAGTTGCCGGAATCGCCATGGTCCGCGCCTTCGTCGACAACCCCGCGTTGCAGGCATAGCCATGACCATCACGATTATTGGCGGCGGAATCATTGGCCTCACCACCGCTTTTGAGCTCACCGAACGCGGCGAAAGCGTGCACCTCATCGACGCCGAAACCAGCGACTACGGCACCGCCGACGACGGCACGGCGCTCTACCCCGCCGCCAGCCACTACGCCGGCGGTATGCTCGCACCCATCGCAGAAGTGCAATTCCAGCAGGACGCGCTCTTCCCGCTCATGACCGCCAGCGCCGACGCATACCCCTCCCTCATGGAGAGGCTCAGCCGCGCCACCGACCTGCCCACCGGCTACGACACCACCGGCACGCTCATCATCGCAGCCGACCGTGCCGACGCCGAGCACCTGCAACGCACCCGCGCCTACTACCGGGATATGAACCGCCCCGCAGACCCCGTCACCCCCACGCAGGCACGCGCCCTCGAACCGCTCCTGGCACCGCGTATTGCCGGCGCCGTGAGCATCCCCAGCGACCATCAGCTGCACCCGCGGCTCATGAGGCGCGCCCTCAAAGACGCGCTCACCCGCCGTGGCGTCACCTTCAGCACCGAACGGGTCACCGACCCGGATGCGGGCGACATTATCTGCACTGGACTAGGGGCAACACTGCACGGGGACTACCCGCTACGCCCCGTCTACGGAGACATTCTGCGTCTGCGCGCCCCGCGACCCATCCTCAAGCATGTGGTGCGCGGCTACGTGAACTCCCGCCCCGTCTACCTCATCCCCCGCCCCGACGGGGAGCTGTGCATCGGTGCTACCAGCCGTGAAGACCAGCGCACACTACCCGCCATTGACGGCGTACACCAGTTGCTACGTGACGCAATCCGCCTGGTGCCCGCCGTTGAAGAGTGCGAGCTTCTGGAGGCGAACGTCGGCGCCCGCCCCGGCACCCCGGACGACCTGCCCATCTTTGGGCACCGCACCCGTGCCGACGGCACCCGCCAGCTCGTGTCCACGGGCTATTTCCGCCACGGTATTCTGCTTGCCGCGCTCGCCGGCAAGGTCGGTGCGGAGGTTGCCTGCGGGGCTGAGATTCCGCCCATCATGCAGGCGTGCGACCCGGCACGATTCACCCACTAAACACATTCCCCGCCGGGTGCACCCGGCACCTTCACGAAAGGATTTCGCATGATTATCACCTACAACGGCGAGCCGCTAACCACGAATGCCCGCACCGTATTTGACCTTGTCATGGACCAGTTTGGTACCGAAAATGGTGTGGCTGTGGCGCTCAACCGCAGTATCGTGCCGCGTTCCACGTGGCTGGATGTGCCGCTGAACGAGGGCGATAGGGTGGATGCCCTCACC
This sequence comes from Rothia mucilaginosa, assembly GCF_019334805.1. Classification (NCBI taxonomy): domain Bacteria; kingdom Bacillati; phylum Actinomycetota; class Actinomycetes; order Micrococcales; family Micrococcaceae; genus Rothia; species Rothia mucilaginosa. The sequence goes on from NZ_CP079822.1 coordinate 847,404, forward strand.
GCCGTTCAGGGTGGCTAATCCTCCAGCCTGAACCTGCGAGATTCCCGCCGGCTCATACCCACCGGCAAAAAAGAACAGATATTCTCGGTTTTTGTTCCCTAAACTGGGCGCACCGTAGCGCCCCGCACCAACCAGCAAACCCCGTTATCTAGACGTTCCCACAGAGGAGAACACCATGAGCCTCACACCGCTCACCATCGGCGACCGCGCCTTCACATCCCGCCTCATCATGGGCTCCGGAGGCGCAACCAGCATGGACCTGCTCGAGCAGGCGCTCATCGCCTCCGGCACCGAAATGACGACCGTTGCCATGCGCCGTCACGCCGCAGGCACCCCCATTTTTCCGCTTCTGCAGAAGCTCAATATTGCGCCGCTGCCCAATACCGCAGGGTGCCGCACCGCAGCTGATGCGGTGATGACCGCGATGCTCGCCCGTGAGGCGCTGGGCACTTCCTGGGTGAAGGTTGAGATTATCCACGACGAAGACACCCTGCTGCCGGACACCGTGGAGCTGCTGACCGCTTGCGAGCAGCTGGTGGCTGAGGATTTCACGGTGCTCGCGTACACCTCTGACGACCCGGTGGCTGCCGCCCGTCTGGAGGATGCGGGCGTTGCCGCGGTCATGCCGTTGGGTGCGCCGATTGGTACCGGTCTGGGCATTTTGAACCCGCACAATATTGAGCTGATTGCGTCCCGCGCGCAGGTTCCGGTGGTTCTGGATGCCGGCGTGGGTACCGCTTCGGACGCCGCCCTGGCGATGGAGCTGGGCTGTGATGCGGTGTTGTTGGCGTCGGCGGTGAATCGTGCTGAGGATCCGGTAGCAATGGCTCAGGCGATGAAGTTTGCGGTGCAGGCGGGCGCGTTGGCGCGTGAGGCTGGCCGTATTCCGGTGCGTGAGCACGCGAAAGCATCGTCGCCGTCGGAGGGTTTTGTCTCGTGGATGTAAACCTTTCCCCTACCCCGGTGAATCCGAAGCATGCGCGTCTGGATCGCGAGCGCACGGACCGTCAACGTCGCCTCCCCGGCTTTGATCAGGACGCGGTCGCGGCGGCGCGTGTGCTCGTGATTGGTGCTGGCGGTTTGGGCTGTCCGGTGGTGCAGGCGTTGGCGGCGGCTGGCGTAGGGTATCTGCATATTGTGGATTCTGATTCGGTGGAGCTGTCGAATATTCAGCGTCAGCCGCTTTTTGGGGTGTCTGATGTGGGTGAGCCGAAGGCGGAGGTAGCGGCGCGCCGTGCTCTGGAGTTGTGCCCGTCGTTGACGGTTGAGACGACAATCCGGCATGTGGATGCGTCCTGGATTTTGGATCTTTTCGCCGCGTCGGCACCGGATTGTGTGGTGGATTGTACAGATACGTTTGCGTCGAAGTATCTGATTGCGGATGCCGCGCAGGTTGCGGGTCTGCCGCTGGTGTGGGGCACGGTTTTGCGTTTTGGCGGTTCGGTGAGTCTTTTTGAGCCGGATGGCGCGCATTTGCGTGATATTTTTCCGACGATTCCGCAGACGGTGGAGTCGTGTGCGCTTGCCGGAGTGTTGGGCGCGACGACGGCTGTGGTTGGCTCGCTGATGGCGACGGAGGTGCTCAAGTATGTGAGTGGTCTGCCGACGGCGGCGGGCACTCTGCTGACCTATGATGCCCTATCGGGTACGTGTACGTCGTTTGGGGCGGTGCCGGATCCGGCGCGTGTGGTGCCGGTGGATTTGTCGGCGCATGAGGTCCCGCAGGTTCTGCTGGATGTGCGTGAGGCGCCTGAGCGTGAGGAGTCGGTGAAGCATGAGGGCTCGTTGCATGTGCCGCTATCGCAGCTGAGTGACGCTGAGGGGTCGTTGTTGCCGGCAACCGACGTGCCCGCGGAGCTGCTGAGTCTGTTTGAGTCGGTGCGTGATCAGCGCGTGGGCGTTTTCTGCGCCTCGGGTGCGCGAGCGCAGCGCTTTGTACAGGCGTACGCGGAGCTGGCGGGCGAGTACGGGGTGCGCCTGACGGCTATCTAGCGCGCCCAAGTGCCATGACCCGGTGTAAGGAAAGCAGTATCGTCCGTAGTGACATCAGGGTGCCCGAAGCGAAGCGAGGGCGGGTTCCCTGCAGGAACGAGGGCGCATACCGCTTTCCGCTTAACTCGTAGAGCTTAACCCGTAGAGACATTTCCCCCTGTGCAGGGCGTAAAATCGTGTATAACACGGCGGCACGTCGCGCGGTTTGTTCTGCCTAAAAACTGCCGCTGCCGCATCCTCTTTTCACACACTCACTCTAGGAGTTTTATGCTCACCGTCTCTACTGTGCCGCTTGTTTTGTGTACGGCACTTGTTGCGTTGACTTTGTTGATTAGCGGTATTGCTAAGGCGAAGGACCCGCAGAGCACCGTGACCGGTATTCAGAATCTTGGTTTGGAGAAGATTGCGCCGACCCGTCTGGTGTCGCTGATCCTGCCGTGGTTCGAGATTGTTTTGGCGGCGGTGCTGTTGTTGTCGCCGGTGCGTTTGCCTGTTGTGATTGCTTCGGGTTTGGCGTTGATTCTGATGCTGTTCTATACGGTGGTGATTGCGCGCGCGTTGGCGACGGGTCGTACCGGAAGTTGTAATTGTTTCGGTTCCGAGTCAACTGCGCCGGTAAGCCGTTACACGCTGGTCCGTAATATTGCGCTGCTGTTGGCGGCGGCTGGTGCGCATGCGAGCGCGTTGAAGGGCGGCACGGGTGTTGTGTCGACTCTGCTGGGTCTGGGTAATAGCGGCTGGACTTGGATTATTGGCACTGTGCTGATTGCTGTGACGTTGGAGGCTGTTCGCCGCGGTGATGCTCTTGCGCAGCCGGAGCCGCAGGCTGAGGTGATTTTGCCGGAGCCGGTGTATGACGAGAACGGCGAGGAGCTGTATGTTCGTATGCCGATTCCTCATGCGGCGCTGTACCTGGAGAATGGTCGTCACACGAATTTGCGTGCGTTGGCTAAGAATCAGGCGCGTATGCTGGTGTTTGTGTCGGCGACGTGTGCTGGTTGTGTGAAGTTTTTGAAGACGATGTCTTCGTGGCAGGAGCGTCTGCCGCAGGTGGCGTTGCATCCGGTGTATTCGAGCCTGGATTCGTTGCAGACCTCGCGTAATGCGGGTACGTTGCCGGAGGGTTTGACTCCGTTGATTGACCGTGATGCTGGTGCGCGCGCGAATTTTGGTAATGGTGTACCGTTGGCTGTGGTTTTGGGTGCTGATGGTCTGATTGCTGGTGGCCCGGTGGCTGGTAAGGAGCAGGTTGAGGCGTTGCTTGCCGATATTGAGGCGCAGTTCGCTGAGGCTGCTCGTTTGGCTGAGGAGGAGCGTGCGGAGCAGATGCGTCAGGCGATTGCTGAGGGTACGTCGAATACTGACGGCGATCACCTCTAAACGCGTCCCTATCGTTTAGCCTCTGTAGCGTCCGTTCCCCTCCCGTAGCCCCGTCCGGCTCTTACTGCCCTTACCGGCAGACGCCGGGTGGGGCTATGCTAGTACGTAGCGCACACACCGCTTATACGCCGCGGTCACCTCGCCGGGTGGCGGCTGGCGCGTCCTCAACCCTATCAAAGGAGTTTTTATGGCAATGATGAGTTTCAACGCTCCGGGTGAGCGTGAGAAGTCCCTGTGGCTGATCCGCAAGGAAAGCAACCCGAATCACTCACAGTGGTACATTGACCGTTTTAAGGCGATGGAGGCTGAGGGTAATGATATGGCGGGTGAGTCTCGCCTAGTGAATGCGTTGGCGTCTCGTGGCGCGAAGATTCTTGATGCGGGTTCTGGCCCTGGTCGTGTGGGTAAGCAGCTGCACGCGTTGGGTCACCGTGTGACGGGTGTTGATATTGATCCTGAGCTGATTGAGGAGGCGCGCCGCGTCTGCCCGGAGGCTACGTGGATTACTGCTGATTTGGTGGATTTGCCGGAGGTGCTGGGCATTGAGGGTGACGCTACGGCGGAGAATGGTTTTGAGCTGCTGGTGTGTGCGGGTAATGTGATGGGTTTCTTGGCTCGTTCGACTCGTAAGCCGGTGGTTGAGAATTTCCGTCGCGTGTTGGCTCCTGGTGGCCGTGCGGTGGTTGGTTATGGTTCGGGTCCGGGCCGCGATTATGCGTTTGACCAGTTCCTCGCTGATGCCCGCGAGGTTGGCCTGAATGTGGATAACACGTACTCTTCGTGGCAGTTGCACCCGTTTGTTGAGGGTTCTTCGGAGTTTTTGGTGGCGGTTCTGTCGCGCCCGGCGAGCTAGGTTCGCTTCTCAAGCTCGCCCGCAATGCGCCTTGAGCTAGGCGTGCAAAAGGCCCGGCGCCTGCCCCGTGTGGGGTGGGTGCCGGGCCTTTGCGCATCCAGATGAAGCACCGGTGAAGAGTGGGTGTTCTAGTGGATGAGGTAGATGGTGCGGGCGAGTTCTTCGGGCATGAAGGAGGCCGCGAAGAGGATTGCCACGATGATGACGGCGAGCGCGGTCATGAGGCTGGAGCGCCAGCCGGGGTGCAGTTCGTTGAAGGTGATGAGTCCCTTGTGTTCTTTGTCCATGTTGACCACGTTGATCTGCTTGTAGATGGTGGTCTGGGCGGAGAGTTTGGAGGAGACTTCTCGCATAGTTTTGCCGTCCCATACGCGGCCGTCGATGCGCATGAGCTGTTTGCCGTCTTTGTCGACGGCCCACATGGCGGGGAAGCTGCGGTAGCGTAGGCGGCCGGCGACGGTTTTGAGTTTCTGACCGTAGGCTTTTTTGGGGTAGAGCTTTTCGACGAAGATGGTGTGGTCGATGTTTTCGAGGGGTACGGCGAACCAGCCGAAGGTGCGTGCGCGGAGCACGTGGGTTTTGGTGATGACGATGATGGTGGGTTTGAGGACTGAGTAGAGGTTGACACCGGCGATGGCGCCGATGAGCAGTACGAGGATGGTGTACGGCAGTGCGGGTCGCTTGTAGAGGATGAAGGCGAGCGCGGCGAGGAGCACGATGGTGCCGGGGAGTGCCGCTTCGATGCGCCTGCCGTAGGATCGCATGCGGGGGTGGAATAGTTCGTTGACTTCGCCGTATTTGGCGGGGACTTCGTGAGCGCGTTCTGCCATATACACAACTTTAGTGTGTGCGGTGCGTGAAACCTAGCGGACTACCTGCGTTACTCTGGTTCTATGCGTAATTTTTCTCCCGTGGAGCGGGTCCTGGCAATGTGGATGGTCGGTGTTGTGGTGGCGGTTTCTGTGGCTGCTGCGGCGCTGGTTATGACGAATAAGCTGGTGTATGGCCCGACGGGTCAGGTGCGGGAGTATTTTCATGCGTTGCGTACGGGTAATGGTTCGTATGCGCGTGGTTTGTTGGGTGCGCAGATTCCTGAGGGTGACGCATCTTTGCTGGATGGGGATGCTTTGAGGCGTTCGGTGTCTTCGTTGGGCGAAGTGTCGTATGAGGTGGTGGAGACTAGCGCCGATGGTGAGCATGCGACGGTGCGTGCTTCTTATACGTTGGGTGGTTCGCAGCAGCATACGGATTTTCGTTTGCACCGTTCGGGCACGCATTGGGGCTTTTTTGATAAGTGGGCTATTGATGAGGCGTCTTTGCCGTCGGTGAAGGTGAATATTCAGGGTGTGGAGGCTGCGACGATTAATAACCGTAAGGTTGCGGTGGATAAGGGTGCGGCGTCGTTCCCGGTGTTTTATCCGGGTGTGTATGCGGTGTCGTATGATTCGACGGTGTATACGGCGCAGAAGGTGAATGAGGTGGTGACGGCGCAGGATGCGAATCATGCGGTGCGTATGGAGTTGAAGCCGAGTGATAACGCGTTGTCATCGGTGAAGGAGCAGGTGCAGGACCATTTGAAGAAGTGTACGCAGCAGAGCACTCTTTATCCTGGTGGATGCCCTTTTGAGTATGCGTTTACGGGTCGTGTGGATTCTGAGGTGAAGTGGTCTGTGGTGAAGGTTGCGGATCCGCAGGTGAGTGTGAGTTCGGCGGGTGTGTGGTCGTTGAAGCCGATGTCGGGTACGGCGAAGGTGTCGTTTACCCAGTTGGATTTGTATACGGGTGCGCGTTCGCAGGTGCAGAAGGAGATTCCGTTTACGTTGAAGGCGTCGGTGGAGGCGGATGCGAAGGCGGTCCGAGTCTCCTTCTAAGAACGAACGACGAGAGCCAGTATGCTCTGAAGCGACATCAGGGTGCCCGAGCGAAGCGAGGGCGGGTTCCCCTGTAGGAGCGAGGATGACCCGGCCCTTTCGAGTCCCACAATCCTAAAAAGCACAAAGGGAACCGGCGCTATCCGTAGCGGTATCAGGGCGGCACAGCAGAAAAGGGTCAGTATTATCCGTAGCGACATCAGGGTGTCCGAGCGAAGCGAGGACGGGTGCCCCTGTAGGAGCGAGGATAATACTGACCCTTGATTCTTTTATAGATCCCTAGTTGATACCGCGAAGGTCCAGGACGAGTTCGCTTTCGTCTGCTTCGTCACCGGTCACGACGACGGGAATACCCCAGTCCTGCTGGTAGAGGTGGCATGCTGCGTGCTCGGGGATGTCACCGTCGGGGGTGCCGTCGCAGGCGGCGGCGCGAGCGGTGATGTGCAGGACTGCCTCGGTGATTTCGGGGTTGAGTACGAGGGTGCGGGTCAGTCCGGTGGAGGTGCCGGCGCCTTCCAGGATGAAGTTCTCGGGGGTGGATGAGATCTTCAGCTGGGTGGGGTCGCCCCAGCGGGTGTCGAGCTTCTGGCCGGTGGGCACGGTGAATCGTGAGGTGAATTCGAGGGTGCCGCCGGTGAGCTTGGTGGAGGGGCGTGCGGTGGTGATGGCGCCTTCGTCGACGTGCTGTGCCTTGGCGGGGATGGAGGCGCGCACGAGCTGGTGGGCGTTGGTTTCGACGATGATGAGGCGCGGTTCTTCGCCGGGTGCTTCTTCGACGAGCAGGTCGGAGGGTTCGTCGAGGCCGCGTTCGAGGGTGCCGAGGGTGCCGGTTGCGGGGTCCCAGCGGCGGATGGCGCCGTTGTAGGTGTCGGCGACTGCGATGGATCCGTCGGGCAGCTCGGTCAGGCCGAGGGGGTGCTGCATGCGGGCGGTGTCGGAGTCGCCGTCGACGAAGCCGAAGTCGAACAGGCCCTTGCCGACGGCGGAGGTGACCTGTACGCCGTTGTCGGTGAAGGTGATGTGGCGCAGGCCGCTGGTTTCGGAGCATGCGACCCAGAGGCTGCCGTCGCGTGCTTCGATGATGCCGGAGGGCTGGGCGAACCAGGCGTCGGCGGCGGGGCCGTCGGCGAGGCCTTCAACGCCGGAGCCTGCGAAGATGCTGACGGCGCCGGTGACGGGTTCGTAGCCGAAGAGCTGGTGGGTACCTGCCATGGCGATGATGAACTGGCCGGCTTCGCGGGAGTAGACGGCGTCCCAGGGCGAGGAGAGCGCAATGTCGGTGGCGGGTACGCCGGCGGGGATGTGGTTGGGGTCGCCGGTGATGGCGTTGTCGCCGTCGATGACGCGCTGCACGCCGTTGCCTGCGAGGGTGCGCACTTCGCCGGTGCGCAGGTTGAGGGAGCGCAGGCGGTGGTTGACGGTGTCGGCGACGAGCACGTCGTAGCCGAGCTGTTCGCGCAGGTTTTCGGGTACGAGGGCGAGGCCGGCGGGTTCGTTGAAGCGTGCTTCGGTGCCGGTGCCGTCAACGTGGCCCTTGACGGGGTGGTTGATGGGGTCATCGCCGCCACCGTAGGTGTTGATGACGGTGTTGAGGTCGGCTGCTACCTGCAGGATGCGGTGGCGTGCGCTGTCTGCGACGAGGTAGGTACGTTCGCGGTTGCCGAAGAGGTTTGCGGGGCCGAATTCGGCGGGCAGTTCGATGGCTTTGCCGGGGAAGGCGTAGGTGCCGGCTGCCTTGGGGCGGGGTACGTAGGGGCCGTCGCCGCGGTGTAGGGTGCCCTTCGCTTCGTGTTCTGCGACGAGTTCGCGTACGAGGGAGGTGAGGCCCTGTACGTGGCCTTCGCCGGAGAGGTGGGCGACGATGTAGCCTTCGGGGTCGACGACGACGAGGGTGGGCCATGCGCGGGCGGTGTATGCCTGCCAGGTGGTCAGTTCGGGGTCGTCGAGTACGGGGTGGGTGATGTGGTAGCGGTCGACGGCTGCGGCGAGCGCTACGGGGTCGGCTTCGTGCTCGAATTTGGGGCTGTGTACGCCGACGGTGACGAGTACGTCGGAGAATTCTTCTTCGAGGGGGCGTAGTTCGTCGAGGACGTGCAGGCAGTTGATGCAGCAGAGGGTCCAGAAGTCGAGAATAACGATTTTGCCGCGAAGATCCTGCAGGGTGAGGTTTTTGTCGCCGGTGTTGAGCCAGGCTCGGCCTTCGAGTTCGCTGGCGCGCACGCGTACGCTGCGGGTGGTGTTCTCGCTCATGGTTTTCTCTCCTGTTGGGTGCGCCGTGTGTGGGCGCGTTGGTTTGCTGTCCCCATTATGCCAGCGTGGGGTGGGTGGTTCGCTGGGAGTTGAGCTTTGTGACTTGGGGGCTTAACGACCTGTCATATTAAGTCACATTGCGGGTGGCGTGTGGGTATATAAAAGCGCCCCGCACGCATCACGGTCGGAAGCGCACGGGGCAAACAGGTCTAGCTAGTCGCCAGCTAAGTGGTGGATACGTTTAGCTCGTAGCCATGCTGGTCGGCTTAACGGGATTCTTCGGGGCAGGCAGGTCTCCCACAGGAGCCGGGGGCTTGGGCAGCTCCAGGGACTGGTAGTCGCCCGAAACCTCCGAGGTCTTAACGTTCATAATGGAAGCCGCACCATTCTCATCAACGCTAATTACTTCACCGTTAGGCTTGACGGCAACCCAGCCGCCCTTATCAGTCACGGCGGCAACCTCACCTTCAGGGGTCACACGTACCCAACTACCGTCATTCTCAATGCTGATGTAGTTACCGTTCTTAGCTTCGACAACAGCGATGCTTCCGTCAGAGGCAGTGTACACGTTACCTTCAGTGTTCGTAGTCTTCTTGGCGGAGCGGTCTTTCTTAGCCTCTTCGACGGCTTCCTTGTAATGCGCGTATAGCTGCGGACCGTAGTTGCTATCGGTGGGGTCCGTAGGCATGGCGGAAGCACCCGACAGTCCACTCTTCTGGCTTTCGGATTCCTTAGCGGAGGCGCTCGAGCTACCTGCGGTTGCGGAAGCGGTAGCCGATGCGCTCGCCGAGGCAGACGCGCTGGAGGAGGCGCTCGAGCTACCTGCGGTTGCAGAAGCAGATGCGCTTGCCGATGCGGAGGAGTTAGAGTTGGTGCCGGAGTTGCCGCCGCAGGCTGCAAGACCGAAGGTTGCGGCGAGGCTCAGGGACAGAACAGCCATAGACTTCTTCACTGTGTTCTCTTTTCTGGTAGATCCCCGTGCTATGCCGGGGAGACCTATAGTGTGGTTGTTTGTTGAGTGAGAGTTGAGTGAGAGCTAGATTCTGAGCGCCTCCCTAATCCTAACAACAGTTATGCGAAGCTTCCTATTTTCCCTAGGAGTTCAGCGCAACTTGAAGACGCAAAACGGCCCCGCACGCATCACTATCGGATGCGCACGGGGCGTCTTCATAAGTCACGGACTGTCACGCTCTACGAGCGCCACAAGCCGCTGTTAGCTCTTTACAGCTTACTTGGGCTGTGCGGGCTTGACGGGGGCGACCTTAGCCTGTGCGGGCTTTGCGGGAACTGCCGGAGCCTTCAGGTCTGCCTTCTCGCCGCCAACGATGGAGGTCACTTCACCGGATGCGTCCACGGTTGCCTGCAGGCCGCTGTTAGCCTGGATGCTCCAGGAGCCGTCAGCCTTGACTGCGACCTGGCCGTTTGCGTCCTGGCGGCTCCAGGAGCCGTCAGCCTGTACAGCTACCTGACCTTCGTCACCCTGAATGGACCAGCCGCCGTCCTCGGAAACGATAACGTCGCCCTCAACGGTGGAGGAGGAGTTACCCTCGGAGTCCTTGGACTCAGCCTTGGTGCCCTTTTCGTCGGACTCTACCTTGGAGGAGTTACCCTCGGAGTCCTTAGCGTCTACGGATGCCTTGCCGTCTGCGCCGACCTTCACGTCTGCGGAGTTGCCTTCGCCGTCGTTAGCCTTGACGGTGACGTTGCCGTCCTTGTCAACCTTCACGTCTGCAGTAGCGGAAGCGGAAGCTGCCGAGGTGGTTGCCGCAGAGGATGCCTTAGCCGATGCGCTTGCGGACGCAGTTGCCGAAGCGGATGCGGATGCAGTCGCGGTAGTGGTGGTGGAAGAGGACTGGGAGCCGCATGCGCTCAGGCCCAGTGCGCCTGCGAAAGCGATAGACAGAACAGCGGTGGTCTTCTTCATTGCGGGGGCGATTGCCATTGTTTCTCCTTGTGGTTGTTGAGTATGGTGCGGCTAGTTGGCGACGTATTCGCGTCGTGCGCAGGATCCTTGTGGGATTCCATAACGATTATCGGTGTAACCAACCGCGTTAATTCTATCGAGTTTGGGTGTGATTATCCGGGCGCGTGGGCGTTTATCCGCATTCTAGCGAGTGGGATAGCCCCATGTTTTCGCTCGGCTCGTCAGCCAGCTTCTTAGCGGCGGGGGGTGACGGGCTTGACGGGGTCAGCGCCAGCACCGGCGGGCTTGACGGGTACGGCAGGTACCTGGAAGTCGCCATGACCGGTCCGATCCCAGGAGCCATCAGCCTTCACTTCGACAACACCGGAGGTTCCGACGAGCTCCCAGGAGCCGTCTGCATTCACCTCTACGTTGCCGCTGGGACCGACGCGTTCCCAAGAGCCGTCAGCTTCCACATCAACGATGTCACCGTTGGGGGTGTGGTAGGACCAGCCGCCGTCGGTCTTGATTTCGATGAGGGTGTAGCCGTTGGCTGCGCTGACGGTTCCGCTGTCGACGGTCACGGTGCTGGAGCCATTCGAGCCGCTCTTGGCGGTGGTCTCGCCGGCCTTCTCGTCGACCTTTGCGGAGGAGCCGGAGTTGTTGGATGCCGAACCGTTAGCTGCGGTGCCGCCGTTGACGGTTGCGTTGCCGCTAGCGTCTGCGGTGACGCCGGTACCGTCGGCGCCGTTGACGGTCACGCCGTCTTCGGTGACGGTGACGGTACCCTGGGAGCTGCTTGCGGTGGCGCTCGGGGAGGCTGCGTCGCTTGCCTTGACGGTGACCTTGCCGTTGCCTGCGTTGACCGCTGCGTCAGCGGTGGAGGATGCCTTGGCGGTTGCGGTTGCGGTGGGTGCCGGGTTGGAGGTGTTCTGTGCACCGCAGGCGCTCAGGCCCAGTGCTGCGATTGCCGCGATGGACAGTGCGGCTGCGCCGGTGCGGAGGCGGTGGTTGGTGGGCGGTGCGGAAGTACGCTGAGCATGGCGTGCCATGAGGTGGTTCTCCTAGTGAGTCCCGGAAGGTCAATCGTCCGGGGTTTGTATGGTTGTTTTCCCGGTTGGGAGGGTGGAGCCGTTGCGTATAGTGTGTGGCTTTTCCTTCGCCGGTGACTCCAGCTTAGGGTGTGAGTCTAAGATTGAGCTTTAGTTTGCTGTGTTTAAGCTGTGTTCGGGCGGCAATGTATAAGTATTTTTCCCAGCAGGGTTTCATATTCGCGGTTTTTCGCTCAGCTTATGCATAGCTTTCTACTCACATGTATAAATTTTCTTTATTTTTCTGTGGCACATCATAGCTTCTCCTATGAAACCGGGCTACTTTCTGTGTTTTATAGCTCGAGTTGAAGGTTAAGGTCCTGAAGACCAACCTCGCGCACTCTCCTCACTACGTGCACCGCCCCAGCCCCCGCCTCGCCATCTTCCCCACCACGTACATCCATAGACCAAGGGGATAAGCATTCGAACATAATAAAAGACCCCCACCATAAAGGTGAGGGTCTTTTATCAGATTCAAAGTCTCAAGAATTACTTCTTCTTAGCGACTGCTGCCTTCAGCTTGGAGCCTGCGGTCAGCTTCACGCCGTGACCGGCGGGAATCTGGATGGTTTCGCCGGTCTGCGGGTTACGGCCGGTACGAGCTGCACGGTCGGTGCGCTCGATTGCCATCCAACCGGGGATGGTGATCTTCTCGCCCTTGGAGACGGAAGACTCGAAAACCTGGAACACTGCGTCGAGGACTGCATTCACGGTTGCCTGGCTCTTGCCAGACTTCTCTGCAACCTCTGCAACGAGTTCGGTACGGTTCTTAGCCATTAGGGTGCCCCTTCCAGAGACTTAAGGTTTGAGTCTAAAGCGAGTGACCGTCGGTGACGACGGAAAACCGTTTAGGAACTAAAATACCAGATTTACCAGCTGGACTTGGTGATACCGGGCAGCTCGCCGCGGTGTGCCATCTCGCGGAAGCGCACGCGGGAGATACCGAACTTCTGGAAGGTACCGCGGGGGCGGCCGTCGATCTGGTCGCGGTTACGCACGCGAACGGGGGAAGCGTTGCGGGGCAGCTTCTGCAGTGCCACGCGTGCTGCTTCGCGCTCCTCGGGGGTAGCGTTCTCGTCGATCAGGGTCTTCTTCAGCGCGATACGCTTCTCGTTGTAGCGAGCGACGATGACCTTGCGCTGCTCGTTGCGAGCGATCTTGGACTTCTTAGCCATTCTTAGCGCTCCTCTCGGAAGTCAACGTGCTTGCGAACGACGGGGTCGTACTTCTTCAGCACCATACGGTCGGGGTTGTTGCGGCGGTTCTTACGGGTCACGTAGGTGTAACCGGTGCCAGCAGTGGACTTGAGCTTGATGATAGGACGGAGGTCCTTAGCCTTGGATGCCATTTACTAGATCTTCTCCCCGCGTGCGATGATTTCTGCAACAACGGCATCGATGCCACGAGCATCGATAACCTTGATGCCCTTAGCGGACACGTTCAGGGTTACCTTACGACGCAGCGAAGGAACCCAGTAGGTCTTCTTCTGAACGTTCGGGTCGAATCGACGCTTGTTGCGGCGATGCGAGTGCGAAATGCTGTGTCCAAAGCCGGGAACAGCTCCGGTCACCTGGCAGACTGCTGCCATGTTTCACTCCTTTATTGATTGACTTTTATGACGGTACGCAGTCGATGTTACTCGTGAGCGTCCCGCCACCAATGTAGAAGCACCGGGTTATTCGCCGGGCTAGAGTGTTTGAGATCGTCACGTGGGTGAGAGGCCACGCATCGATCCCCGCCGCGGGAAAAACGGTGAAGCTTATTAGTGTCGAGAGGCGTTTCCACCACTACGAACAGCGTTAAATTCTAGGTAAATACGGGGGTTCGTGCAAGCCTGCACGCCGGATTTTGCCTTAAAAATCCGCGGAATCTCGGTGTTCTGAGCTGATTGCGCCCCATTTAAGCGAGGCGCTCGATTCGCGGATGCACGCCTGCCGCCGGGCGGCAAACATACCTACCCATTCTACCAAAAATGGGTGTTTTTGCAAGTCCAGATGTTTTTAAGGGATTCTTTAACGCCCCTAGTCAGGCGTTAATACGCCTTTTTAAGAACGGATGTTCTCTATGTGACCGGGGATAAATTACACTAGTGAAATTCATGTTGTGAGATTAACAGCTTAAGCCGGATTTAAGCCTTAAACAGCCCCGCGCCACCGATTCTTGCGGTGTGCGCAGGGCTGTTAAACGGGCTTAAATACGCGTTTAAAGAGCTTTTAACTCTCGTTTTAACGCTTCCGCCCCGGTTTTAAAGGGCGGTTTACGGGTTTGCAACGGTACGGGTAACGGCGGATTTACCGTTCCAGTTACGGCGTAGATGCGGGCACAAATACGGTACAGATACAGCACAGGGCGCTCCCCCGGCCTACAGTTTTACGCCGTAACGCGCCCCCCTGAGCATTAGTTCTTAAGGGCGTTAGTTTTTAAGGCTTGCCGCAGGAACCCAGTCCGGGTACTTGGGGGTCACACCGTCCCCGGAGCTCGTGCCCTTCAGGCGGCGACCGATCCACGGCAGGGCAAACTCGCGGATCCAGCGTGCCTCCTGCTCGATCTTCTCGCGGGCGGTCAGCTGCACCTCCGGGGGCAGTACCGATTCGGTGACCACACCGGGCAGGCCGAGCTGCGCCAGCACTCGGGATGCGAAGCGTTCGTGGCCGAGGTCGTTCATGTGCAGGCGATCGTCAGCCCACAGACGCCAGTCGAGGAAGTCGTTCCAGCGCCAGTAGTCGATAATGTGCACGCCGTGGTCTTCGGCGATACCGCGCAGTAGCTCGTTGTAGGTGGCGGTACGGCCGCGGGTACGGGCGAAGGGGCCCTGGCCCTGTACATCCAGGCCGGTTACGGTAAGCACTTCGATTCCTTCGCCGCGCAGGGTGGCGAAGGCTTCGTCTACGTGGGTCATGAGCTGGTCAATATCCACGTTGGGTCGCATGATGTCGTTGCCGCCGCCGTAGAAGGTGACGAGGTTGGGCTTCAGCTCCAGGGCTGCCGGCAGCTGCTCTTCGAGAATGGGAATGAGCAGGCGGCCGCGGATGGCGAGGTTTGCGTACTGCGCCTGCGGGTCTACTGCACCGAGGCCTTCGGCAACGCGGTCTGCCCAGCCGCGCAAGCTGTTGGGGCGGCGGCGGTCAACGTCGCCCACGCCTTCGGTGAAGGAGTCGCCGATTGCCACGTAGCGTACTGATTCACCGTTGAGCTTGCCGTTGGGGTCTAGGAGCGGGGTCGTCATTGTGTTCTTCTTTCCGGGCCTCTATAGAGAATGACCCTTCTGTGGAAGAAGCCGGCACACCCGCGCGGTGTACCGGCTTCTTCGCTTAGCTTTCGGTGCGTCCTGCCTTCCAGTATCCCACTGTTATGGGCGCTTCATCAGATATGAGCAGGGGTTTCTTAGGATGCGACAGCTGAACCGGCAACGGTGGACACACTCCGGGGATGGGGTACCACCACTACACTGCCGTCGTTAAACGGGTCCGCGACCTCGGCCTTCAGGCTAAAGATGGTGTGCAGGTTCTCGCGAGTGAGCACTTCGTGTGCTTCGCCTTGAGCGACGATGGAGCCGTCCTTCATAGCGACGAGGTAATCGGCGACTCGGGCAGCTAGGTTCAGTTCGTGCAGCACCATGATCATGGTGGTGCCGCGTTGCTCGTTGAGGTCCGAGAGTAGGTCGAGTAGCTCCACCTGGTGTGCCAGGTCGAGGTACGTGGTCGGCTCGTCCAGCAGTAGGATGTCGGTTTCTTGGGCGAGCGCCATGGCAATCCAGACGCGCTGACGTTGGCCGCCAGAGAGTTCGGTGACCTGTCGTTCGGCGAGGGACATGGTGTCGGTGGCTTCTAGTGCCCAGGCGACCGCCTCATCATCTTCGGCGCTATTGCGTTTGAAGAGTCCCTGGTAGGGGTAGCGTCCTCGGGAGACGAGGTCGGCTACGGTAATTCCTTCGGGGGCGATGGGATGCTGGGGCATGAGCCCAACCATGCGGGCGAAGCCCTTCATGGAGTATTCGTGGGTGGGTTTGCCGTCGAGGGTGAAGTCGCCGTTGAGCGGCTTGAGTAGTCGGGAGACACCGCGTAGCAGGGTGGATTTACCGCAGCCGTTGGGGCCGATGATGGCGGTAACTTTGCCCTTCGGGAATTCGAGGGAGAGGTCTTTGACGATGGTGGTTTCGCCGTAGCCGAGGCTGACGTTCTCTACTTTGAGGGTGCGTTCGGTGATTTCTTTCATGGCGTCCTTTCTTCTCTAAGGCTTTTCCCGGGAGCCTCCTAACTTAGCCTATCCTAATTTCGGGTCAGAATATAGCGAATCCCCCGAACCGTTCACACTTCTGTAGAACAGCACGGGGGATCCGCTATATCGGCGAACTTTAGAAGTTCACTTTTCCGTTGACGAGCCAGCCGCCTTCCGCTGCACGCTGGAAGACTTCCTGAGCCATGGTGCGGCTGTAGGTCTTGGAGACATGGTTGTCATCGATGTAGACGTAGATGTTTCCAACCACGGGGCTGCACATGCCGTCCGGGCAGTACACGTCCTTCAGGTCCACCATGACGGCACCCTGGTTGCGGTACTTGTCGAAGATTTCCTTTGCAGGGTTTTCTGCGGCGTACTTGTCGCTTGCGGGTCGTGCGCAGGAGCTCTTGTCGGCGCCGGCCTTCTGAGCGCATTCGTAGATGTTGTACTCGAAGCGCGGGTTATCGCGCAGGCCAATGACCTGGACTCCTGCTTCGGTGAGGCGGCGGACCGTCTCATCGAGGCTCGGGTCGACTCGTTCGTCGTTCGAGCGTGCCTGGGCAACGGTGGCGATGAGCACCACGGTCTGCGGCTTACGCTTGAGAATTTCCTCGGTCATCTTGGTGTTGAATTCCGAGCATTCGTTGCTGGCGTTGACGGCGCGGACCGGGTACTGGCAGCCACCGAGCAGGTAGGTCTGCAGGTTGGTTTTGGTCTGTTCTGCGATGGGCTTGAAGATGCTCAGCGCCTGTTCGGCGTGGGAGTTACCGATGACCACGGTCAGCGGTGCGTCCTCGGGTCCGTACTTCTGCAGGCTGCAGTACTTGGCGAGTGCCGGGTCGGAGGGCGCGAAGCTGCCAACGCAGGGGTCGCTCAGTCCGTCGAACTGGGTTTTGACGTCACCACCGGAGGGGATGGGGTTGTCAATGAGTCCCTGCTGGGCGCCGCCGATAGCGCGGGCGCCGGGGTAGTTTTCGCTGGCGGTCTGTACCTGCAGTTCGGCGTTCTGCTCGGACTGGGTGTTGCGGTAGCCTACCCATGCCTGTGCGGCTACCAGGGGTACACCTGCGACCAGGAAGATCGCGAGGATGAAGGCGAGCTGGTCTGCCCAGGTCTTGACCGAGAAGATGGTCTTGAAGCGCATCTTCATCATGAGCCAGGGTACGAAGGGGTCCTTGCGGTAGCGCAGCGGCTTCTCGACGAAGCGGATGAGCAACCATGCCAGGCCGATGGAGGTAAGGATGATGACAGCACCTTCGATGAAGTTCACGCGGGAGGTACCGACGGCGCTGCTGTAGAGGATGAGGATGGGCCAGTGCACCAGGTACAGGGCGTAGGAGATGTTGCCGAGGTTCTGCAGGGGTGCGGAGACCAGCAGTCGATCGATGCCCCAGCGGCTGTTGGTGCGGCCTGCCATGATGACGAGCGCACCGGAGATCACGGGCCAGAGCGCCAGGTAGCCGGGGAATGCTCGTTCAACGGGCAGGATTGCGCCACAGGTGACCAGACCGATGATACCGACCCAGCCCATAACCACTCGAGCCTTTTCGGGTGCCTTCCACTTGAGGGTGAGCATTGCCAGCAGGGTGCCGATGGCAAATTCCCACAGGCGGGTGCGGGTGTCGAAGTAGGCGAATCCCTGGTTGGTGTCGGTTTCGACGATGGAGAAGGTCAGGGATGCGACGAACACCGTGTTGAAGATGAATACCGCGGTGGTGAAGAGGTTCCCGCGGAATCGGTGCACGACGTAGGCTACTGCGGCGAAGAGCAGGGGCCAGATGATGAAGATCTGTCCCTGGATGGAGAGCGACCAGAAGTGCTGGAAGGGTGACTTCACGGAGGCGTTTTGGGCGTAGTAGTCTACGGAGCTGAACGCGAGGTTCCAGTTCTGGAAGTAGAACAGGGAGCTCCTTGCGTCGGTTACGGTTTGCGACCAGCGACTGGGCGCGAGCACGAAGAAGGACGCAATGGTGGTACCCGCGATAACCACGGTGGCTACGGGTAGCAGTCGCTGGAAGACGTGCATCCAGTAGCTGAAGAGATTGAGGGGTTTGCCTTCGTTGATCTTGCGCATGAAGGAGAGCGAGAGCAGGAAGGCGGAGATGAAGAGGAAGACGTCCACGCCGCCGGAGACTTTGCCGACCCAGACATGATAGAGCACCACGAGGAGCACGGCGAAGGCTCGCAGGCCCTGAATTTCAGGGCGGAATCCTCGCGATTCGATGAACTCTTCGAGGGGGTAGTCGCTGGCTTCGCGTGCTTTGATGCTGCGCGGGGCGGTGGTGTAGGTTCCCTGCGAGGCGGGAGCCTGCGGGGTTCCGGAGGTTTCAGACATTCTCGGTTCCTCAGGATGGATGTCGATGTGCTAGTGCGGGTCCCTTAGACACTACAGGACACTCGTACAATAAAATCCTGATCCGCACCTCTGCTATGAGGCTGGTGCGAACCAGGATTTTTCTGAGCCCCCTACCGGATTCGAACCGGTGACCCTCTGTTTACAAGACAGATGCTCTGGCCAACTGAGCTAAGGAGGCAACCTGTCCAGTGTACCTTATTCTCTTGGTTGAGTCTGCTTAGTTGTTCTTTTAGGGTTTGGTTGAGAATACTTCTAAATTATGGGGTGATAGTATGTTCGTTTCCTTCGTTTTACCCCTTATGAGCACCACCTCTGTATGCTGCTCACCCACCCCTCGTACTCATCACCGTGTATGGAAAAACCCGGTAGCCTCGCGTGGAGGTTACCGGGTTTTCCTGTATCGAAGCGGTTACTTCTTCTTAGCTTCGATCTTTTCCTTCAGGAAGGTGCTGAAGTCGTTGCTGGTGTACTGGTCACCATCAACGAAGACGGTGGGGGTACCCTTAATACCGTTCTTTGCGGATTCAGCGTTGACCACGTCCACGAAGGGGCGCCACTTGCCATCGTTCATATCGGAGCCGATGGAGGCGTGGTACTTCGAAGCAATGTCGGCGATCTGCTGGTTGTTCATGTCGCCGCTGCCCTGGTGGGTGAAGATCTCACGCTGGTAGTTCAGGAAGTCGTGGGTGCTGACCTGGTTTGCCACGGAGTATGCTGCTGCCGCGTTACGTGCGGAGTATGCGGTGGGCGAGGAACGGTCCAGGAAGGTCAGGTTACGGATTTCCAGGGTGATGGTGCCGTCTTCGACGAGCTTCTGGATTTCCTCACCGTACTTCTTCTCAAACTCTGCACAGTGCACGCAGTTGTAGTCCTGGAAGATGGTCACGCGTACGGGCTGGCCGTTCTTGGATGCCTCTTCAGCGGTCTGCACGCCCGGGGGCATGGTGTTGACTGCTGCTGCGGTTCCGTTGACCATGGGGGTCACGGAGGAGGTCGAGGTTGCGAGCTGCTTGAAGTCGCGGTTCTCCTGGGTGGAGGAGTTCTGGACGATGCCGTCCTTGGTCAGCACAATGCCACCGTATTCGTTGGCGCTGGAGGGCACCGGGCCGCTTTCTGCTACCTTGGTGTTCTTGTTGCCGTTGACTACGACGAAGCCGATGATACCTACGATGATGAGGACCACGGCGAGTACGCCGAACTGGAGCCAGCGGCGGCTTGCCTGGCTGGGGCTCTTCTTGGCCTGCTGGGCCGCAATCTGGCGGGCTTTTTCGCGGGCGTCGGTCGACATGCCTGCTCCTTTGGTTGGGAATATGGGTGGCGGTTCGTCCACTTCTTCTAGCCTACTCCTTATGGAGTACGCACCCATCAGGGCAGAGGTTCAGAGTGCCAGTGCTCGTCTGAGCTCGGCGCCTTCTGATCTCTGCCGGGCGTTCTAAAGCTCAGCTTCCTGCTACGTATAGCAACTGAAAGGTATGTCGAGCAGTTCCTATCATGTGGATAGGTTCTGTCTTTTCTCTAGTGTGGATGTACCGCGCTACCCGTCTAGCCTACCGAATGGGTGCCTTATCGGCTAGTTAATACTCTGACTGAGATACTGTGATGTCTATTCTCACGCTCTCAGCTTATTTTCCTCGTAAACTTTCGTAGCTCTGGGAGGTTCCTCCCCTGCCACAAGCTACGCCGAGGCACCCACCCGGTTCAGCTCACCAGCCGTTAGGGAATGTTGTAGACTTCCACTCCCCCAATGAAGGGGCGGGTGTTGTAGTTACCATTCCACTTCACGCTCAGGCCGTGCTTCTCCAGTACGGGAATAACCGTCTCTCGCAGCAACTGTGCGGAGAGCTTCTCGTGAAGGGCCCTAATCTCTTCCTTCTGCGCATCGCTCAGGGTATTCCATTTTTCTTCGTCCCTGGGGTAAGCGAGGAAGGAACCGAAACCGATGTAGGTTCCGCCGCTCTCAGCGAGGCTTTCAGTGTCCTGCTCATGGAAGTAGATGTATCCCTTCCAATCACGGCTATCATCCATTTCGTCCCAGATTTCTGCGGATGCGCAGGTACCGCAGCAGGTGAAGTTCTGTCGTGCAATGACTCCTTCTTCTTCCAGCGCTGCGAAGGCACGGTTGAGGTTGGAGTTCTTCTGCATTTCGGGGGTAATGCCCAGCTCAGCAGCAAAGGCACGACGACGCTTGATGAGCTCTTCCACGTAGTCCTCTACGCGCTTCTCCCAGAGCTTGCTGTCTTCGTTCTCCCCATCGTATTCCAGACCGAGTACGTCCATCACATAATCGGTAATGGTTTCTACGTACTGCTCAGTATCAGATTCACCCATGAACAGCAGGGGCCAGATGGGCCAGAGCAACTCGGCTTCGTCTTCTTCATCCAGCCCCCATTCTTTGGGGAAGGGCGGGTCGAGGCGTTCTTCGCTCCAGCGTTCGTAGATGCTCTTCTCATCAGCCATGATGATGCTCCTTTGCGTGTTCTCTATTCGCTCGGGTAGAGATGTGGATTGCTCTTGTTGTTAAGGTACCAAGAGTTTCTCCACCGTGCCCTCTGCTTCGTCATTCAGGCGGATCTGTGAACTCCCCATCTCGTCGCCCCTGCATCAAGGCTGGCAGGCTGTCTAGGTTGCGTCCCCTGTTCCTCTGCTTCTCAGCTGAGTCTCTAAACCTCTGCATCTCTGATGAGTTAGGTTTCTTTCGTCCAGGAGTTTTCATTCTAAGAGTTTTTGGGTACACAAAAAGAGGGGAAGACCTATAAGGTCTTCCCCTCTTGAATAAAAAACCCGCGGCGACCTACTCTCCCACACCCACAAAAGTGCAGTACCATCGGCGCAAAGAGTCTTAGCTTCTGGGTTCGGAATGGAACCAGGCGTTTCCCTCTTGCTATAACCACGGAAAATCTAGCGAATAACTTCGTTATTCAAAATTTCCGAATAAAAAGCCTCAACTTCCCGAAGGAAGCCCAGGGTTATTATCCAAAAACCATACAGTGAACGCAAACAACAAACATCTCGAAAAAGTAAGCCTTCGGCCTATTAGTACCAGTCAACTCCACGAGTCTTCAGTCCCCGCTTCCATACCCGGCCTATCAACCTCATCATCTATAAGGAGCCTCACACACCAAAGTGCCAGGAAATCTCATCTCGAAACAGGCTTCCCGCTTAGATGCTTTCAGCGGTTATCCCTCCCGAACGTAGCCAATCAGCCATGCACCTGGCGGTACAACTGACATACCAGAGGTTCGTCCGTCCCGGTCCTCTCGTACTAAGGACAGCCTTTCTCAAATTTCCAACGCGCGCAGCGGATAGGGACCGAACTGTCTCACGACGTTCTGAACCCAGCTCGCGTACCGCTTTAATGGGCGAACAGCCCAACCCTTGGGACCGACTCCAGCCCCAGGATGCGACGAGCCGACATCGAGGTGCCAAACCATGCCGTCGATATGGACTCTTGGGCAAGATCAGCCTGTTATCCCCGAGGTACCTTTTATCCGTTGAGCGACGGCCGTTCCACAACGTACCGCCGGATCACTAGTCCCGACTTTCGTCCCTGCTCGACCTGCCAGTCTCACAGTCAAGCTCCCTTGTGCACTTACACTCAACACCTGATTGCCAACCAGGCTGAGGGAACCTTTGGGCGCCTCCGTTACACTTTAGGAGGCAACCGCCCCAGTTAAACTACCCATCAGGCACTGTCCCTGAACCAGATCATGGCCCGAAGTTAGACATCCAGATTGACCAGAGTGGTATTTCAACAACGACTCCACACAAACTAGCGTCCATGCTTCACAGTCTCCCACCTATCCTACACAAGCCAAACCAAACACCAATACCAAACTATAGTAAAGGTCACGGGGTCTTTCCGTCCTGCTGCGCGAAACGAGCATCTTTACTCGTACTGCAATTTCGCCGAGTTCATGGTTGAGACAGTAGGGAAGTCGTTACTCCATTCGTGCAGGTCGGAACTTACCCGACAAGGAATTTCGCTACCTTAGGATGGTTATAGTTACCACCGCCGTTTACTGGGGCTTAAATTCTCAGCTTCGCCCAAAAAAGGCTAACCAATCCTCTTAACCTTCCAGCACCGGGCAGGAGTCAGTCCGTATACATCGTCTTACGACTTCGCACGGACCTGTGTTTTTGATAAACAGTCGCTTCCCCCTGGTCTCTGCGACCCATACACGCTCCAGGCAGCAAATGCCCATCACGCTCAAGGTCCCCCTTCTCCCGAAGTTACGGGGGCATTTTGCCGAGTTCCTTAACCATGATTCTCTCGATCGCCTTAGTATTCTCTACCTGATCACCTGTGTCGGTTTAGGGTACGGGCGGCTAAAACCTCACGCCGATGCTTTTCTCGGCAGCATAGGATCACCAAATCCCCCAAAAACGGGGTCCCATCACGTCTCAGGCACACAGCCGGCGCATTTAACAACCGACAACCCTACACGCTTAGACCACGACAACCATCGCGTGGCTTGGCTACCTTCCTGCGTCACACCTGTTAACACGTTTACCTCCAAAGATCGGGTCCCACAACCCACACAACACACAAACAAAAGCCTGCACATCATGCTTCGCATGGTTAGCATCACAATATCAGTATGGGCGGTTTTTCACCGGTACGGGAATATCAACCCGTTATCCATCGACTACGCCTGTCGGCCTCGCCTTAGGCCCCGACTAACCCAGGGCAGATTAACTTGACCCTGGAACCCTTGATCATCCGGCGGATGAGTTTCTCACTCATCTTTCGCTACTCATGCCTGCATTCTCACTCGCATAGCCTCCACCACTGGTTTACACCGCAGCTTCACCGGCCACACGACGCTCCCCTACCCAACAACCCCAAAGGGTCATTGCCACAACTTCGGCGGTGTACTTGAGCCCCGCTACATTATCGGCGCAGAATCACTTGACCAGTGAGCTGTTACGCACTCTTTCAAGGATGGCTGCTTCTAAGCCAACCTCCTGGTTGTCTAAGCAACTCCACATCCTTTCCCACTTAGCACACGCTTAGGGGCCTTAGTTGGTGGTCTGGGCTGTTTCCCTCTCGACAATGAAGCTTATCCCCCACTGTCTCACTGCTACGCTCTCACTTACCGGCATTCGGAGTTTAGCTGACGTCAGTAACCCGTGAAGGCCCATCGGCCATCCAGTAGCTCTACCTCCGGCAAGAAACACGTAACGCTGCACCTAAATGCATTTCGGGGAGAACCAGCTATCACAGAGTTTGATTGGCCTTTCACCCCTATCCACAGCTCATCCCCTCCATTTTCAACTGAAGTGGGTTCGGTCCTCCACGACGTCTTACCGTCGCTTCAACCTGGCCATGGATAGATCACTCCGCTTCGGGTCTAGGTCATGCCACTCAAACGCCCTATTCAGACTCGCTTTCGCTACGGATACCCCACACGGGTTAACCTCGCGACATAACACTAACTCGCAGGCTCATTCTTCAAAAGGCACGCTGTCACCCCAAAAGGCTCCAACGGCTTGTAAGCACACGGTTTCAGGTACTATTTCACTCCCCTCCCGGGGTACTTTTCACCATTCCCTCACGGTACTGATTCACTATCGGTCACTAAGAAGTATTTAGACTTACCAGGTGGTCCTGGCAGATTCACACGAGATTCCACGAGCCCCGTGCTACTCGGGTGGCCACACCACGGACAGAACAATTTCGATTACGGGACTCTCACCCTCTACGGCCGACCATTCCAAGTCGTTCACCTACCATCCTGAACATCATGCCGGCAGCCAGTTAGAACTGCCACTGTGACTCCCACAACCCCCATGATGCAACGCCTAACCGCTATCACACACCACAGGTTTAGTCTCTTCCGCTTTCGCTCGCCACTACTCACAGAATCATTACTTTATTTTCTCTTCCTGCGGGTACTGAGATGTTTCACTTCCCCGCGTTCCCCCCAACCAGCCTATACATTCAGCTGGCGGTAACTCACCATGAAGATGAGCCAGGTTTCCCCATTCGGAAATCCTCGGATCACAGCCCAGTTATCGGCTCCCCGAGGCTTATCGCAGATTCACACGTCCTTCATCGGCTCTTAATGCCAAGGCATCCACCGTGTGCCCTTAATAACTTACACACAATCAAGAAAAATAAGAATCTAAAATCAACAATCAAACCAACACCAAAGCATTGATTCAACGCAAATTCCAGAAGATGCTCGCGTCCACTATATAGTTCTCAAACAACAACCCACAACACAACAACAACACAAACAAAAACACTTGCATCATCACCATGCCAGGCAAACAAAGGAACAACACACACGTGTTACCCCAAAACCCAACAATGCGCCTCATCCAACCCAAAACCAACATTCCACCCATGAGCAAAACCACCCACCCGACACTCGCGGGTAGCATGGCCAACTAAATGTGCTCCTTAGAAAGGAGGTGATCCAGCCGCACCTTCCGGTACGGCTACCTTGTTACGACTTAGTCCCAATCGCCAATCCCACCTTAGACGGCTCCCTCCAAAAAGGTTAGGCCACCGGCTTTGGGTGTTACCAACTTTCGTGACTTGACGGGCGGTGTGTACAAGGCCCGGGAACGTATTCACCGCAGCGTTGCTGATCTGCGATTACTAGCGACTCCGACTTCATGGGGTCGAGTTGCAGACCCCAATCCGAACTGAGACCGGCTTTTAGGGATTAGCTCCACCTCACAGTATCGCAACCCTCTGTACCGGCCATTGTAGCATGCGTGAAGCCCAAGACATAAGGGGCATGATGATTTGACGTCATCCCCACCTTCCTCCGAGTTGACCCCGGCAGTCTCCTATGAGTCCCCACCATAACGTGCTGGCAACATAGAACGAGGGTTGCGCTCGTTGCGGGACTTAACCCAACATCTCACGACACGAGCTGACGACAACCATGCACCACCTGTATACCAGCCCCGAAGGGAAACACCATCTCTGATGCGGTCCAGTATATGTCAAGCCTTGGTAAGGTTCTTCGCGTTGCATCGAATTAATCCGCATGCTCCGCCGCTTGTGCGGGCCCCCGTCAATTTCTTTGAGTTTTAGCCTTGCGGCCGTACTCCCCAGGCGGGGCACTTAATGCGTTAGCTACGGCGCGGAAAACGTGGAATGTCCCCCACACCTAGTGCCCAACGTTTACGGCATGGACTACCAGGGTATCTAATCCTGTTCGCTCCCCATGCTTTCGCTTCTCAGCGTCAGTTACAGCCCAGAGACCTGCCTTCGCCATCGGTGTTCCTCCTGATATCTGCGCATTCCACCGCTACACCAGGAATTCCAGTCTCCCCTACTGCACTCTAGTCTGCCCGTACCCACTGCAATACACGGAGTTAAGCCCCGGCCTTTCACAGCAGACGCGACAAACCGCCTACAAGCTCTTTACGCCCAATAATTCCGGACAACGCTCGCGCCCTACGTATTACCGCGGCTGCTGGCACGTAGTTAGCCGGCGCTTTCTCTGCAGGTACCGTCAATCTCTCTTCTTCCCTGCTAACAGAGGTTTACAACCCGAAGGCCGTCATCCCTCACGCGGCGTCGCTGCATCAGGCTTGCGCCCATTGTGCAATATTCCCCACTGCTGCCTCCCGTAGGAGTCTGGGCCGTGTCTCAGTCCCAGTGTGGCCGGTCACCCTCTCAGGCCGGCTACCCGTCGTCGCCTTGGTGAGCCGTTACCTCACCAACAAGCTGATAGGCCGTGAGCCCATCTATAACCACTACATAACGCTTTCCACCAACACCCCATGCGGAGATTGGTCGTATCCGGTATTAGACCCAGTTTCCCGGGCTTATCCCAGAGTTAAAGGTAGGTTACTCACGTATTACTCACCCGTTCGCCACTAATCCACCTAGCAAGCTAGGCTTCATCGTTCGACTTGCATGTGTTAAGCACGCCGCCAGCGTTCGTCCTGAGCCAGAATCAAACTCTCCGTTGAAAAAATAGAAAAGCTTGATAATCTGATCTCAAACAGCGAATCACACACGGGGGTGCGTGACTCAAGCTGACTAAATTTGAAACCATTTGATGATTATCAAATAAATAAATATTTGGTATTAGTTTCAGTTTCCATCACCATATTCGGTGATTTTATTGAACAAAGCACACTATTGAGTTCTCAAGCAACACACCGATTCAACACCTCAACTTACTCTTTCGAGAAGTCTTACCATTGAACGGTCATTCATGTTATTTTCATTGTTACCGCGTTCCCGCGGCAACTCAATCAACTATACCAGCGTCTTGTTTGCCATGCAAATCCGTTTTCCGTGATTCACACCACAATGTTTCTTCCCTAAACTCCTCCACCATCACCAACAGGCAACCTGAGATTCTTCTAAGCAAGAAACCAAAACACTATACAATTGAAAGTCGTTCAACCGCTTCTGACTAGGAGAAACACCGAAGAAGTTCTTCGTTTTTTCCTCCTCGCCGCGGCGACTCATACAACTATACAGACCACCAAACAGCCCTGCAACCCGAAAATGGGTGAAGTAGAGCACAAATACGGGGGTTTAGGTTCATCCTGACCTAAACAGAACAGCAAAACCCCTAGTCAACGCAGGATAAGCCTCCCGAAAGTTCTTCAAAAAAAGTTTAAAAACCTTCAAAAGACCTCGAAAACCTGCAGAAGCTCCCTATAGAGCCCATATAGAAGGGCAGAAGAGCCCCTCAGCATCAAGAAGATAGGAAGAGAAGACGGGAAGAAAAGATGGGAAGAGGGGCTCCGCCCCTCCCCCATCTCTGTATTTCATACCGCCGTATTTCTGTACCGCTGCACTCCCCCGTTCTGCACCTCCCTATATATGAGCACCTACATATGGGGAGAGCGCAGAAGAGCACAGAAAAGGAGGGCACCCCTCACGGGGGCGCCCTCCTTATTCAAACTACAGAGCTACAGGCTGTAGCTCGCTAGCTTCAAAACTTTAGTTCGCGGAAGCGCGACGACGAGAAACATCGTACAGAGTAATACCCACAGCCATCGCCGCGTTCAAAGACTCCATCGCAGAATCAATCGGAATCGACACAATCTGATCGCAGTTCTCAGTCACCAGGCGGGACAGACCCTTACCCTCAGAACCAACCACCACGCACAGCGGCTCATTCGCAAGCTCCAGAGCCGGCAGCTCAATATCGCCACCGCCATCCAGACCAATCACGAAAATACCCTGCTCCTTAGCCTGCTGAATCACGCGAGTCAGATTAGTCGCCATCGCAACAGGAATACGAGCAGCCGCACCAGCACTAGTCTTCCACGCACCCGCGGTCACCGCAGCCGAACGACGCTCAGGAATAATCACGCCATCACCGCTAAACGCGGACACGCTACGAATAATCGCACCCAGGTTACGCGGATCAGTAATACCGTCCAGCGCAACAAACAGCGGCGGAGTCGACAGCTTACCCGAGTGCCAACGCTCCATAGTATCCAGCACCAGGTCAGTCGCATCCGGGTACTTGTACGGAGGAATCTGCATCGCAACACCCTGATGCACAGAACCATCAGTCAAACGATCCAGCTCGCTACGCGGAATCTCCAGCATCGGAATATTGCGCTTATTCGCAATAGTCATGATCTCGCGAACGCGGTCATCAACCTCAACACGGCTCATGATGTACAAGTGCTTCGAGGGAATCTCAGTACGCAGAGCCTCAAGCACCGCATTACGACCAGTCACCAGCTCATCGCTAGCACGCTTACCGCCCAGACGAGTCTGGAACTTACGGTTCGTACCGGTAGCAGCACGACGCTCCGCCGCGCGCTTCATCTTATACGCCTTGTGATAAACGCGGTCCTCAGCCTTCGGAGTAGGGCCCTTACCCTCAAGCGCCTTACGACCGTGACCACCAGTGCCCTTAGTAGCACCCTTCTTCTTGCTGGTAGCGCCCGGGCGCGAACCTGCCTTAGCCATTCTTCTCTTCCTTCGTCAAAGTAATGAATACGAGTCTACGCGAGAGAAACCCGCGCGACCTAAGCCTTACGCACAAACGCGGGGCACATCACCCTCTAGCCAACGCTCCAGCTCGAACCATTCGCGCCATCCTTCACCTGCACACCAGCAGACGCCAACAGATCACGCATCGCATCAGCCTTCGCCCAATCCTTCTGAGCACGAGCATCAGCACGCTCCGCCAACACAGCCTGAATCAGCGCATCCAGAGCCTCATGCTCAGCACCTGAAGTACCCTCAGCATTAAAACTCATCAGCTGCGCCAGGCCCAGAACCTCAGCCATAGCCATCACAGCGTTAGCCGCCTCCGAAGCATCCTCACCAGCAGCAAGCGCCGCATTACCCGCACGAGTCTGCTCATGCAGAACCGCCAAAGCACGTGGAATATTCACGTCATCATCCATAGCCTCAGCAAAAGCCTCCGGAACCTCACGACCCGGCTTCAGCACATCCTGAGTTGCAGCAAGGAACGCCTCAACACGCTCAATAGCGGTTGCCGCCTCCTGCAGAGACGACGGACGGTAATCAAGAATCGAACGGTAATGCGCACTACCCAGGTAATAGCGAACCACCAGCGGACGAGCCATCTGCAGCATCTGCGCCGGCGAAATCGTATTACCGATAGACTTCGACATCTTCTCACCCTCATAGGTGACCATGCCGTTATGCATCCAGAAGTTCGCGAAATCATCACCGGCAGCAGTCGACTGCGCCAGCTCATTCTCATGGTGCGGGAAACGCAAATCCAAACCGCCACCGTGAATATCAAAACGCGAACCCAAATACTTACCAGCCATCGCCGAGCACTCCAGATGCCAGCCCGGACGGCCACGACCCCACGGAGACTCCCACGAAGCAGTCAGCGGCTCGCCCTCCTTATAACCCTTCCACAGGGCAAAATCGCGAGGGTCACGCTTACCGCGCGGATCAGCATCCGCAGAATCCTGCATATCCTCAACGCTCTGATTCGTCAGCGCACCATACTTATCCCACGAACGCACATCAAAATACACGTCACCAGAATCATCCAGCGCAGGATACGCGTGGCCACGATCAATCAGACGCTGAATCAGAGCAAACATCTCCGGAATATGACCGGTCGCGCGCGGCTCATACGTCGGCGGATCAATACCCAGCGCCGCATACGCCTGAGCAAAAACCTTCTCAAAACGGTACGCGAGCGCCCACCACTGCTCATTCGGGAACTCACCCTCAAAACCGGGCTCCATAGAATCAGCAGACTTCGCCAAAATCTTGTCATCAATATCAGTGACATTGCGGACCGTCGTCACCTTCAAACCGCGGTAACGCATCCAACGGCTCAACTGGTCAAAAACCAACGCCGAACGGATGTGGCCCAGATGCGGTTCACCCTGCACCGTAGCACCACAATAATAGATACGCGCCTCACCGGGCACGACGGGCTCAAACTCGCGAATAGTCGCGGAAGCTGAATCATAAAAACGCATAGTCACACTCTCATTCTACGGGGTTTCTACGGGGTCGGTTCGGACACCGGGGCGGTAATCGGCGATAGGTTACAGAATGGCTCGAAGCAACCAAACACCTACGAACGCGGATACACCAGCGCCGTCGCAATAGCAGCCACACCCTCGCCGCGGCCCGTCAAACCCAAACCATCAGTAGTCGTCGCAATCACCGTCACCGGGGCACCCGCCGCCTCGCTCAGCACACGGTTCGCCTCATCACGGCGCGGAGAGAACTTCGGGCGGTTACCCACCAGCTGAACGCTCACATTACCAATCTCAAAACCAGCAGCACGCACAATCGCCGCAGCCTCAGAAAGAATACGAACGCCAGAAGCGCCCTTCATGTCCGGGCGGTCCACACCGAAATTAGAGCCCAAATCCCCCGTGCCGGAGGCGGCAAAAAGAGCATCCGCGGCAGCATGAGCCACCACATCACCATCAGAATGGCCGCTCAAACCACGCTCACCCGGCCAATGCAGACCAGCAATATACAGAGGAGTGCCCTCCTCACCAAAAGCATGGACATCAACACCGGTACCAACACGAGGAATAACAGTCATCACAGGACCCTTCAATCGATCGAAAATCTTCTCAGCAGCAGTGCCCGCCCCACTACAGAGGCAGGTACAAGAGGCGTTAGGCGGCAGGGTTAGGCAGCAGAATCACCAAACAGCGCGCGAGCAACCCGCAAATCCATCGGAGTCGTCACCTTAAACGCATCCGCATCACCGGCAACCGTCAACACCGGCTCGCCCGCCGCCTCCATCGCCATCGCATCATCAGTGAGCAGCTCAGCCTCCTCAGCAGGCAGGGAACGGCTACGCTCATGCGCCGCCAACAGAGCAGCCACCTCAAAACCCTGAGGAGTCTGCACCGCACGCATCTGCGCACGCGAAGGAGTACCCGTCACCAAACCAGCAGAATCCACGGTCTTCACCGTATCCACCACCGGCAACACAGGAATCACCGCACGCACAACACCCTGCGGGCTCTCAGAACCCAGCCCCTCAAGCACACGGTGATACACCTGCGGCGGAGTAAAAGCACGAGCACAATCATGAATCAGCACATAATCCACCGGAACCTGCGCATCCTTCAGAGCATCCAACGCCGCAACCACCGAAGCAGTACGAGTATCACCACCGGCTGTAATCAACGCACCGGCACGGCGGGCATCCTCCAAAAGCTCCGGGCAACTCGCCGAACAATCAGCAGGAACAGTCACCACCACATGCTCAGCAACACCCGAAGCGAGCGCACCCTCCAACGCATAATCCAGCAAAGTACGACCGTGCACACGCACAGCGGCCTTCGGAATCGGCTCACCCAGGCGAGTACCCGAACCAGCCGCCAAAACAATCACAGCAGTATTCGCCGCAGAAGCAGAAGTCATCAATCTCAAGCCCGCCTACGCCTCGAACTTATAGCCCAAGCCGCGAACCGTCACCACATACTGCGGGGCAGAAGAATCCGGCTCAATCTTCGAACGCAGACGCTTAATATGCACGTCCAGGGTCTTCGTATCACCCACATAGTCGGCGCCCCACACGCGCTCAATCAGCTGGCCACGAGTCATCACACGACCCACATTGCGCAACAGAATCTCCAGGAGCTCAAACTCCTTCAGCGGCATAGAAATCTCTTCACCATTAACCGTCACCACATGGCGGTCAATATCCATACGCACCGGGCCGCCCTGCAGCACCGACTCAGTAGCAGAATCAGTCTCCGCCGAACGACGACGCAACACCGCGCGGATACGAGCAATCAGCTCACGCGCAGAATACGGCTTCGTCACATAGTCATCAGCGCCCAGCTCCAGACCCAGCACCTTATCCAGCTCAGAGTCCTTAGCGGTCAACATGATAATCGGGACCGAAGACACCTCACGCAGCTTACGGCACACCTCCATACCGGACATGCCCGGAAGCATCACATCCAGCAGCACCAGATCCGCGCCCTCGCGGTCAAACACCGGCAGAGCATCCAGACCGTTATCTACAACAATCGTCTGGAAACCCTCACGACCCAGCAAAAACGCAAGGGGATCCGAGAGGGCCTCTTCGTCCTCAACAATCAGAATTTTAGACATCAATAACTTCCTTCGATTCCATAAAACCTATACCGCTAACACTACACTGCGACCGGAGGCTCATTCAGCGGCAACGCCAACGTAAACGTCGAACCCTCCTGCGGCATCGACCGAACCGTCACGCTACCACCGTGCTGAGTCATCACATGCTTCACAATACTCAAGCCCAAACCAGTGCCGCCCGTCTGACGCGAACGAGCCGGATCAACCCGGTAAAAACGCTCAAAAATACGCTTCTGCTCGTCCTCCGGAATACCCACGCCCTGATCAGCAACCTCAACCAGCAGCTGATCAGCTACACGGTGCACCCAAATATCCACCTTCGTATGCTCCGGCGAATAACGCACCGCGTTCTCCACCACGTTCTGCACAGCAATACCGAGCAGCTCGGCATCACCGTACACCTCGGGGACCTCCTCGATGCGGGTAGAAATCTGAATGTCCTTCTCCTCCGCCACAATATGCGAACGGTCCACCGCATCAGCCACCAAAGAAGGCACCGACACCGGACCACCACGCGCAATCACATCAGTCGACTGCAGACGCGAAAGCTCAATAATGTCACGCACCAGCGCAGACAGGCGGCGAGTCTCCTTATGCAGACGACCCACAAAATACTCAATCGCCTCCGGGTCATCACTCGCCTGCTCAATAGCCTCAGCCAACAGACTCACCGCACCCACCGGAGTCTTCAACTCATGCGACACATTCGCCACAAAATCATTACGCATACGCTGCACACGAGAAATTTCAGTGCGGTCATCAGCGAGCACCAGAATGTACTCATCCCCCAGCGAAGCAACACGCACGTCCAAGACCAGCGCCTCACCCTCACCGCGGTCAATCTCAAAAGTACGCTCCGCAAAAATACCGCGATGACGCACCGTGCGAATCATATCCGCCAACTCATCAGAGGCCACCGTATGACCGCGCACCAGGCCCATCGCATACGCACCCGGAGAAGCCTGAACCACGCCGCCCACCTCATCAATCACCAGATAGGCGCGACCAATCACAGCAAGCACCTGAGCAGCACCATCACGCAGCGCCGGCGCTGACACCAAGCTACGCTCCTGCTCCCGCTCACTACGCGCCACCGCGTTCATGCTCAGGACGCCCACCAGCAGACCTATCATGCCCGCAATAAAGGCGATCAGACCGGCATCCATGTACTTCCCTTCCATTCGGGTACCCCATAAGTATAAATGTGGCCGATACCCGGCACTCAGGCGAACGCCCCTCTTCTCAAGCAGGCCACCCGTGCAGAAACCCTGCAGAGAACGCAATGAGCCGCCCACCTCAACGGTGGACGGCTCATCACAGTGACAGGGGCGAAACCCTGCCGGAGGTATTACTTACCCTGGTTTGCTACGGCAGCGATAGCGTCCTTAGCAGCCTCGGGGTCCAGGTACTCGCCGGGCTTGACGGGCTGGAAGTTCTCATCCAGCTCGTAGTACAGCGGAATACCGGTGGGGATGTTCAGGCCAGCAATGTCCTCATCGGAAATACCCTCGAGGTGCTTGACCAGCGAACGCAGAGAGTTACCGTGTGCAGCAACCAGAACGGTCTTGCCTGCAGCGAGGTCGGGCTTGATATCCGACTCCCAGTAGGGAAGCATACGACCCAGAACGTCCTTCAGGCACTCGGTGCGAGGAGCGTTCTCAACATCCGCGTAGCGGGGGTCGTGTGCCTGCGAGTAGGGGTCGTTGTCATCCAGCGGGGGCGGCGGGACGTCGTAGGAACGACGCCAAGTCATGAACTTCTCGTCGCCGTATTCCTCGCGAATCTCGGACTTGTTCTTACCCTGCAGAGCACCGTAGTGACGCTCGTTCAGGCGCCAGGTGCGCTTGACGGGAATCCACAGGCGGTCTGCTGCATCCAGTGCAAGGTTTGCGGTGTTGATTGCGCGACGCTGCAGGGAGGTGTGAACAACATCGGGGAGGATGTTGCGCTCTGCCAGCAGCTCGCCGCCGCGCTTAGCCTCAGCGCGGCCCTTATCGGTCAGGTTAACGTCCACCCAACCGGTGAACAGGTTCTTTTCATTCCACTCGGACTGGCCGTGGCGCAGGAGTACTAGTTTGTAAGTCATACCTCTATTTTTTCATTTACCCGCCGGTTTGTCATGCCTCAAGGCCTAGAAAATATGCATTCTCCCAAAAATTTATAAGGGTCTTTATTACCAGAACGAAAGGCTCAAAAACCCCGCCAGAAAAGGGCAAAGCCCCGCACACCACCCGAGCAGGACAAACCCGTCAGGCAGCGCACGAGGCTTCACCATCTATCGCACAAAGCGAGCGCACAAGCTAACGCTAGAAACGGCGGCGACCAACCGAAGGCCACACACCGGCCAGGAACACGCAGCTAATCACAGCAGCCACCAGCTGAAGAATCAGCACAGTATTACCGCCGCCAGTCAGCGCAGCAAAAACGCTAAACAACGACACCGCAGCAGAACCGCCGGTCAAAGCCAGCCACGTGTTCTTCGGGCGCTTACCGGCAAAATCGTACGCGTTCGCCGGAGACATCCACGCACGCACAAAAGCCAGCACACCAACCGCAGCACCGGCAATAGCCAGCAGCGTATCAACAAAAGTGGTCACATACCAGACCAGCAGAATAGGAGACATAGTATTCCTTAGAATCAGCAGCTTCTCTAGACAACCCTAGCAAAGCGCTTAGCGGACGACCTTAAAGGCCTCAACCAAGTCATTGTAAAGGTCATCTACGTTCTCAATACCCACCGACAGGCGCAGCAGAGACTCCGGAATCGAATCCGGCTCGTTACCGTGGCGACGACGACGCTCCACCAGAGACTCCACGCCGCCCAGGGAGGTTGCCGGGGTCCACAGCTTCAGTGCCTCCACGACGTTACGGGCACCCGCGGCGTCCGTATCAAGAGTGACGCACAGAATCGCACCGAAACCGTCCATCTGCTTCTTCGCAATCTCATGACCGCGATGGCTCTCCAGGCCCGGGTAACGCACCTCAGCCACGAAGGGGTGCTCGCTCAGACGCTCTGCAAGCACCTGTGCGTTCTGCACCGCACGCTCCACGCGCAGCGCCAGGGTGCGCAGACCGCGCAGGCCGAGCCACGCCTCCACCGGGCCGGGGATTGCACCATTGGTGATGCGGTGGTGCAGCATCGCCTTGTACAGCTCCTCGTTCGAGGTCAGAGCCATACCCAGCAGCACATCTGAGTGGCCCGCAAGGAACTTCGTAGCGGAGTGAACCACTACGTCTGCACCCAGATCCAGGGGACGCTGCAGAATCGGGGTTGCGAAGGTGTTATCCACCGCGGTCACAATGCCCAAGCGGCGAGCAGCAGAAAGCAGGGCAGGCAGGTCAGCAACCTCAAGCATCGGGTTCGTGGGGCTCTCCAGCCACGCCAGGACCTTCGGCTCCGAGTAGTTCACGTTCTCCGGGGTCACGCCGGTGCGGGATGCGGCATCCTCCATAGCGGCGATAACGCTCTCGGTGTCTTCAATGTCCACGCGAACAAGCTCAATGATGCCGCGGCGTTCCAAATCCTTGCACAGGGTCACCGACGCCATGTATGCGTGCTTAGGAATCAGAACGATGGAACCAACCGGCACCAAGTCGATGACAGCAGCGACAGCAGCCATACCGGAGGGGAACAGCAGACCGGGCTGGGTAGCGTTCTCCAGCTTTGCCACAACCTCTTCCATGCCCTCCCAGGTGGGGTTCGAGAAGCGGGCGTACACGCGGTCCTGCTCAATATTGACGGCGTCCACACCGCGGTAGGTGGAAGAAAGAACGATCGGAGGGTTCACCGGCGCATCATGCTCGTGTGCCGGGCGGCCGCCAGAGACGACGAAGGTCTCTGCGGAGTAATTCATGTCGTGGTTATCTGCACTCATGTCTTTAAGCCTGGCACACCCTGGCATAGAACGCACGTCCGTACGAGTGATAGCACACAGGATTTACATGTTTTTTACCTTTATGCGCGCTCAACCCCACGCGGAGGTATCACCAAAACCGCACCGGTGCTGCTAAGAGACCCGGTACCCTTAAGGGTGATGGATACTCTCAGCTACACCCCCGATGCACAGAATCTTCCCGCTGACCCGACCGGTCGCCGCGGGCTTTTTATCGTGGTCGAAGGAGGCGACGGCGCCGGCAAAACCACCCAGCTCGCCCTGCTGAATGAAGCGCTCAGCGCCCGCGGATACCGTGTCATCACCACCCGCGAACCCGGCGGCACCGAGATTGGTGAGAAGCTTCGCGCCCTCGTCCTGGAAGCAGGTCAGGGCACCATTGATGACCGCACCGAGGCGCTGATTTTTGCGGCGTCCCGCGCGGCTCACGCCTCCCAACTGATTCGCCCCGCGCTCGCTGAGGGCGCCATCGTGCTGAGCGACCGCTATATTGATTCTTCTGCCGCGTACCAGGGCGTAGGCCGTGACCTGGGTATTGAAACCATCGTCGATTTGAGCCGCTGGGCCACCGCCGACCTGGTTCCTGACGCGACCCTATTGCTGAGTGTGCCGCTGAGCGCCGAGCAGGAGCGCATGGACCAGCGCGGCACCGTCGACCGTATTGAGGCTGAAGGCGCCGCGTTCAAGGCACGTATTCACGGTGCGTTCGAGCAGATTGCCCGCGAGGACGCTAACGGTTCGCACCGCATCATTGATGGTGTGGGCACGATTGAGCAGGTGCACGCGCGTGTGCTCGAGGTGATTGAGCCTCTGCTCGCCGCCCGCGAGCTGGTCCGCACCGGCAAGGAGGACTCATGAGCCTCTGGGATACCCTGCTGATTCCTGCCGATAAGCTCCAGCAGCTGCGCACGGATGCCGCCGCTGACCGCCCCACGCACGCTTGGCTTTTCACAGGTGCGACCGGTGCACCTCACCGTGAGGCGGCAAAAATTTTCGCTGCCGCGCTGCTGTGCGAGCAGCCCGACCCGCAGAACCGCGGATGTGGCCAGTGCAAGGGCTGCGTGACCGTCATGAACGGTTCGCACGCAGATTTTACGCACTTTAGTACCGAGGCGACGCACATCAGCATTGACGAGGCGCGCGAGCTGGTCATGAAGGCTCAGGACCGCCCGACCGTGGGTCGCTGGCGCGTGATTCTGGTGGAGGACACCGAGCGCATGCCGGAGCGCACCTCCAATGTGTTGTTGAAGGCGATTGAGGAGCCGCCGCCGCATACGATTTGGTTGTTGACGGCGCCCTCCCCCACCGATGTGCTGGTGACGATTCGTTCGCGGTGCCGCCCGGTGCAGTTGCCGGTTCCCACCGATGCGCAGGTGCACGAGTACCTACTGGCGCACGGTGTGGCTGATCCTTTGGCGCAGCGTGCGGCGCGTCTGGCTCTGGGTGATGCGCAGGAGGGGTACCGTCTGGCGACCGATGAGCAGGCGATGGCTCGTCGGGAGCTGATTACCTCCCTGATTCTGAATGTTCGTTCTATTTCTTCGGCTTTCAACGCAGCCGAGAAGCTCACCGACCTTGCCGACCAGGACGCACAGGCTGTCGCCGCTCTCAAGGATGAGCAGGAACGCCAGGAGCTTCTGGCACTGCTGGGTATTCGCGAGGGTGAGCGTGTTTCGCCGTCTCTACGAGCGCAGGTTCGCCGCTTGGAGGAGCAGCAGAAGCGCCGCGCTAAGCGCGTTTCATCCGATACGCTGCTGCGTTCCGTGGCGCAGGTTCAGACGGTTCTGCGTGATGCGTTGACGGTGGCACTGTCGGCTCAGGCTCCGCTGGTCAATGAGCATTTGCGTGAGCTCCTGGAGGCGTTCTGCACCCGCCGTTCCGCCCAGCAGCTGCTGGAGGATGTGCAGGCGGTCGAGCTGACTCTGCGCCGCCTGCGGACGAACGCGAATGCGCGTCTGGCGCTTGAGGCGTTGATGAGCCGTTTCGTGTATCAGTAGCTTCTTGGTAGCTTATACAGCACAAAGGGGTACAGCACAAAGGGGAGGCACCGAAGAGATAATCTTCGGCGCCTCCCCTTTTCTATTCATTCTCAGCGCCCCTAGAGCTTAGTTGCGGAATCGAGCTTAGTTGCGGAAACCGTGAACCGGCGACGGAATACGACCGCAACGGGCGATGAACGCCTCCGCGCTAGGGGTGTGGGTGGGCATGACGGGTGCGCGACCGAGCAGGCCACCAAATTCGACCATGTCGCCTACGCCCAGGCCGACCGCCGGGATGACGCGAACCGCGGTGGTCTTGTGGTTCATCACGCCGATTGCTGCCTCGTCGGCAATCATTGCGGCGAGGGTCGCGGCGGGGGTGTCGCCGGGAACCGCGACCATGTCCAGACCGACGGAACAGATGGCAGTCATCGCTTCGAGCTTGTCCAGGGTGATGTGTCCGGCGGCTGCGGATTCAATCATGCCGATATCCTCAGAGATCGGAATGAAGGAGCCGGAGAGGCCACCGACATTCGAGCACGCCATGAGGCCGCCCTTCTTCACCGCATCGTTGAGCAGCGCAAGTGCCGCAACGGTGCCGTGGGTACCGACGGTTTCCAGACCCATTTCTTCGAGGATGTGCGCGACCGAGTCGCCAATCTCTGCGGTGGGTGCCAGGGAGAGGTCAATAATGTTGAAGGGTACGCCCAGACGCTCGGAGGCGAGGGTACCAACCAGCTGACCGACGCGGGTAATCTTGAAGGCTGCCTTCTTGATTTCTTCGGCGCAGGTGTCGAAGGATTCGCCGCGGACCTTCTGCAGGGCGCGGTGTACCACGCCGGGGCCGGAGACACCCACGGAGATGGTGGTGTCTGCCTCCTGAACACCGTGGAATGCGCCCGCCATGAAGGGGTTGTCGCTGACGGCGTTCGCGAAGACGACGAGCTTGGCGCAGCCGAAGCCGTGTGCATCCGCGGTCAGGTCTGCGGTGGCGCGGATGGTCTCGCCCATGAGCTTGACTGCGCTCATGTTAATGCCGGCTCGGGAGGATCCGATGTCTACGGAGGAGCAGACCACGTCGGTTTCTGCGAGCGCTCGCGGGATGGAGCGAATCAGCTTCTCGTCGGCGGGGGTCATGCCCTTGTCGACGAGGGCACTGAAGCCGCCGACGAAGTTCACGCCGACTGCCTTAGCTGCCGCGTCGAGGGTGCGAGCGAACTCTACGTAGTCCTCATCGTTGGAGGCGCCTGCCACCAGCGCGATAGGGGTGACGGCGATGCGCTTGTTGACGATTGGGATGCCGAGCTCAGCTTCGATACCTTCGCAGACGCTGACGAGGTTTGCGGCGCGGCTGGTGATCTTGTCGTAGATTTTGCGGCGGGCTACTTCACCGTCGGAGTCGGCGCAGTCGAGCAGGGAGATGCCCATGGTGACGGTGCGAATGTCGAGCTTCTGCTCCTCGATCATTCGAATGGTTTCTAGAATGTTGGTGTTGCGCATAAGTGGAGCCTTAGATGGCGTGCATTGCCTTGAAGATGGATTCTGCCTGGATGCGAATCTGCACCTTCTGTTCGTGCTCAACACCAATCATGGCTTCCTGCAGGTCGATGAGGTTCTGCTGCGCTTCGTCGAAGGAGCAGTGCATGATCATGGTGAAGTATTCGCCCATGATGGTCTGGGAGACGTCGAGGACGTTGACCTTACGCTCGGCGAGGGTTGCGGTCACGGCGGCGATGATGCCTTCGTGGTCGATGCCTGTGACGGTGAGGATGATCTTCACAGTGTTCTCCTAGCAGTTTGGGGCTGCGTACCTGAGGAAGAGGTGCATAAAGGCACAGGTATACGCATATTTATAAGACCAATTATAGGTTACTCAGAACACACTGTGCAGGGTAGACACAAAAATATCCCCTGCATCCCATATTCGGGGCA
Organism: Rothia mucilaginosa; assembly: GCF_019334805.1. Classification (NCBI taxonomy): domain Bacteria; kingdom Bacillati; phylum Actinomycetota; class Actinomycetes; order Micrococcales; family Micrococcaceae; genus Rothia; species Rothia mucilaginosa. The sequence goes on from NZ_CP079822.1 coordinate 886,659, forward strand.
TAAAAAATCCACGCCTTCCCGGTCTGAATAAATACAGGGAAGAACGTGGATTCTTTATTATGTGCCAGTCTTGATGTATCTTTCGACACTCCTTATATCTGGCTAGATTATAACTGTCTAGAAGTTTTAGTTATCGAGGATTATTTCCTAAACATAAGAAGCAATGTACAGCTCGCCATTACCGCTCAAGGTTGCCTCGGAGGGCTCACCCACGTGCAGTACCGACTCGGTGGCGCCCAGCACGAACTCTTCGGTGCCGTTGCCGTCTGCCGCGTGAATGGTGATTTCACCGGATACGCTCAGTGCGGCACTAATACCCTCAAAGGTGTATTCCTGCGGCTTGCCCTCTTCAACGCGGATGCGGGTTACGCTCATGCGCTCATCCCACATGACATAGGTGCCCACGGGTGCGTTATCGGGGGTGGGTTGCTGAATCACGGGGGCGTCCTGGCTTTCGCCGAGAACCTTGATGAGCTCTTCGGTGTCGATGTGCTTTGCGGTCAGACCCGCGCGCATCACGTTATCGGAGGGGTTCATCAGCTCAATGGCGGTACCGGAGACGTAGGCGTGCACCTGGCCGTCGGGGGTGAATGCGGATTCGCCGGGTGCCAGGTGCACCAGGTTCATGACGAATGCGACGAGCAGGCCGCGGTCGCCGGGGTACTTGCCGGCAACAATCTGTACGAGCTCAGCGGCGTCAGCAATGAGCGCGTTTTCGGAGCCGGTCAGCTGTGCTGCCACCTCGATGAGCTGTTCAACAGCGGTTGCGGCAGCGTCTTCGGGCATGCGAATAATCTCGGTCAACAGCTGCTTGGGGGTAAGCTCCACGCGCTCTGCCAGCCAGTCAGCTTTGAATGCCCTCGCCAGTTCTGCCAGCTGCGCGGAGGTGCGCACACCGGTGAGCACACGCATCGGGGTCAGCGCAATGACGGTTTCGGGCTTGGAGTAGCGGTCCTTGTAGTTGCGGTGCGGCGCGTCAATCGCGATGCCGCGTGCCTGCTCGTCCTCGAAGCCAGCAATAGCCTGCTCGGGGGTGGGGTGCACCTGAATCGACAGGGGTGCATCAATCGCAAGGATCTTAAAGAGGAAAGGGAACCAGTCGGAGGTACGGTCCGGGCGCAGGAAACGGGAGGGCTCAGCCTGAATCAGTTCGTTGAGCGGGGACTCGGTGCCGTCAACGGTTGCGCGGGAGGGAGCAGCCGGATGCGCACCAACCCACACCTCAGCCTCGGGCTGCTCGGTGGGTACGGGCACGCCACGCATGCGTCCGAGAATTTCGCGGGAACCCCACGCATAATTCTGAATCTGGTTTTTTAGGGAAAAAATCTCACCCATGGGGGGAAATACCTCTCGACGTGAGTTGTCTGGAGTAAGTGACGTGATAAAAAACCCATACATTCAGCGGAATTTATAAGGTTTTACCTGCCCATTATAGAGGCTACTTGCACTTCTTTACCGCTAAAATAAAAGGCGTGACTACTATTAATCTACATGACTCATTCAAAGCGTACGACGTGCGTGGCATCGTCGGCGAAACCATTACCGCAGAGACTGTTCGCGCTACTGGCGCGGCTTTCGTAGACGTTCTGGGCCTGGAGGGCCAGACTATCCTGGTCGGCGGCGACATGCGCCCCTCCTCCCCCGAATTCATGGATGCATTCGCCCAGGGTGCAACCGCTCGCGGTGCAAATGTTGAGAAGATCGGTCTGATCTCCACTGACGTTCTGTACTTCGCATGTGGCGTTGAGAACGCTGCCGGTGTTACCTTCACCGCTAGCCACAACCCCGCAGAGTACAACGGCATGAAGATGGCTAAGGCTGGCGCTGTTCCGCTGTCTTCCGAGTCCGGTCTGTTCGACATCCGTGACCTGGCTCAGAAGTACCTGGATTCGGGCGAGATTCCTTCGGTTGAGAAGGTCGGCACCGTTTCTGAGAAGGACATCCTCAAGCCCTACGCAGAGTACCTGCGCAAGCTGGTTGACCTGTCTTCCATCCGCCCCCTGAAGGTTGTTGTTGACGCTGGTAACGGCATGGGTGGTATGACCACTCCCGCTGTTCTGGGCGACACCATCCTGCCGGGTCTGCCCCTGGAAATCGTTCCCCTGTACTTCGAGCTGGACGGTACCTTCCCGAACCACCCGGCTAACCCGCTGGAGCCGGCTAACCTGGTTGACCTGCAGAAGGCTGTTGTTGAGCACGGTGCTGACATTGGTCTGGCATTCGACGGCGACGCTGACCGCTGCTTCGTCATCGATGAGAAGGGTGAGCCCGTCACTCCTTCGGCTGTGACCGCTCTGGTTGCTGAGCGCGAGATTGCTCGTGCAAAGGCTGAGGGTAACGAAGAGCCCGTCATCATCTACAACCTGATCACCTCGAAGGCTGTTCCCGAGCTGGTTGAGAAGCTGGGCGGCCGCGCAGTGAAGACCCGCGTGGGCCACTCCTTCATCAAGGCTGTTATGGCCAAGGAGAACGGCGTGTTCGGTGGCGAGCACTCCGCTCACTACTACTTCAAGGACTTCTTCAACGCAGACACCGGTATGCTCGCTGCAATGCACGTGCTGGCTGCTCTGGGTGGCGGCGACCAGCCCCTCTCCGAGATTAGCGCAAAGTACTCCCCGTACGTTGCCTCCGGCGAGATTAACTCCGAGATCGAAGACAAGGCTGCCGCTGTGGACCGCGTTCGTGCACACTACGCTAACGCTCCCGTGGTTGTTGAGGACTCCGACGGCACCACCTTCACCAACACCGAAGAGGGTTGGTGGGTTAACCTGCGTCCTTCGAACACCGAGCCTTTCCTGCGCCTGAACCTTGAGGCACCGGATGTTGCGACTATGGAGCGCGTCCGCGACGAGGTTCTGGCTCTGGTTCGCCAGGGCTAAGCACTAGCTAGCTACTAAAAATCCCGCCTCGCAGATTCGTCTGCGGGGCGGGATTTTTATCTTGAGTTCTAAAAACCCGGCTAGGTTCTTCTGTCTAAGAGGAAGAACCTAGCCGGGTTTAAGAAACCTAGCGGACGAGCCGGCTTACGGGGTTTTTACGCCTCGCGTGCCTGGTCGTGGAGCATCCACTGGTCCGGGCCGAAGATTTCGTAGTTGATGTTCTTGCCGGGAACGCCTGCCTCCACCAGTGCGGAGCGTACGCCCTGCATGAAGGGCAGCGGGCCACAGAGGTAGACGTTAGCGTTGGCGGGAACATCCAGCTTGGAGACGTCGACGCGACCGGTGAAGTCGCCGCCTTCGCCCTCGATGAAGGAGACGAGGCGTGCGTTGGGCAGCTTGCCGACGAGCTCGGTGAGCTCTTCGCGCAGGGGCCAGGTGTCCAGGCGGCGGTCTGCGTGGACCACGGTCACGGGGCGCTCGGAGCCCTTCTCAACCAGCTCGGAGAGGAAGCTGAGCATGGGGGTGGTGCCAATACCTGCGGAGAAGAGGTACAGGGGCGCCTCAGGGTCGCCAAAGCCTTCCAGAGTCAGGTCACCGTAGGGGTTAGAGATCTCGACGACGTCGCCGATCTTCAGTTCGTGCAGGATGGAGGTCATCTCGCCGTTGGGGTCGAGCTTCACACCGATGCGGCGCTGGTTCTTTTCGCTGGGCAGCAGGGTGTACTGGCGTGCCTGGCGCAGACCGTCACGTGCGGGAACGACGATGGAGATGTACTGGCCGCCCTTGGACTCGGTCATGGGGGTCTCATCGGCGGGCTCGAAGGTCAGCACGACGACGTTCTCGCCGGTCTCCTTACGGTCAACGACCTTGAAGGGTGCGAACATGACATCGTTTGCCTGGGATGCGTACAGGCCCTTCTCCAGCTTGATGAGGGCGTTGCCCATGAGCCAGTAGACCTCGGTCCATGCCTCAACGATTTCGGGGGTTGCCAGATCGCCGAGGTTAGCGGCGATTGCCTCGAAGAGGTACTTGTAGACGGTGGGGTACTCTTCTTCCTTCAGGCCCAGGGAGGCGTGCTTGTGAGCAACGCGGGAGAGGACTTCGTCGGGGTAGGAGTCCGGGTGCTCAACGATGTAGGAAGCGAACACAGCGATGGAGCCTGCAAGTGCGCGGGGCTGGGTGCCTTCGAGCTGAGAGGAGCGGGAGAACATGCCGTCCATCAGGTCGGGGCGAGCGGCGAACATTCGACGGTAGAAGTCGGGGGTGATGTCGTTGATGCGCTCAGCAATGATGGGCAGCGTTGCCTCAATAATGGGGCGGGACTTCTCGGAGAGCATGTCTTGCCTTCTTCCTGTGTGGTCACCTGGTCGTTGTGATGATGCCCTTGATATGTGTGATGCTGGGGCGTTCACTCGGACAGCTCAGTTGGTGACGAAGTGTTTATAAAGCACCCTTACCGTAGCATTTTGCGGGGTGCTTGCGCTGTGTGCAGGTCATGCTCTGAGGGTTATTTGGCACTGTGGATGCGACTTATGGTTCACCCTGACTCAAAGATAGAGTTGCGCGTCACACTATATATTTTCAGCCGCACTTCTACAATCGGCGGGTGACCAGCCTGGAAACATGTATAAAAATACCGAAGTGAAAATATATTTACCTAGGAAAGTATGCAGTGTGGTGCAAAAATGAATATGGTCACATTTTCTGCATTTGAAAAGCAAATTTGCAATATTCTGCATTTACTGCACAAATTTAGGACTCACGCAGGTTCCAGCAGTCACGCAAGCAGCGACAAAATACTCCCCACTCCCCTCGAAAACCCTGCAAGAAACCCCTACAAGAAAGCCGAGAGACCCCCGCGTGAACCGCCCAGCAGCCCCCGCATCAACCGCAGAAACGCCCTAAACTTCGTGTTAAAAACTCTATGGAGCCTCCCACCGGAAAGCTCCACAGGTACCACGTATTCCTTTAACGTGCAGGCTTAGCGCACAGTCAGCGCATTCTCCGGAGGCGCGAAGCCTAGCTCCACAAATACCGGACCAACAGGGCGCGCACCAGCGGTCAGCTCGCTAATGACGACCGAATCAACCGATGCGTAGAACGCCTCACGAGCCTTCGCCAAAACATTGCGCAGGCGGCAGAACTTATCCAACGGACAGTGGCCATTCTCATCCTCGCACTCAATCATGGGAATATCACCCTCAGTAGCACGAAGAACAGTGCCGACGGTCGCAGAGCGGCCCGCATCCGAGAGCATAACGCCGCCGGAACGACCGCGGGTCGAATCCAAATAACCCATGTTCACGAGGAAGGCCACAGCCTTCGCCACATGGTTGTAGGGGGTATCCACTCCCTCAGCAATCTTCTGGGTAGAAAGCTTCTGACCGGGCTCCAGTGCAGACAGGAGCATCAGAACGCGGAGCGAGACATCCGAGAATGCTGTCAAACGCATGGATACTCCTTCTATCTTTCTCGTGATACCGCCGCTTCTACATCGACGGCAACAAATGCTCCGAACCAGCCAAGGCACAGAGCGCTCAAAATCTTACATTGGAATTGTATAGGGGTAGCAAGAGAGGCAAGAAATTATGATCAGCCACTTCTGTGCCCCAACCACCCCGGCAGGAATTTTAAAGTATCTCTCAAGAGCAAGTGGACTGCATAGCCTTACATTCACACCTTTGCGAGAAAACTTATCATTCCCCCAGCTGACGGGGATTCAATTTTTCCCCGAACAGGAGGAAGGGGCGGAACCTCACGGCGAGATTCCGCCCCTTCAAGGCGCTAAACCTTAGGTATTAGCTGGAGTGTCTTAGTCCTCCAGGGCCTTAGCCAGAGCGTCGCGCTGTTCGCGAACCTCAACAGGCAACTTGTCGCCGAACTTCTCAAGCCACTCGTCGATGCCGGGCAGCTCAGCAGCCCATTCTTCCTTCGAGACAGCCAGAGCAGCCTTCAGTTCTTCCTCGGAGATTTCCAGACCGGTCAGATCCAGGTCTTCCTTGGTGGGAACGGTGCCCAGGAAGGTCTCCTGGCCACCAGCCTTGCCGTCGAGGCGGTCGAAGATCCACTTCACAACGCGAGAGTTCTCGCCGAAGCCGGGCCATGCGAAGCCGCCATCGGGGGTGCGGCGGAACCAGTTGACGTAGTAGACCTTCGGCATGTTCTCGGTACCGTGCTTCTTGCCCAGATCCAGCCAGTGCTTGAAGTAGTCACCAGCGTTGTAGCCGATGAAGGGCAGCATTGCCATCGGGTCGCGGCGAATCACGCCGACAGCGCCCTTAGCAGCCGCGGTGGTCTCGGAGGAGAGGGTAACTGCGCGGAAGACGCCCTGCTCCCAGCTCTCGGACTCGGAAACCAGCGGGATGGTGGTCTTACGGCGACCGCCCAGAACGATAGCGCTCAGCGGCACACCCTCGGGATCGTAGTACTCGGGAGCGAGCATGTCGACCTGGGATGCGGGGGTGCAGAAGCGGGAGTTCGGGTGAGCTGCCGGGCGGCCGGACTCGGGGGTCCAGTCCTGACCGGTCCAGTCAATCAGGTGCTCGGGAGCCTCATCGGTCTTACCCTCCCACCAGACGGAGCCGTCGTCGGTCAGTGCAACGTTGGTGAAGATGGTGTTGCCCTTGGCGATAGCCTTCATAGCGTTCGGGTTGGTGGAGTAACCGGTGCCCGGTGCCACGCCGAACAGGCCAGCCTCGGGGTTGACCACGCGTGCCTGGTGGTTCTCATCGAACTCGATCCATGCGATGTCGTCGCCGACCATCTCAGCCTTCCAGCCGTCAATGGTGGGTTCCATCATTGCGAAGTTGGTCTTGCCACATGCGGAAGGGAACGCTGCGGAGATGTAGCGAACCTTGCCCTCGGGGTTGGTGACCTTCAGGATGAGCATGTGCTCTGCCATCCAGCCCTCATCGCGACCGATAACGGATGCGATACGCAGTGCGTAGCACTTCTTACCGAGCAGTGCGTTACCGCCGTAGCCGGAGCCGAAGGACCAGATTTCGCGGGTCTCGGGGAACTGGACGATGTACTTCTCGGGGTTGCAAGGCCAGGGAACATCTTCCTGACCGGGCTCCAGGGGTGCACCAACAGAGTGCAGAGCCTTGACGAAGAAGCCGTTGGTCTCGTTCAGCTTGGCAAGAACGTCCTTACCAATGGTTGCCATGATGCGCATGGAGCAGACAACGTATGCGGAGTCGCTGAGCTCAACAGCAATCTTGGGGTTCTTAGCCTTCAGGGAGCCCATGACGAAGGGAATGACGTACAGGGTACGACCGCGCATGGAGCCCTCGAACAGACCGGTCAGGGTCTGCTTCATTTCGACGGGGTCGCGCCAGTTGTTGGTCGGGCCTGCGCCTTCTTCAGTCTCGGAGCAGATGAAGGTGCGCTCCTCGACACGTGCAACGTCGTCGGGATCGGAGAAAGCTGCGTAAGAGTTCGGGAATTCGTGATCGCTGAGGCGAACGAAGGTACCGGCGTCAACCAGTTCCTGTGCCAGGCGGTCATATTCTTCCTGGGAGCCATCGACCCAGTAGATGTGTGCGGGCTGGGTCAGTGCCGCAACCTCGCGAACCCATTCCAGAAGACCCTGGTGGGTGGTGGGTGCGCTCTGCAGCTCCTTTTCGAGTTCGGCAGAGAGAGTACGAGTTGAGGTGTCAGCCATTGACGTTTTCCCCTTCATTCGGTGGCCCGGATACTACGTTGATCCGGTTAGGTCTGCGGTAACAAAGAAGCAGTTAAACACTACAAGCGTGCAAACAAATGTGAATATGCACGCTTGGACAGTCTCCACTTCCTCGTGATGCTTACAGAATAACGCATTAATGGTCTGCAGAGCTTTCTATGACACCATTTCTTAAGTTCTGCGCATCACATTCTTTTGGCGCGGAAAGATTTTTTGGAGGATTTTGAGGTAATTCGGCAGGGTCGAGGAGGGTGTTCTGGGTGTCCTCGAGGTAGGTTTTGGGGTGGAACAAAAATATTTTAAAAAATTTTTGCGAGCGCGAAACCCCCGGAATTATGCGGCAAAACGGGGCATTAAAGGGTCTTTCGGAGGCGGTTTTAGGCTAATTTCGAGTTTTTCGGCTTGCGCCCCCTCGGGGACATCCGTATAGTAGTACCTGTTGCCGCGACGGGTTGAAGAAATCCGAAGCGAGGAACATGCGCCTGTAGCTCAACGGATAGAGCATCTGACTACGGATCAGAAGGTTGGGGGTTCGAATCCCTTCGGGCGCACCACCGATCCCCGGTTCTTCGGAACCGGGGATTTTTTGTGTCTCCAGAAATACGCCCGGAAAGTGCCCCGCCGAAAGTACCTCGCCGCAAGCGCCGGATACAACGCAAACCACCGCGCTCACGACAGGCGGCGCGGCGCGCAGAAGCCACAGTGCATGGAGATGCCCATATAGGAGACGCCTGTATAGAGGTGTAGCAAAGACGCTTCAACCGCCTCATCCGCACCCAACAGCTGTTGCAAAAGTGCGTTTCAACCTGTGAATCCACAGATTTACGCGCCCAGATGACGTGCCCCGGGGCACACCCGCCAAAAAACGCATAGGATGGAAAGAAGACCCTCCACGCATAGGTTGGAGAGCAGACAACGCGAAGGAGCACTATGGCACAGCTATCCATTCCGCAGTCCCTGATAGGTGCACTCATCGATATAGCCGATCTGGGAACACTCGATTACTTCCCGCCCACCGAACGATGCGCCCACTGGTCCCTCTATGACGCGCAGCGCCAGGAGCTTCTCTGCCCCTGCGCACCCGCCGCCAACACCACCACGGAGAAGCTCTTTGAGGCCGCGGCGAAGATTCTCTACGAGAATTTCCCCCGATATATCGACTCGCCCGAGGAAATCATTCCTTATACTTCCCGCCAGGAACTCGTTGCCGCCCTACGCCGCGGCGATGAGGAGCCCAGCGACACTAAGCCTCTTGAAGAGGAACAGAACGACCTGCAGGCAACCGAAGCTACCGCAGACTCCACGGCTGAGGCTCCCGTTGCAGAGGCCAACGAGGGTGTAGTTACTGAGGACGCCGCGGTGAGCGCAGCCGCCACTCCCAAGCCTGCAGCCCCGAAGCTCGCGCCTTCCCCCGCGCTCTTTGCCGCCCGCGCGGCACAGGCACCCGCCCCGACTCCCAGCCCGGCTCCCAGCGCGCCGGAAGAAGCATCTGTGGAAGCGCCCGCAGAGGCAACTGCAGAAAAGACGGTTCCTGTACCGACCCCCGCCACGGTTACCCCCGCGGCACCCAAGCCGGCGGCGCCGAAGCCCGCAGCTCCTACATCTGTAGCACCCAAGCCTGCAGTGCCGACTCCCGGTGCACCCTCCCCCGGTATGTTCCGCAAGTCCACGCTGACCTACCGCCCGCCGCGCATCGATGAGTACCTGGAGGGTCTGCGTGCCCGGCAGCAGGCCGCCGAAGAAGCCGCGGAAGCTACTCATACGGCAGTAGCTAGCGAGCAGGCACCTGCTGAAGAGCTGCCCGCGCTCAGCCAGTCCCTACCGAGCGCGCCCACTACCCCAAAGACGAGTGCCCCGAAGCCGAGTGCGCCGAAGCCCGCCACTCAGCCGGTAGCCGCCGAACCGACCGCCCCTCGCGGTGTCAGCGAAGAGGATCGCGAACGCAGCTACCGCCTGCGCCCGAGCCTGCGTGCCCGCCTCGAACGCGAAAATATCAGCGAAGAGCTCGTGCGCACCATCCTGCGTGAAGGCGCGGCAGAACGCCTCAACGACTGGACGATTCGCTTCACCCACGACGACTACCGTGTGGACGTCAACACCGCCTCCGCCGAAGTCATTACCGTCATTGACGAATACGACGCCGAATACAACGAAGCGGCACAGGTATCCTTGGCGTACGGCGAATACAACTCGCTCAACGCCCTGGAACTCGAATTCAGCGAGCGCGCCCGCACCTTCTTGAAGAAGAACCCGCCCTTCGTCTTCGATCTGATGCTTCAGGCGCTGAGCAACCCCGAGAGCGTGCGCATGGCTGAAGGCTGGACCCGCATCTACGCGGCGCAGGGTCTGGAAATTGCGATTTCGCCCGATGAGCGGACCGTTCTGGCCCTGGCGAAGACCCCGGACTTCCACGTTCTGCACGCCGAAGCCCTGCGCAAGGCACAGCTGGAAGAGCTCAGTAATACCCTGGCGAAGCAGGCAGAACATCAAGTAGCCCAGGCAGAAAACACCACCGAGGAGGAGAAATAATGTCCGCTAAGCAGATTACCGTTCCTCTTGAGGTGTACGTTCGCCTGCAGGAGCTTGCCTCCCTCGCCGCCTATAGTTACCGCGATGAGCAGGGCTCCGAAGAGAACACTGCATACGATAAGCCCTGGGATTTGCTCTCCAAGGACGGCGCCTCCCTGCTCGATGAGAACGGCGCGCTCAAGCCCGAAGCGGCAGAGCTCTACTTCACCCTCCTGCCGCTCATTGCCCAGGAATTCGTGCAGCAGCAGCAGGCACTCGTGGACGCGTACCGTCAGGCACCCAAGCCCGCCGCCGCACGCGCCAAGATTCGCCCCTCCAACCAGCGCCTCATTCCGCTGACCGAGGTGCCGCTGGAGAACCAGCGTATTGCCGCGCGCATCGAGAAGGAATTCTACGGCGACGTGCCGCCGCGCCGCCGCATCTACGGTGTGCTCCCCGGCGTGATGGATTACATGATGCGCCACGGGCTAACCTACGAGCTGCTACTGGACATTATCGAATCCCCCGCAAGCACCGTGGTTCAAGAAAGCGCGCAAGAGAACCGCTACGGCCGCGAAGTCACCCTCTACACGCATGAAGAGGAAGGCTACCAGGTGGTGCTCAACCCCCTGACCGCCGAAGTGCTCGCGCTACGCCCGCTGCAGGCTCTCGCCGGAGGCTACCAGCTCTCCCCCGAGGCTCAGGCTCAGCTCAAGTCGCTCGGACTGACCGGCGAGTACATTGCCCGCATCCTTGATGAAGCTGAGGACCGCCGCCCGATTCCCGGCAGTAGCCGCACCGTGTACTCACTCAACGGCTACCAGGTGGAGTTCTCGCACTCCGACCAGCAGGTCATTCGTATTAGTCGCGGCACCGCGCCCAGCCGTAACCCCTTCGAGTCGCAGCCGAGGATGAGCGGCACGAAGAGGCAGCGCGGCCGCAAGATCCCGCACGATGTGGATGCGTTCGTGCAGCTGTTGCAGGAGCACGGCTTCACCATCACCATGGGCGGTAAGCACTACGATATTCGCCACGAGAAGCTGGCTCCGGGTCAGAAGGCGGTCACCTCCGTGACCCCCTCGGATTCGCAGCGTTGGCACCTGAACTCGGCACGCCAGATCCGCAATACCTTCGGTATCGACCTGCGCTACGCCGATCCGCGCGATAGCGTGCGCGGTATTGTGCGCGGCCCCGGAGGAAGCATCCAGAATGCCGATCACCGCAACGCTGAAAAGCAGGATGCCGAGAAGAGCGCGGAGAAGACGGCGGAGAAGGAATCCGAGTAGCTCTTCGTCACAGTTGAAGCATAGCCGTTGAAGCGCGCCCGCGTGCCGGTTCTTTATACTGCCCCCAGCATGTCTTTGCATCTGGGGGCAGTATTTATATGCGCCTATATCCCGCGTTGTCAGGGCAATACGGGGTAGACTGGGGGCAATACAGACATGCTATTCAGCATAAAAATTAATATGCGTTCCCGTGATATGCGTGACGGTAGGGTTGGGGATACACCACAAAGTACGGTGAATAACAGCCCCTACCTCTACAATAGAAACGCATCACTACAGAAGAAGGAGAACGCATGGGCGTAACGATTAAGGTCACTGACGAAGCAGGCGTAAACTACGACATTCAGTGGGAAGACCACCACACCCTCCTGGAAGCCCTCCAGGCTAACGGCGTGCCGGTCCTCGCAACCTGCGGTGGTAACGCATCCTGCGCTACCTGCCACGGCTTCATCGACCCCGAGCACTTCGAGGCTTCCGGTGAGCGCACCGAAGCTGAGCAGGACCTGCTCGACATGGTCGACGATGTCGCCAACGAGTACTCTCGCCTGTGCTGCCAGGTCGAGTACGCCCCCGGTATGGACGGAGCAGAAATCCAAATGCAGGCGGCGATGTAATCATGTTTAAATCGGCTCAGGTACTCGCATCAACCACCCTCCTCTGTTGCGTGCTAGCGCTCAGTGGATGCGGCGCGTCCCAGGCCGGTCAGGAAGCTGAAGGCACCTCGGCACAGCCGAGCGCTTCGGCTTCGGTCAAGCCCGGCACGATTCGAGTAGCCTCCGACGGGGCTACCCCTTCGGTGAGCCCGGGCTCCATTACCGTGGTGAACTCCCCCGACGCGGAACACCACGAGTCTTCCTCTGAGCACTCCGAGTCTTCCTCCCACACCGAGACTCACGAGTCGAAGCAGAGCTCTGACTCTCATTCCTCTGAGTCCTCCCACGAGGGTTCCGAGCAGAACAAGTCGGACGACTCTGATTCTCAGCAGGACTCCCAGAAGAGTTCAGACTCGTCTTCGCAGTCGGGTTCTCGCTCTTCGGGCAACTCTTCGAACTCCTCCGGTTCCTCGAACTCGTCGAATTCTTCCAACTCCTCGAATTCCTCGAGCTCTTCGGAGAAGTCCTCTAACTCCTCCAACAACAACGTTGAGGGTCCCGGCCAGTGCGATTTGGATGACCTGAACGTTTCGGTTGCTATTGGAGAAGGCTCCCCCGGCGCCCGAAACTACACCCTGTACTTCCAGAACTCCTCGAACTCCCCCTGCACCCTGCGCGGCTACCCGCGCGTGGTCCATGCGGGTCCTTCGGGAACCTGGGTTGGTCGTGAGGCTTCCACCTCCGACGAGTACATGAACCCTGCGGGTGTGACCCTCAACCCCGGCGATAGCACCACCGCGGTGCTGCGTTCGGTGTACCCGGCACGCTTCGGTGACGATTGCGGCAGCCGCCCGGTTCAGGGCTTCCTGGTGGGTCTTCCCTCCGGTTCCGGTGGCGTGATTGTTCCGCTGGATACGACCGCATGTTCCTCGTCTGTTCCGCAGCTGTCGGTGGGTCAATTTGGTGCCCGCTAACGCGGCGTTGCAGATGTGACAACATCTCTGGCACGTTGTGTGCGCATATAGTTCGCATATAGTTCAAGGGCGGTTCCCCTCGATGGGGAACCGCCCTTGAACTGTCTATAAACCTAGGGTTTAGCTTGAGCTATGCGGTAGCCGCACGCTCTTAGAGGGAGCGAGCGACCTCGTCGTGGCTGAAGCGTGCACCGCGCGGGTATGCGGGAGCCTCGCCGTGACCGATGTTGACGACGAGGAAGGGGATCTCTGCGTTATCCGCGAAGAATTCCTTCTTGATGCCGGCGAAGTCTGCGCCGGTCATGGGGCCAGCGTCCAGGCCGAGGGCACGGATTGCGGTGATGAAGTAGCCTGCCTGCAGGTGAGCGCTCAGCTCAGCGGCGGGGGTGGCAAGCTCCTCGGTGGTGTAGTAGCCCTTGATGAAGCCGGCAGCGTTGGGATTGAAGGTGTCAGCGTGCTCTACCCAGTTCGCGTCTGCGGAGAGGATTGCGGTCACCGGTGCCGCCTGAGTCTTTGCCTTGTTGCCGTCTGCCAGGTGCGCGACGAGGCGCTCGCGTGCCTCGGGGCTCTTGACCCAGGTGATGCGCAGGGGCTGGCTGTTGAAGGCGGTGGGGCCGTAGAAGGTCAGCTCCTGGATGCGGCGTAGCTGCTCGTCAGTAACGGGTTCCTCGGTAAAGGAGGAGACGGTGCGCGGCTCGTGGAAGAGGTTGATGAGCTGTTCTTCGTTCAGGCGGGTCATGGTGAGGCTCCTTTGGGTGTTCTCCCAGTCGATTACTTTACAGGGAAAATATTACATGCTCTATAGAAACCCTGTCAAGCACATCTTCCTCCCCCAGCTCCCAACAATTCAAGAGGCGCACACCATAAACCCCGCCCATAATAGATACATGACCGACGCACTCTCCCATTTCTCCACCCCCGTACGCGACTGGTTCCGTGCCACCTTCAGCGCACCCACCGCCGCCCAAGAAGGCGCCTGGGAGAGCATCCGCAACGGCAACAACACCCTCATCATCGCCCCCACCGGCTCCGGCAAAACCCTCGCCGCCTTCCTCTGGGCACTCGACGCCCTGCACCGCGAACACGAAGCCGGAACCGCAGGCGGCACGCGCATCCTCTACATCTCGCCCCTCAAAGCGCTCGGCGCCGACGTCGAACGCAACCTGCGCGCACCATTGATCGGAATCACCCGCCTAAGCGGAAACAACACGGGTGAACCGAGCATCAGCGTGGGCGTGCGTAGCGGCGACACCCCCGCACGCGAACGCCGCCAGCTCATCAGCAACCCGCCCGACATTCTCATCACCACCCCCGAATCCCTCTACCTCATGCTCACCAGCGCCGCCCGCAACACCCTCGCGGGCGTGACCACCGTGATCGTGGACGAGATTCACAACCTCGCCGCCACCAAACGCGGCGCGCACCTGGCGGTCTCCCTTGAACGCCTTGACGCGCTCCTCGAAAAGCCCGCGCAGCGCATTGGTCTCTCCGCAACCGTCGAAAACCCGGAGGCGGTCGCCCGGTTCCTCGGCGGCATTCAGCCGGTGACCATCATGAGCCGCCCGGTCGCCAAAGAATGGGACCTGCGTCTGAGCGTGCCCGTACCCAATATGGCGGCGCTCGGAGGCGCCAACGACTACGGGCAGGGGCTCTACGCCCCATCAGAATATGCGCCCTCGGAGGTGCCGGGCGGCGGGGGCTCAACTTCTGCCGGCTCGGCGCAGGGCGCGGCACAGCCTGCCCCCAGCGCAGCGAATACCCCGGCAAGCGCGCCCTACACGCTGGAAGATGCCATTGGCGTATTCCCCGGGCAGGAAGCCGACCAAGCGTACCCGACTCAGGCTGACGGTAACACCGCGCCCAAAAATACGCTCACCATCCCGGAAGAATCACTCCGTGAAACCGCCGATAGCGAGCGCCCGGAGCCTTCCATCTGGCCGCGTGTGCAGGAGCGCATCGTCGACCATATTGAGAACAACCGTTCTACGATTGTTTTCGTTAACTCGCGTGGACTAGCGGAAAAGCTCACCGCGGCACTCAACGATATTCACCTACGCCGCGTGCTCGCAAAGCAGGGCATCAGCCCCGAAGACTACGCGGCAGGCATCTGCGACATCGCCGAGGTGCCGCCGCTCGCCCGCGCGCACCACGGCTCCGTATCCAAGGAACAGCGCACCCTCATCGAGGAGGCACTCAAGGGCGGAACCCTGCGCTGCGTGGTCGCCACCAGCTCCCTGGAGCTGGGCATCGACATGGGCCACGTGGACCTCGTAATCCAGGTGGCCGCACCTCCCTCCGTCGCCTCCGCCCTGCAGCGCGTGGGCCGCGCCGGCCACCGCGTGGGCGATATTTCGCGCGGTGTCTTCTACCCCAAGCACCGCGGCGACCTCCTCGGGGCGACCGTGACCCTCGCGGGTATGCGCAGCGGAACCCTCGAGCCGCTTGCCATCCCCACCAACCCCCTGGACGTACTCGCCCAGCAGACCGTGGCCGCCTGCACCCTCGGGCCCATCAGCGTTGACTCCTGGTACGAGGCCCTGCGCCGCAGCGCCCCCTACTCCGAGCTGCCCCGCGCCCTCTTCGACGCCACGCTCGAAATGCTCGCCGGCCGCTACCCCTCCGACGAGTTCGCCGAGCTGCGCCCGCGCATCCTCTGGGATCGAACCCCCACCGAGCAGGCGCCCTCCGGCAGTATCGAGGGCCGCCCCGGGGCTCAGCGCCTCGCCGTCACCAGCGGCGGCACGATTCCCGACCGCGGGCTCTTCCCCGTCTATCTGGTCAGTGGCGATGAGGAGCGCGGCCCCAAGCGTGTGGGTGAGCTCGACGAAGAAATGGTGTACGAATCCCGCGCCGGCGAGGTCATCACCCTCGGGGCGAGTAGCTGGCGCATTGAAGAAATTACGCACGACGCGGTGCGGGTCTCCCCCGCACCCGGTCAGCCCGCGCGCCTGCCCTTCTGGCACGGCGACCGCATGGGCCGCCCCTACGCACTGGGCGTGCAGACGGGTGCGTTCACGCGCGCCCTCTCCAGCCTGGATGCCACCGATAGCGCCGCCGCCCGCCAGCAGCTCGAACAGCTCGGCCTGGACCGTTGGGCCGTGGACAATCTGCTGGCCTACCTGCGCGAGCAGCGCGAATCCACGGGTGCCGTTCCCTCCGACCGGCGCCTCATCGTGGAACGTCACCGCGACGAGCTGGGCGATTGGCGGCTGATTCTCCACTCGCCCCTGGGCTACTCGGTGCACGCCCCCTGGGCCCTCGCGGTGCGCACCCGCATTATCGAGCGCTACGGCGTGGACGCCTCGGTCATGGCGGCTGACGACGGCATCATCCTGCGTCTGCCCGCGATGGAGGACGTGCCGCCCGGGGCCGACCTCTTCCTCTTCGATCCCGAAGAGCTGGAGGGCATCGTCACCGAACGCGTGGGCGATTCGGCGCTTTTTGCGTCTCGGTTCCGTGAGAATGCGGCGCGTGCCCTGCTGTTGCCGCGCCGTGATCCGGGTAAGCGCACCCCGCTGTGGCAGCAGCGTCAGCGCGCCGCGCAGCTGCTGGATGTGGCGCGTAAGTACCCTGATTTTCCGGTGCTTTTGGAGACGGCGCGCGAGTGCCTGCAGGACGTGTACAATCTGCCGGCGCTGCTACAGGTGCACCGCGCTCTGGAGTCTCGCGGTATTGCCCTGATGGAGGTGGAGACCGAGGCTCCCTCGCCCTTCGCCCGCACCCTGCTCTTCGAGTACGTGGCCGAGCACCTCTACGACGCGGATGCGCCCGCCGCCGAGCGCCGCGCCGCCGCACTGTCGCTGGATCCGGCTCTGCTGGCGGAGTTGCTGGGTTCAAGCGGTCTGCGCGACCTGCTGGATCCGGCGGTTCTGGTGCAGACTCAGCAGCGTCTGCAGCGCACGGGTGAGCGTTACCGCGCCTGCGGTGTGGAGGGCGTGGCGGATCTTTTGCGTCAGCTGGGTCCGTTGAGCGCGCAGGAATTGAGCCTGCGTTTGCGGGCTGACAGCTTGCAGGCGGCGGCACCCGGCATTGAGCATGAAGATTCCGAAGATTACGGCGAGGAGTACAGTGCGCACGCCAGCACGGATCAGGCGCGTGCCCTGGCGGAGGAGCTGGTGCGCTCGCGCCGCGCGTTCTCGTTCATGGGAGCTGCCGATGGTTCCGCCGAGCCGCAGCTGTACTATGCGGTGGTTGAGGATGCCGCGCGCCTGCGCGACGGCCTGGGCATTATGCCCGCCGCGGCGCTACCGCTCGCCTTCCTGGAGCCGGTGGCCGAACCGCTCGAGGATCTGGTCTCCCGTTTTGCCCGCACCCATATTCCCTTCACGGCGCAGCAGGCGGCGGAGCATTTTTCGCGCCTGACCCCGGTGGGTGTGGGCGTACTGACTCCGGTGTTGCAGCGTCTTCAGCAGCAGCGCCGCCTGAGCTCCGGCGAGTTCCTGCCCGAGGTGTTGCGTGCCTCCGAGGCGGCTGGTGTTGAGTGGGTGGATGCGCAGGTTTTGCGCACGATTCGTGCCCGTTCTCTGGCGGCGTTGCGTGAGGAGATTGAGCCGGTATCGGCGCAGGTCTATGGCATTTTTCTACCTTTGTGGCAGAACGTTCGTTCTTTATCTGTGCGGGTTGCTCAGACCCTGCCGGAGGCGAGCGCCTACGGTGCGTTCATGCCCTCCCGCCGCACCGCCACGGTGGTAGGTGAGAGGGTGGCACCCCTCAGCACAGCGGCACCCAACCCGTTAGCTGAGCACGGCGCAGAACATACGGGACAAGATTCCGCCTCCGCCACGGAGGATCTGCTCACCACCATCGACCAGCTGGCGGGTGTGCGCGTACCGGCTTCCGCGCTGGAGACGCTGATTCTTCCGGCACGCGTGCCCGGCTACCAGCCGCACATGCTGGACGAGCTGATGGCAAGCGGCAGGGTGTTCTTCACCGGCGCCGGGCAGCTCGGCGGCGGTAGCGCGCAGAAGTCTGACGGCTGGATTCGCCTGCACTTGAGCGAGAGTTCCTCGCTGACCCTGGGTGAGGACTACCCGGAGCAGCTGTTGCGCGCGGAGAACCCGGAGCCTTGGGAGGCACTGCAGGCTCCGGGCACGCTGGAGCACGCCATCTATGAGGCGCTGGCTCACGGCGGCCTGTTCGTGCCGGCGCTACGTGAGCGGGTGGCGCAGCTGATGAGCGCGGCGGCACCAGCCGGTCAGGTGGTGACTTTCCCGGATACGGCGGAGATTTCGGCGGCGCTGTGGCGCCTGGTGTGGGCTGGTGCGGTGACGAACGATAGTTTCGCGCCAGTTCGGGCGATGCTTGCGGGCGTGCGCAGTGCGCATCCGACTCCGGCAACCCCTGCGCGCCTGTCGCGAGTGGGTCGCCGCGGTGCGGGTCGTATTGCGGCGGCGCGCGCCTCCATGGGTAACGGCTTGGCCGGCGGTTACGGCGCTGATAGCTATAGTTCCAGCGGCTACTCTGCGCCTGCCACCGGGCGTGGTCTGCGTTCCCTGCGCGGCGGGTTCCATACGACCGCCCCCGCCGTTGCCCCGCAGGATAGCGGCCGCTTCTCACGCGTGGACACGCTACTGCAGGAGCCTGTGGAGGCGACGGTTGCGGCACTCGCACGCGCCGACCTGCTGCTGGACCGCTACGGTGTGCTGACTCGCGGGTGCCTGCAGGTGGAGGATTCTACCGGCGGATTCTCGCAGCTGTACCGGATTTATTCGGCGGCTGAGGATCGTGCGCTGGTGCGTCGCGGCTACTTTATTGAGGGTTTGGGCGCGGCGCAGTTTGCCGCCCCCGCGACGGTGGACCTGCTGCGTTCTACCGCCGATAGCCTCAGTGTTCCCGCAGGTCCACAGGGTTTTGGCGCGACACAGGGTTTTGGTGCGAGTGCCTACACCCCGCAGCGTACCGATACGGAGCGGGTGTACGGCACGTTCACGGTGACCCTGTTGGCGGCGACCGACCCGGCGAACCCGTACGGTGCGGCGCTGAGCTGGCCCGCGATTCCCTCCTTTGCGCACGAGGGCGAGGGCACCGTGAAGCACCGTCCGGCACGCAAGGCGGGTGCCTGCGTGGTGCTGGTGGACGGCGCACCGGTGCTCTATGTGGAGCGTGGCGCGAAGACCCTGTTGGCTTTCACTACCGACCCGGTACTTCTGGAGGCGGCGGCCCCCGCCCTGGCGCGCCTGGTGTCCACCGGTGGCGCGGAGAAGATTTCGGTGGAGAAGGTCAACGATGTGGAGCTTTTGGGCACCCACACGGTGAGCACATCCACATTGGGCGCATCCGGCGGCGAGGTTGTAGAGCATCCGGTGGAGGCGCTGCGTACGGCGCTGCAGGCGCAGGGGTTCTACGCGACGGTTCGCGGCTTATCGCTACGCCGCTCCATTTAGACTGCGCCGTTCCATTTAGCCCGAGCCTCAAGCTTAGCCTCAGAATAAAACTATTTTCTTCAACCTCAACTTGAGCATCACAATGCCCCGCACCCTCATTGAAGGGGGTACGGGGCATTATGTTTCCCTACTCACGAACCGGGTGGTGTTCCCGGAGTCCACCACGTCGCAAGCGGCGTAGCGGAGGAATAACCGCCCGGATGTCCACGTCATCTTTGCCGTGGAGCACATAACCAAACATCGGAGCGGGAAGTCCTGTGTAGACCTGTCACTTCTTGAGGCGGCTAGTAGCCGCCGGTGAGGGTGTCCACGGCACCCAGGCACAGGTCGATAGCTTCTTCGAGCCCGAGCCCGCGGGAGCGAACGGTGCGCTGATCGCGGGGGTTGAGCTGCACGACGTGCATGGCGAAGTAGTCGACGAGCTGCAACCAGCCTCCGAGGATGACGCGGGTGCGGTCATTAATCGGCATGCCGGTGCGTTCAAGCATCCATTCGAGGTAGTCGGTAGGGTTGTTCGGGAAGTCCTCCCCACCGGGGGTGGGAACGCCGGCTACAACGAGGAAGTACGTGCGTAGCGCATTGCGCAACGCCTCTTCGGGGTTTTCGTGGTGCTCGCCAAGAGCCTCAAGGACTGCGTTGGCTTCGCGTCGGGTGACGGCTGCCGCCAGGGAGTCCTTGCCGGGAAAGTAGTGGTAGAGCAGGGCGCGGGTAATGCCTGCATCGCGGGCGATAGCGCTCATGGAGGCACCGAGCACGCCGCGACGAGTGAAATGTTCTGCAGCAATTTTCAGAATTTGCTCTTCGCGTTCGTGCGGTTCCATGCGCAGGGCACCGGTGCGAGGCTCCGCATTCTTTTGTGAATGTTCCATAACCTCTCCTATCGCATTTTCCGGTGCTTTGGAATTGTCCGATTGCACCGCTGTATTTGGGGGTGTTCCTTTAACCTCTGCATCCTTGCGCTGTTTCTGTCCCATTTCGACCCCTTCGTTCGAAATATCGAACTTCTGTGTCTTAATCGTACCGCTTTAAGGCTACTTTCAGCCTTTATTAAGGCGTTTATGACGTAGGGTGCCCAGGTTAGCATGTCTTTAATTGCTTTACATCTTTTATACTTAGAAAAATCAAAGGGGCTAAATTGAGGGTTATTGATTTATGATTTGACAGCATTTTCGAAAATACCGCACTTAAACGCTGTTTTTTGTAAAATTAATGCAGTTTTTTTAAATTAAATATCCAATAATTTCAAAAATTTGTGAAGTTTTCGTTTTCTCAACCACACGTTCACACAAACATTCATGAGTGTCAGACAAATCTGATTTCCACAACCCCACACCCAAACCCACGGTAATATTTCCGCCTGCATGCAGCTCAGCCCAACTCACTCAGTACGCCTCCAGCTTGCCTCCGAACCTACCCCGCCCAGGCGGTAGAGTAGAGCCATGCCCGCACAGAACACCGCACGCCCGCAGCCTATCGCACGCCCCGATACACAGCAGGGAATACAGCTCGCCTATCAGGCAAAGCCTGCACGCCGCACGCATCACCGTCTGCTGACCCCTCCGCTGGCTCAGAAGAACGGTATCGACCCGATTCAGTTGATCCTGCCGCTCATGGAGGAGCTCCCCGCCGATCTCACCCCGAGCAACACCGCACCGAACAATACGGCTCCGGCAACCATTGCGGATTACCTGATTGCGCGCTTCTACCCGAACGACCCGCAGATTATTCACGCCCGCTTTAATACCGGTGAGGTGCGTCTGGACGACGGCACGATCCTGACCGGCGATAGCCCCTATATGCCGGGTGAGCGCATCTGGTATTTCCGTGAGCTTGCCGATGAGCCGCAGCTACCCTCCGATATGCCGGTGCTCTACGAGGATGAACACGTGCTGGCGATTGATAAGCCGCATTTTCTGCCGACCACCCCGCGCGGTGCCTATATTGCGCAGACCGCGCTGACCAAGCTGCGGGTGCGCGAGGACAACCCGCTGCTGATTCCGATTCACCGCCTCGATCGCCCGACCGCGGGCGTGCTGCTCTTCGCTAAGACCGTGGAGGCGCGCCGCCCCTTCCAGATGATGTTTCAGCACCGTCAGGTGTCGAAGACCTACCGCGCCGTGGCGCCGGTTCCCGCCGATGCTACCGCCGCCGAGCAGGCGTTGAGCGAGGAGGGCCTGCAGGTGCGTTCGCATATTCAGAAGATTCGTGATCAGCTGCAGGTTCAGCAACTTTCGGAGGAGCAGTGCGCGGCGCAGGGCGTGGAACCGAATACGCTGACGACCGTAAAGATTCTGCGGACTTTCACCCCGAGTGCGCAGGCTGTTGAGGGGTGGCGTGCCGAGCCTACACTGAACGAAAAACGAGAATGGACGCTCTATGATTTGGCGCCTCACACCGGCAAGACCCACCAGCTACGGGCGCACCTGAACCTTTTGGGCTCCCCCATTCTGGGCGATGTGCTCTACCCGCAGGTGCTACCCGACGCCCCAGACCGTCCCGAGTACCCGCTGCAGCTGCTGGCGTACAGCCTGCACTTTGAGCACCCCATCACCGGCGAACAGGTGGACCTGTACAGCGGGCGTTCGCTGGCTGCCGCCGCCTAACCCGTTTTTGAGTGGCGTTCACCTCGTTCCCCGCGGTGCATCTTCTCGGCGGGCTCTCGAAAAGGGATCACACCCGAGAGCCCGCCCACAGCATCCGGGCGCTCAGAGGGTAAAAGGTGGGATAATTTCAGACGTAATACTTCACCGCAACTACAGAGGGTCCATGAAATCCCAGCCGTCTTCCCACAACGAGCAGTCTCTGGAGTCGATTAGCGAGTACGCCCAGCGCACCTCCTCGCACGCCGCTACCGCAGCCGACAGCGTCACCGACACCTTCGTGCACCGCATCCTCGGTGTTCCCGGCGCCCTCATCGGTTCGGTGCAAGTGCCCGACCCGCGCCCGCTGAGCCAGCGTCTGAACGCTTGGCACTACTGGTGGCAGGCGCACCTGCTGGACTGTGTGATTGATGCCGGTCAGCGTCACCTGCGCGAGGGCGATATTACTGCCGCCCAGGAGGAGCTGCACCGTGCCCGCGCGCTGTTGCGCGGCATTAACGTGCGTAATTACGGCCGCTTCGCGAACGACTACTTTGACGATATGGCATGGCTGACCCTCGCGGTGGGCCGCATGAACTCCTTCTGCATTGAGCTGACCGGCGCGAATGATGTCGCCGCCCAGGATGCTGGCGCGGCTCTTTTCGAGCAGTTGGCGAAGGGTTTCTCCCCGGTGGGTGGCATGAGTTGGCGCAAGTCCAAGCGTGATTTTGTGAATGCTGCGGCGACCGCGCCGACTGCTCTGGCGTATGTGCGGGCGGGCGACCCGAAGACTGCCGCCGCGCTCATGGACTGGATGAACGAAACCCTCTGGGATGCAGAACGTTCGCTCTATATTGACGGCGTGAATGTACGCGGCAACGAGTACGAATACGAACGCGGCGAATTCACCTACAACCAGGGAACCGCTCTGGGCGCCCTGCTGAGTTTGGCTGCATCCGGCGTGCCCTGCGAGGTGGACCCCGCAGAACGCGCCGAGCGCCTCATCGTCGGCATCGTCAAGCACATGACCGAAGAGGTGGAGTTCCTCTCCGGTGCGCGCCGCCGCATCCTCATCTCGCACGGCGACGGCGACGGCGGCCTGTTCACCGGCATTCTCGTGCGCTACCTGGGCATGGCGGCATCCTCGCCGCTGCTCAGCGATGAGGCGCGAGCGCTCGCCTCGAACCTGGTGTACTCGACCGCACGCGCCCTGTGGGAGGGTCGCCGCGAGTTCGACCCCAACCTGCCGATGAACGAGTACGGCATTGACCCGAATGAGATTCGCGGTAAGGCGCTCGTGCAGTTCTCCCCGCGGTTCACCGAGCCGATGAGCAAGGTTGTGAAGCCCGGTGCACCGGTGGAGCTGTCCACTCAGGTGCAGGCGTGGACTATTTTTGAGACGGCGGCGCGTCTGGCACATGCGCGTCACCTCGCCTCCCACGGCTTCTAAGGCACAGTTTCTAAAACCCTGCTGTTCTTTATCCCCAGCCCTAATCTTCTCCCTGCGGTGCGTTCTCGCATCGGCGCATTCTCCCAGTAGCGCAGAAGGTTAGGGCTAGATTCATTGCGGGGGCGTACACACGGGCGTACGGTGAATTTTATGCTTGCTTCAGAATCACAACAGGTCACTGCCAGCCCGAACGCTAACACCATTTTCATGGTGTGGAAGTTCAAGGAAGGCCTCAGCCAGGATGCGCTCATTGAGGGGTTCCAGAACCTCTGCGGGCTCGTCATTAACCTCAACCACACCGCCGCGAACCGCTACTCGCCCGAGAACGCCAGCATTGTGCTGGGTATCAGCCACAGCGCGTGGCTGACCCTGGATCTGCCCAAGCCGCTGCCGCAGGAGCTCGTGGAGTTCGAGGAGATTAGGGGCCATAAGCACACCGCGGTGTCCACTCCCGGCGATCTGCACTTCCACATCCGCGCGACTCAGCCGTCCGTCGCCTACGATATGGCGTCCGCTATTACCGCGGCTCTGCGCGATATTGCCGAGGTACTGGATGAGGTGCACGGCTTCCGCTACTGGGACGGCCGCTCCATCATCGGTTTTGTGGACGGCACCGAAAACCCGCAGACCCCCGCGGCACGTGAATACTTCGGTATCATCGGTGACAGCGATCCCATGTACAGGGGCGGCAGCTACCAGTTCGTGCAGAAGTACATCCACGACATGACCGCGTGGAACGCCCTGCCCGTCTCCGAGCAGGAGAAGGTCATTGGCCGTTCCAAGCACGACGACATCGAGATGAGCGAGGACGAGAAGCCCGCCAACTCGCACTCCGCTATCGCCAATATCGGTGACGACTTCAAGGTTATTCGCGACAACATGCCCTTCGGCACCGTGGGCAACAACGAGCTGGGCACCTACTTCATCTGCTACGCCAGCACCTTCTCGACCGTTCAGAAGATGCTCATGAACATGTTCATGGGAGTGGATGGCGCCAACTACGACCGTCTGCTGGATTTCAGCACTGCGGTGACCGGCACCCTCTTCTTCGTGCCGACTGTGGACATGCTCGGCGACTTCGCCGGCTAACTTCACCGGCTAGGGCGAGCTAAACCCAGCCACCCTGCCTGTACCCTAGTCTGCCTGTACCTCAGCCTGGCTGTACCCTAGCCTGACGGTACCCGCGCAAACCCCGCCTCCGGCAAGAGAGGCGGGGTTTTCCGGTAGGCTAGGGTGTAGACATTCAGACGGAAAGCAAACAATCGAGAGAAGAATGAGCGTTCTAGATAACTCTTTCCCCACCGAGGACTTTGGCTTCACCATCACCAGCCGCCTGGCGGACACCGCCTCCCCCAGCGCTGAACGTGTAGAAGCCAACGGCGGACAGTTCCGCGGACGCACCGGTGTCATCACCACCCCGCACGGACAGATCCAGACCCCCGCCTTCACCCCCGTGGGCACCAAGGCAACCGTCAAGGCGGTCCTGCCCGAATCCATGAAGGAGCTCGGCGCTCAGGCTCTGCTCTCCAACGCCTACCACCTGTACCTGCAGCCCGGCCCCGAAATCCTCGACGCGGCAGGCGGCCTGGGCGCCTTCATGAACTGGGACGGCCCGACCTTCACCGACTCCGGCGGCTTCCAGGTCATGAGCCTGGGCTCCGGCTTCAAGAAGGTTATCGACATGGGTACCGTCGCGGACGCTAAGGGCGCCGACGGCCGCCCCCTCGGTGACGACGACGTAGCGAAGGGCAAGGAACGCCTCGCTCACATTGACGACGACGGCGTGAACTTCAAGTCACATATTGACGGCTCGATCCACCGCTTCACCCCCGAGGTGTCCATGCAGGTTCAGCACCAGATTGGTGCGGACGTCATGTTCGCCTTCGACGAGCTGACCACCCTCTACAACTCCCGCGGCTACCAGGAGGAGGCGCTCGAACGCACCCGCCTGTGGGCGCTGCGCTGCATCGCTGAGCACCAGCGCCTGACCGCAGAGCGCGTGGGCAAGCCCTACCAGGCGCTGTTCGGCGTCATTCAGGGTGCACAGTACGAGGACCTGCGCCGCAAGGCATGCCAGGACCTCGGCTCCATGCCCTTCGACGGCTTCGGCATCGGTGGCGCGCTTGAGAAGGAAAACCTCGGCACCATCGTGCGCTGGTGCGCCGAAGAGCTGCCCGAATCCAAGCCCCGCCACCTGCTCGGCATCTCCGAACCCGACGACATCTTCGTCGGCATCGAAAACGGTGTAGACACCTTCGACTGCGTCTCCCCCACCCGCGTGGCACGCAACGCCGCCGTCTACTCCCCCACCGGCCGCTACAACATCACCAACGCGCGCTTCAAGGCGGACTTCTCGCCCATCTACGAGGGCTGCGACTGCTACACCTGCACCCACTACACCCGCGCCTACCTGCGTCACCTCTTCAAGGCGGACGAGCGCCTGGCGGCGACCCTCGCCTCCATCCACAATGAGCGTTTCATCGTGCGCATGGTGGACGACGCCCGCGAAGCCATCAAGGACGGCACCTACTTTGAGTACCGTGACGAGTTCCTCGGCAACTACTACTCCGGCAAGAAGCCCTAAACCCGCTCTTCAACCCGTTTAAGGAGAACCCTATGAGCATCACTCATGTTCCCGATGAGGAGCTTCTCGTCTTCGACCACGAGATCGCAGCCCCGGTCGAGGACGTCTTCGGCGCCTATCTGGACCCCGAACTGCTGGTCCGCTGGTACGGCCCCGCCGGCTGGCACGTGCGCCCCACCGACGTTGTCGTGGAGCCCGTCGTCGGCGGCATGCAGCGCCTGTCCATGATTAACGAGGTTGACCCCTCGGTGTCCTGCATTCTGCAGAGCCGCTTTTTGAGCATTGAACCGTTCAAGGAGCTCGAATACGCCGAGCAGCTGCCCGACCATCTGGGCAACCCCGGTAGCGTGCTGGTGTACCAGCGTCACCGTTTCTTCCCCGAAACCGTGATTACCGCCGACGGCGTGGGTTCCGGTACCCGCATCGTCATTGAGATTGGTCCCATGCCCGCCTCGGTCCACGAGGAGGTGCGCACCACCTGGCGTTCGACCTTCGCCCGCCTGGATGACGTGCTCGCCGCCCGCGCACGCGGGGAGCTCTAAAACCCGCCGCGCCAGCTACCTGAGATAGCTTCGAGACACGAAAGCGCCGCGTTGACGAATCAGTCGTCAACGCGGCGCTTGTGTTTACTGCCTAAAACTTTGCCGAGGTTGAGCCGCAGGCTAGTTGGTCAGCTTCACGGTAATGACGGTGCTACCACCATCCGGGGACACGCACTCGGGGGTCGCACGATCCGCGCCGTCACCCGGCTTCCAGTAGCAGCGCGCCGACATAACGGTACGCTCACCATTCGCCTTATCGGTCACCTCGGCGGGGTTCTGCACCACAAACTGGCGGATCAGCTCACGCGCAAACAGGCAATCCACCGCGCCAGAGGCTACCTGCACGGTCGCATTATGCTTCAGGTAGCCGGTAGCATCCATGCTGCCGCAGCTACCGCCCGCAGACTGAACATCCGAGCTGGACAGGCTCGCGGTGCTCGACGCCTTCGCCACTGCACTCGCCGAAGTATTCGCCTTAGCCGATGCGGAAGGGCTCGACGCCGCGCTCGCCTGCGCGGTCGCCGTGGGGCTTGCGGTGGTGATGGTTCCGGGGCTCACGGTAGCCGCCGCGGTGGGGGCGTACACGGTACCGGCAGTCGGGGTACTTTCAGTGACCGTTGCGGTGCGGGTGGGGCTGGCGGTTGCTTTCGCGCTCGTAGCGCTGGGGCTAGGGACTACGGTAGCGCTCGGAGAGGCGGTGGTAGCGCCTCCGGAGCATGCCGACAGCGCCAGCAGCAGCGTGGCACCGAGCGCTACGGGGCTGTAGCGCTTAGCGGTGCGGAGCGTAGTAGAAGAAGTCTGGGTAGAGTGCTTCTGTGCCGGATGCATGGTGACCTTTCTGCGTCATCGGTTCGGGTTCCTAACCAGTATTCTAAAGACGCTACCTGTGAGCTAGCTATACGGCATCTTAGGAGCCCGCAGGGTAGTCCCCCTAAGAACACAGCAGGAGGGGCTCCCCGGTATTGCGGGGAGCCCCTCCTGAGCTATCGACGAACCAGTATGCCCGCGCGCTCCGTTTTAGAGCTGACCGCCACCAATCGGAACCGAGTAGGTTCCGCCGTCCTGGCAGGTCATCATGCCATCCTCCGGCTCGCCGTAGCAGGTGATCTGCTTGCCGGAAGCTGCAGGGAATGTCGTCACATTATTCGGGCGCAACATGAGCGTGTTCGCAGTCGTGCTCTCGGCATGCAGGGTCGCGGGGGCGACATCCTCCACGTGCTCATCGTAGGCACCCGTAGCAAAATTCATGCGGGTGATGCGCACCGGTGCCGAGAAGGTACGACCCACCGCGCCGTTACCATCGGTGAGCTGACCGCCCAGACGACGCTCACAGGTCAGAGTCGACTCAGCGGGGTTCAACTCGCAGAGGGTGCGCTCATCGTAGCTCTTGAAACGGTAGTAGCCGGCACCGGAGTCGTACCGGGCAGGATCCATGAGGAACGGAATGTCGGGAGCGTCCGGATTCTGCAGGCGAGCCACGAAGGCGACATCATCGCCAATAGTGCATTCGGGGGCGCCGCGATCCTCGCGACGGTTCTCAGCCATCGCGTACTGCGGGTTCCAGTAGCAGGTGGCATCCTGAACCTTCGCCACCTGGTGCTGGGTCAGGTTGTCGTCGGCACGCGGGGTGGTGATGTACTCGGTCAGCACGTCCAGGGCGTGGGCGCAGTCCACGGTACCGCGCAGCACCATGATTTCCGCGCCGGTCTTCAGGTAGCCCTTGCGTCCGATGTGTCCGCAGCGCTCGCCGGCGGAGGCGCGCTCAGCCTCCACCTTTTCGGGCGCGCGGGGAGTGTCACCGGTGGGGGTCGCTGCCGCGACGGGGGCTCCCTTCGCTTCAGCGGGTGCGGAGGACTCGGACGCCTTCGCCTCGGCGCTCTCGCTGGGGGCGGGTGCCTGAGTCTCGGTGACGGTCGGCTCGGTCTTCTTCGTCGGGGACGCGGTGGAGGAAGGAAGCGGGTACTGCGAGTGGTTAGCCGTGCTGGAGGGGCTTGGGGTCGACGAAGAGTTTTCGCTCTTAGAACCGCCAAAGCAACCGGTCAGGGCAAGAAGCAGGGCGGCGGCGCATCCGGTGGCGCGCATCGTGCGGCGACCCCAGCCGGCGGGGTCTGCCTGAGTGTGGTGGAACGACATTGTTATCTCTCCCGGGAATGAACCTTTTGCACCCTTTGCAGAAGGTATTTAAAGCATACGCTTGACCCCGTTCAAGACCGGTTTATTACAGCGGAGCGCCGGTATCTACCCCTACTTCTGCGGCAGGTAGGAGCTCAATAGTTCACGCTGCTCGGGGGTCAGTCGAGTCAGTCGCCCCGCAATGGAGTCCCAGAACGCCAGCACGGTAAAAGCACGCACGCATTCACGGCCGTCCACCGGGGAGAGAATTGAGTAGCCAATACGCACGGATGCGGCGCTGACCTTCTCCACGCTCAGGCGCACCGGCACGGGCTCACCGGTGTAGGGCAGCTGAGCCAGGTAGCGGATGCCGTGCTCGGCAATGAGCGCCTGCACGCCCTCGGCAACCAGGTCGAAAAGCGGAATCGGAGGCTGCGGTGCCACGGTGGGCTTCTGCCCGGAGGAGGGCGGCGGGCCAAAGAGCGCCACGCGGGCTTCTTCCATGACCGAGAGGATGGCAACGTTGTTGACGTGCCCGTAGGCATCCATATCGCCCCAGCGTGCGGGTACGTGCACCAGCAGTTCGTCGGTGGTGCCAGCCTCGGAGGTGGAGTTCTTTTCGGGGGTGTTTTCGTGGCTTTGCATGGTTTTAACTCTACTCCCCCGCCGCTTTGAGGGGGCTATTCGCACGAATCCGCAAGATAGAACAAACGAATCAGTTAATCATGATTCGGGTGCTAGAAATATATTTGGCAGTTAAAGCGATGAGGCTCGAAAGCTACGATGCTTTCGAGCCTCATCCAACACACAGACATTTGAACGCATACAAGATCATACGGTTCACTGTCTATCATAGACCCGCTCTGAGAGTCCACGGTATTTTTACGGGTTTATTACGAGGAATTCCGAAAAGTTTCCGTATTTTTCGTTTATTACTCGCGCTAGCCGCGGACTACCCTGATCAAGGCCTCAGGGAACAAAGCTCCCAGAGCGCAGAACCGCAGTTCCTAACGACCCAGCTTCGCCGCGGTCTCCAGAGCATGGTCGGCGTCGTACTGCATAGCGTCATACTCACCGGTTGCCTTCTGAGCCTCCACGAAGGTCTGCTCATCAATCATGTGAGTGTGGCGAATACGGGCGAAGTACAGCAGGCTCAGCACCACAAAGTAGCCCACGCCCACAATTGCCGGAACCATGGAACCGCGCACCATGAAGAGCGCAACCCACACCGCGAAGAGCAGCAGAACGCCCACCGCTGCGGTGAACTGGCCACCCCACAGGCGGAAACCATCGGTCGCCGGCTCAACACGCTTGTACACGATGTACGCGAAAAGAATCAGAACCCACACGGTCAGCGCGCACACCATAATCACAAAAATCATGGAGAGGAACGCTTCCTTCGGGCTGTACAGAGCCAGCAGAATAGCAATCACCATACCGCTGGTTGATAGCCATACCGCACGCGCCGGAACGCCGGCACGGTTCACCTGAGCCAGCTGGATAGGCGCCATACCGTCAACCGCCAGCGAGTGCATCAGACGCGCACCCGCGTACAGGTTCGCGTTCGCGCTCGACAGCGCCGCAATCAGCACCACAAAGTTCACGAAGTGCGCCACACCGTGCACACCCAGCTGCTCAAAGACCAGAACGAACGGGGAAGCTTCCACCGCATCGCCCAGGCCCGACGCCGAACGCCACGGAATAATAGCCACAACAATCAGAACTGCCAGCACGTAGAAGGTCGCCAGGCGAATCATCATCGCCTTCGCCGAGGAACGCACCGAACGGGAGGGGTCCTTCGCCTCCGCAGCAGAGATCGAAATCATCTCAATACCGCCGAAGGAGAACATCACAACAGCCAGCGACAGCCACACCGACTGAGGGCCGTTAGGCATGAAACCGCCGTCGTTGAAGAGGTTTGCGGTACCCACCGCGGCGTGACCGGGCAGGCCGAAGAAAACCAGGCACAGGCCCACCAGCAGGAAGGCAACAATCGAAATGACCTTAATCGAAGACAGGAAGAACTCCAGCATGCCGAAAGACTTCACGCTCGTCAGGTTCAGCACAATCAGCGCCACACCAAACACAGCAATACCAACCCACAGAGGCAACTGCGGCCACCAATAATTCAGGTAGGTTGCCACCGATACCAGCTCAACACCGGCAATCAGAACAGTCGCAGTCCAGTAGGCAATGCGAGTCAAAAAGCCCGCGAAGGGGCCCAAGTAGCGGGTAGCAATAGTACCGAAACCGCCACGGACAGGGTAGCGAACCGCCATTTCACCGGTTGCCGCGCCAATCACCGAAGCGAGCGCAGAACCAATAGCGTAGGTGAGAATGACCGCAGGACCAGCCATCGCAATGGCGGTGCCCGAACCCAAGAAGAGGCCCGTACCGAGCGCAGAACCCATCACAATCATGGTCATCTGTCCGTGGGACAGCGAACGCTTCAGGGTGCGCGATCCGGCGGTCCCCGCTGCAGCGTGGCTGCGGGTATCGTCGTTGTGGGACACGAAGGTGCCTTCCGTCAGTACGCCTTAGGGGCGTGATGTGCAATGTGTGCTCGCACCCGGCTTCTGCGGCTTCTAGCCTCGTTGACGGGTACGAATAGTTAACTATTCTACGGGCACACTCACATCGCTCAGAACGGCACCGTCTAGAGCACACAAGCGAAAGGCAACGAACGGGGGTGCTCCCCCATCCGGTGCCTTTTATGTTTTAGCCTCGCGAGGCTTTCACGCTATTTAGTGCTGTGCCGCGCTGGTATCCTCGTCGGCGTGCATAGCGTCCAGGTCGGGGCGCTCATAACCGCCCTGAGCCTTCGAGGAGATGGCGTAGCCAATAGAAATCAGCACGAAGAAGACGATGCCGACCATGATGGATTCCTGAACACCCGAGCCGGGCAGCATGAACATTGCCGCCAGGGTCGCCAGAACACCCGCCAGAGCCAGGCCTGCGGTGACGCGGCCACCCAGAACAGTGAAGGAGGAGGCGTCCTTCTGGTCCTTCTTGTACGCCTGGTAGGTCAGCAGAATCATGACCCACACAACCAGGATGCACAGGGTCACCAGCGCCATGAGCAGCGCAAAGATGTCGCCAATCTTGGCAACAGCCATCACGGTTGCCACGACAACGCCGGTGAAGGAGATGAGCAGAGCCACGACCGGCACGCCGCGCGAGGAGGTGCGTGCAGCCACTGCGGGAGCCATACGGTCAGAGCCCAGGGCGTGCAGCAGGCGAGTTGCCGCGTACAGGGAGGCGTTAGCGCCAGAGAGCGCAGCAACGAGCACCACGAAGTTCATGATGTCCGCCGCGAAGGGGATACCCAGTTCAGAGAAGACGAGCACGAACGGCGACTCGGTCAGCTCCGAGTTCTGTGCGGCGGTCTGCCAGGGCACCAGGCACAGAATAATTGCCATGGACACCACGTAGAAGGTGGACAGGCGCCAAATCATTGCCTTCACGCTGGTTGCCACCGAGCGTGCCGGGTCTTTCGCCTCCGCTGCGGAGAGAGAAATCATTTCCACACCGCCGAAGGAGAACATGACAACAGCCATCGAAATCCAGATGGATGCCGGGCCGTTGGGCAGGAAGCCACCGTCGTTCACGAGGTTTGCGGTACCCGCCGCGGCGTGACCGGGCAGGCCCACGAACACCAGCAGTACACCAATCACCATGAACACGATGACGGCAGAAACCTTAATCGAAGAGAGCATGAACTCCAGGGCGCCGAAGGACTTCACGCTCACCAGGTTCAGCACCAGAATAATTGCGCCGAAGAGGGCGACGAACACAGCCAGGGGAACGTCCGGGAACCAGTACGCCATGTAGTGGCCAACCGCCACCAGCTCAGCGCCAGCCAGCGGCACGGTGCACGCCCAATACGCCCAGCGAGTCAGGTAGCCGCTAAAGGGGTTCAGGTATCGGCTCGCAATGGTGCCGAAACCGCCCTGGACGGGGTGACGCACGGACATTTCGCCCGCGCACGCAGCAATGGTTGCCGCAATCATCGAACCAATAGCGTAAGAGAGGATTGCGCCGGGGCCCGCAATTTTAATGGCGGAGGAGGAGCCCAGGAACAGGCCCGTACCCAGCGCCAAGCCCATCGCAATCATGGTCAACTGGCCGTGGGAGAGGGAACGATTCAACGAGTCGTTCTTCTCCGACTGCTCGGGGGTGTTCCCCTGCAGTTTAGACATAACGTATCTCTTTCTTAGACATGCTGTGTATTGAATAAAGCTGAAATGGCAATGCCGCCCGGTCGTTAGGCCGGGCGGCTCTGCACATCAGCTGTCAGGAGGTTAGCTTATGCCACGTACTCGAGTTCGTGACGCTTGAACCAACCAATAATCGGGTAGCTGATCGGCATGAGGATCACCTCGACCAGGCACTTATAGATATAGCCAATCAGTACGTAGTTGATGAATGCTTCCACGGTGTCGATGCCGAGCACCGGTGCCGCAATGGAGCAGAAGATAACGGTATCGAGCAGCTCACCGACCAGGGTGGAGACGATCATACGCAGCCACAGGAAACGGCCCTTGCTTGCCTTCTTCATTGCCACCATGACCCAGGCGTTCAGGGTCTGACCGAAGAGGTAACCGAGCAGGGAGCCCGTAAAAATCTGCCAGACCGGGCCGAGAACCTGCTCGAACGATTCCTGGCCTTTGTAGAAGCTCGCAGCGGGCAGGTGCACAATCAGCAGAAAGCACAGGGCGGCAAAAGCAGCCGCGGCAAAGGACGCCACAATCGCGCGGCGGGCACGCTTAAAGCCGTACACCTCAGAAAGAAGGTCGCCAATAACGTAGGCGAGCGGGAAGAGGAAGAAACCACCGTCGGTGACGATGGTGTTACCAATGAGGGGCAGCTCGAAGGGCAGCGGGCCGAACTCCACGCCCTTGGTTGCACCAATATTCGAAATGATCAGGATGACGCAGGATGCGCCCAGCAGCAGATCAAAGTAGCCGCGGCGACCAGCCCAGGGCACCGTAACGGTGCTCGTCTGAGCCTTAGATTCGCTAACGGGTTTAGCCATTACTTTCCCCAAGTCTTTCTTCATGCGATGTGTTTCTTCACGCAAGGTACGAGCCCTCACGCGTGGTGGTGAACCTGCAATGCAGGGCAGGGGTCACCGGCTCGTCTGCCACCCGAGCCTATCTAATAGTACCTATATGCCGTGCCGGCGGCAGGTTTGTGGGCTTCGTTCAAGAGTGTGGACGCTCATGACCACCCCGCCAGCCTTCCTGACCGCACATTTACAATAAATGTATGAAGAATCTGGGCCACGGAATTCACCGCACTGAGCAGGTGGTATCCCTGCTGGGGGCGGGGCGTGCGCTACGCGCCTCGCTTCGGCGGTCGGTACGGGGTTCTTCACAGCAGGTGCGGAGGCGGCGGCACCGTAACCAGCGGCGGCTGAGCGCGCATATTCCGCGTCTGTATCCGCTTTTTGCCTATGCGGCGCAGGCTGTGCGCACCGGTCTTTCCCTGCTGGAGCCGATGTTTCTGGCTTCGTCTGAGCTGCTCGGCTACCGGTCGTTTACGCATCGCGGGCGCAATATCTACTATCGGGTCGATAACCTGAACCTTCTGTTCGAGTCTGAGTCTGCGCCCGGTGTGCTGTTCTATTTTGATGGCGACCACCTCTCCCGTGTGGGTAGCCGCCTGTTGCGCCGAGACTCCCCGTTGCGTGCCGAGTTGGCGCAGGTGGCAGCTGAGTTCAATATGCTGTCGGTGCCGGTGCTGTCGCCGGGTAGCCTGCGGGAGCCGCGTCTGGCCGATGGTGATTCTTATGCGCCTCCGCTGACCTATAACTGGTGGGTTCGTGCCCGCTCGAACGGCAGGATGGTTCGCGCCCTCATTGAGGAAATTGCCCTGGCGTACGGGGTGGATACGAGCCGTATCTGGCTTGCGGGCTATTCGGGTGGCGCCGAGTTCCTCAGCTACGAGCTGCTGTCACACGATATTGAGTGGATTCGTGGAGGTGGCGCCACCTTTATCGGTGGCGGCGGTACTGACGGCGTGCCGGCTCGGGTGCGTGAGCGGGCTGCGCTGAATCCTTCTTCGCATGCGCATCTGTTGATGAGCTGGCATGTGGGTGTGCTGGATGGTCGTTCGCCGTCGGCTCGTCGGCGTATGGCGACGAGTTCTGAGGGGAGTTGGTCGGCGCGGATTGCGGTGCAGGAGGGTAGTGCGTTCTACGAGGGTTTGGGTGCGCGGACTTTGTTGCAGGTGACTCCGGGGCGTGGCCATACGGGGTATCCGATTGCGTCGTTGGTGGGTGCTGATTTGGCGGCTGCTACGCGTTTGGGCTTCTTGTAGTGCCGGTCGTTCTGTCATATTTGTGAAAATTCGCATGGATTGGGCAAATTTCTTGGTGACACATTCGATAAATTCGTCATTTGCTGACGATTTGGGGTAGAGTGTCACTATGCCTCGTATTTCTGCAGCAACCAACGCCGCCCAGCGCGAAAACACCAAGCGCGCCATCCTCAACTCCTTCGGCGAGATCCTCTACAACCGCGGCCTCTCCGGCCTGACCATGACCGACGTCGCCAAGAACGCCGGAATCGGCCGCACCGCGGTCTACAACTACTTCGCCGACATGGGCGAACTGCTGGTCGCCTACGCCCTGGACGAGACCGAACGCTTCCTCAACGAGCTGCGCGTCGGCCTGGAGGGCATCGAAAACCCGATTGACCAGCTCGCGGTCTACATTCGCTTGCAAATCAACGACCTGGCGCGCCGCCACCTGCCTCCGGGCCCTGCGATGCGCTCCATGCTCTCCCCCGAGTCCTACGCGAAGCTCGGCAAGCACGTTCACGAGCTGCAGATGGTGCTCGCGCATATTCTTTCTGCCGCCATTGCCGAGAACTACATTCCGAAGAACGACATTCGCGAACTGGCGATGCTCGTGCACGGCTCCCTCTCCTCAAGCGCCGGTCGCGCCGAGGACGCACCGGATGAGGAAACCCGTGAGCGCCAGATTCTGAATACTATCCGTTTTATTCAGATGGGCCTGGGCGCGCGTTTTGACGCCGAGGGCAACCCGGTTCGCCTGGATTCCGAGGAGTCCCTGCCGGAGCAATCCCCGGTGCAGGAGGCGGGCCTGAAGGTTGCGTCCTAAGCGTGGTATCTCTGCGTAGCGGAACGTAGCTCAGTTATACGTCACAAAAATGCCGCGGACCTGATGCTTCTTTGCATCGGTCCGCGGCATTTTCTGTATTCGGGTAGGCGTTTACGCGGTTAGGTTTTTACGCGAGTAGGTTTTTACGCGCCGGGCAGCAGCGCCGGGGAGATGGAGTCCAGGTCCAGTACGCGCGCATACATGACGGCGCGGCGGTGCAGGGCGTTACGCAGTGCGCGGTGCACGCCGTCTTCGAGGTAGAGTTCGCCTCCCCATTTGACGACGTGAGGGAAGAGGTCGCCGTAGAAGGTGGAGTCTTCGGCGAGTAGGGTCTCGAGGTTGAGGGTTTTTTGGGTGGTGATGAGGGTGTCGAGGCGTACCCGCTGCG
This sequence comes from Rothia mucilaginosa, assembly GCF_019334805.1. Taxonomy (NCBI): domain Bacteria; kingdom Bacillati; phylum Actinomycetota; class Actinomycetes; order Micrococcales; family Micrococcaceae; genus Rothia; species Rothia mucilaginosa. The sequence goes on from NZ_CP079822.1 coordinate 922,747, forward strand.
GCGGGATTCCTCCCCAGTCGGCATGGGTCATGCCGTGCTGGGGGTAGGGGCGACTATCGCCTACTTTTTTGAAGATCATGGTGGTGCTTTCTGCAGGTATGGGGCGCTCCGATGGCGCCCGGAACCGTGGGGTTCTGAAGAAATAGTACCAAGGGGTATAAAAAATCCCCGGTCTTAGATTCTAAGACCGGGGATCGGTGGCGGAGGATGGAGGATTTGAACCTCCGAGGGTGTTAACCCAACACGCGTTCCAGGCGTGCGCCATAGGCCGCTAGGCGAATCCTCCAGCTATGTTTTCTACGCATTGCGTAGGCAACAAATAAAACCTTACTACGCTTTTGCTAAGCATGCAAGCCCTGAGCAATAAAAATAACAGAAAGCACATTTATGGATGCTTGTGCCCCTGTTTTTGGGTGGTGATAAGGGTGTCGAGGCGTACCCGCTGCGGCGGGATTCCTCCCCAGTCGGCGTGGGTCATGCCGTGCTGGGGGTAGGGGCGACTATCGCCTACTTTTTTGAAAATCATGGTGGTGCTTTCTCAGGTATGGGGCGCCTCGGCGGCACGTGTAACCGTGGGGTTCTGAAGAAATAGTACCAAGGGGTATAAAAAATCCCCGGTCTTAGAATCTAAGACCGGGGATCGGTGGCGGAGGATGGGGGATTTGAACCCCCGAGGGCTGTTAACCCAACACGCGTTCCAGGCGTGCGCCATAGGCCGCTAGGCGAATCCTCCAGCTATGTTTTCTACGCATTGCGTAGGCAACAAATAAAACCTTACTACGCTTTTGCTAAGCACGCAAGCCCTGAATGGGAAAAGTAACAGAAAGCACATTTATGGATGCTTGTGCCCCTGTTTTTGGGCGGAGCGCCAGCGGAGCGGGCACGCAGTGCATATGACGGGTGTGAACTATCCAGGTACCCGTTTTTGGGCATGAAAAAACCTCCTACGCACCCGCCATAGCTCGAATACCCTTGCTACCTTCCGGTCCTGGGGGAGTTTTCCAAGATAACGCCACGTAAGAGGCAAGAACCAGTGTACCGGATTTTTGGGTTCTTGGGAATTCGGTGTGTTCGCGGTATTTCTGTGGGCGTACATGCCGCCCGGGTGAGCGCCCGGGTGAGTGTCCATAGTAGGTGTCACGGTGGCGGTGGTGCGGTGACGTGTTCGCCGGTGACTGTCGGCCACTCGGGCTGAGGGGTAAAGCGTCTAAAATGGTAGGGATTGTCCTATCCGCACCCCCGAGTTGAAGAGGTTGCCGTGAGCACTGCCCTTTATCGTCGTTATCGCCCCGAGACCTTTGCTGAGGTTATCGGGCAGGAGCACGTGACCGAACCTCTTATGGTCGCTTTGGAGAAGAACCGTGTGAATCACGCGTACCTGTTTTCGGGTCCGCGTGGTTGCGGTAAGACCACGTCGGCGCGTATTTTGGCGCGTTGTTTGAACTGTGCGCAGGGTCCGACTCCTACTCCGTGTGGTGTGTGCGATTCGTGCCGTGAGCTCTCGCGTGATGGTGGCGGTTCCCTTGACGTGATTGAGATGGACGCGGCGAGCCACGGCGGTGTGGATCATGCCCGTGATTTGCGTGAGCGCGCTACTTTGGCGCCGGTGCGTGACCGTTACAAGATCTTCATTATTGATGAGGCGCATATGGTGACCCGTGAGGGTTTCAATGCGCTGCTGAAGATTGTGGAGGAGCCGCCGGAGCACGTGAAGTTTATCTTCGCGACGACTGAGCCGAATAAGGTGCTGGGTACGATTCGTTCGCGCACTCACCATTACCCGTTCCGTCTGGTTCCGCCGGAGGTTCTTCTGCCGTTCCTGCAGGGCCTGTGCGATCAGGAGCAGGTGGCTGTGGAGCCGGGTGTGCTGCAGCTGGTGATTCGTGCTGGCGGCGGTTCGGTGCGTGATTCGCTGTCGATTCTTGATCAGCTGATGGCTGGTGCGTCTTCGCAGAGCGGTATTGAGTATGACCGTGCGGTGGCGCTGCTGGGTTATACCCACGCGCAGCTTCTGGATGAGGTCATTGAGGCGTTGGGTGCGAAGGATGCGCCGACTCTCTTTGGCGCGGTGTCGCGTGTGGTGGCGACCGGTCAGGATCCTCGCCGTTTTGTGGAGGATCTGCTGGAGCGTCTGCGTGATTTGATTGTGGTGAAGGCTGTTCCGCAGGCTGCCGGCCAGATTTTGCAGGGTGTTCCGCAGGATCAGTTGGAGCGCCTGGGCCAGCAGGCTCAGGCTCTGGGTGAGCGTGAGCTGACGGTTGCTGCGGGTACGGTCAATGAGACTCTGAATGGTATGACGGGTGCGGCGAATCCGCAGCTTCAGCTGGAGTTGCTGTGTGCTCGTCTGCTTCTGCCTGCGGCGGAGGGTTCTGCCGGTGGCGCTGAGGTTGCGGCGTTGGCTTCTCGCCTGCAGGTTTTGGAGCGCCGCGTGGCTTCTGGTACTGCTGGTTCCTCGGGTTCCGCTGGTTCTGCCCCGGCGCAGGGCGGCATGTCTGCGGCTCGTGCGGCGGGTATGGCGGCGGCTGGTCTAATGCCTAAGACCCAGGCACCTAAGACTCCGGTTACTGAAGCTCAGGTACCTAGTGCACAGGCTCCTAGCGCCCCGGTTCAGGAGGCAGCTCAGCCCGCGCAGCAGGTAGCCCCTCAGCGGGGCGGCTCTCAGCAGGCTAGCGCGGGTGCTCCCCCGCTGGCAGGTGCGCCCCTTAGTGCTGCACCTCTGGCACCGACCGCGCAGGAGTCCGCACCTGCGGCTGGTGCTCCCCTAGCGGGTAACGCCCCGGCGACACCGGATACCCCCGCTTCTTCTGTAGCTGATGCCGCTGCGGCGGGTGCCCCCTCCGCGCCTCTGAAGCTTGACCCGAACGATCCCCTGGCGGCGGTTCAGGGTAATTGGCGCGCCATTCTTAACCGAATGAGCGTTCCCGGTGCGGCGGAGCAGCTGATGAAGGTTCGCCCCGCCCGCATGGACGGCGCAACCCTGTACGTGAGCGCCGACATTGCGACTTTGCGCGCGGTCAAGGGCTTTGTGCCCGAGCTGACCGCCCGCGTGAGTGAGTTTCTGCGCCGTCAGGTGACCATTCACGCTCAGGTGGCGAAGCCCGGTGAGCAGGTCAAGCCCGCAGCTCAGCCTGCTGCTCAGCCCGCAGCGCCCAGTGCGACCACAGCGCAGCCTGCAGTTCCTGCGACTGTTGCCCCGCAGGTGCCTCAGCAGCCCGTTCAGCAGACTCCCCCGCAGCCCGCTCAGCCGGCGCCTCTGGCTGATGGTCCGCGCGGCGGTGAGGATGCGTGGCGTCGCCACGGTCAGCCGCTGACCGGCGCAAACACCCCCGAGTCTACGAGCGTGGATGCGCCCCTGGGTGCGTGGGAGGTTGCCCCGATTCCGCAGAGCGCCCCCGAGGAGGCACCTCAGCAGGCTGCCCAGGCGGCAGTGCAGGCACCGGTTCAGGAAGCCCCGGCTGGCCCGCTTGCGCCTGAGCCCCCGGTTGCTCCGGTAGCTCAGCAGGTTCCGACTGCTCCGGCGGGTGGTTTTGGTGAGTGTGATTCCTTTGCGGCCTCCGGTAGTGGAGTTCCGCAGCAGGAGAGCGCTGCTGAACCCCAGCGTGCACAGGAGCCCCCGTTCGCACAGGAGCCTCCTCACGCGGAGGAACCTCCGTATGAGGAGGAGCCCCCTTTTGAGGATGAGCCCGCCTACGCTGAACCGGTTGAGGCACCCGCTGCGGCCGCAATCCCCGCTGAGCCTGTAGCACCGGCTGGCCCGCTCGCTGCTCCGGTTGCCCCCGCGGGGCCCCTCGCGGCGGCAGGCCCGTTGGCAGAGGCACCGCAGGCGGCTGCGGCTGATACTGCTCCGGCAAGCGATGAGAAGCCCGCAGCGCAGACTTCTAACGCACCTGCCACACCGATTCCTAACGCGCCGACTCCTAGCGCACCGGCGGCACCGGCTCACCCGGCACGCGCCGCGTCCGATGAGGACTACGTCTCTGAGGATGATGAGAAGGTCGAAAACAGCACCTTCATCGGTCTGCGCGCTATCGAAAAAATTATTGGTGGCACCGTCATTGACGAACGCCCCCTGCACCAGCCCTAATTACGGGGTCTTAGGTGCCGCGCCCGCCATCGCACCGATGGCGGGCGCACTCATTCCAGCCGCATACTCGCTACGCGAAACGCCCCTAAACTGTCAGGGGTTAGGTGCATACTCATAACGTCGCCCAAGAACAGCGCACCAACGCACCAGCACAACGCACCGCATCTGAAGGAGAAGCCATGTACGAGGGAGCAGTTCAAAACCTCATTGACGAGCTCGGCCGCCTGCCGGGTGTGGGCCCCAAGTCGGCTCAGCGCATCGCTTTTCACATTCTGAATGCGGATGCTGCCGATATGGCGCGCCTAGCCAACGCCATTTCCACGGTGAAGACCAGCGTCAGCTTCTGCGAGGAGTGCGGTAACGTCTCCGAGACGAAGCTATGCACGATCTGTCGTGATGAGCGCCGCGACCCGTCTGTGCTTTGTGTGGTCGAGGAGTCGAAGGACGTGGTGGCGATTGAGCGCACCCGTTCCTTTACCGGGCGCTACCACGTACTCGGCGGCGCCATTAACCCGCTGGCGGGTGTGGGCCCGGAACAGCTACGTATTCGTGAGCTGGTGTCCCGCCTGGCGGATGAGCGCATCCAAGAGATTATTCTGGCGATGGACCCGAACCTTGAGGGTGAGGCGACCGCAACCTACCTCTCGCGTATGCTCGTGCCGCTGGGTGTGCGTCTATCGCGTCTGGCGTCGGGTCTTCCGGTCGGTGGCGATCTGGAGTACGCGGACGAGATTACCCTGGGCCGCGCGTTGGAGGGCCGCCGCGTCATTAGCGAGGGCACTGCGGCGGCGCATACTGCCGCCGAGGATTTTGAGCGCGTGAACCGCGAGGAGGAACAGGAGCGTGAGCAGGCGGCTCAGGTTCAGGCTCAGGAGGCGAAGCAGACCCGTCGCCGCTGGAATTCGAGCATGTTCGACGACCTGGATTCTGAGGATTCTGCCGGTTCCCGCCCGGAGGCGCCTGAGGGCGTGCAGGGCACGGTGGATGAGCAGCTGATTGAGCAGGTTCTACAGGATGCCGAGGAATCTCACGCTGGTGCTGATTCTATAACCGAATCTTCGGGCACTGAAACCGCCGCAGAATCCACCCCTGACCTGGGCGAAGACTCCGCTGAGGAGGCTCCGGCGAGCGCCACCTCCGACCCCGCAGAAGCATCCGCTGAAGCGCCCGCGTCCGAGCAGTCGGAAGATGCTCCCGAAGTGTTCCGCACCCCCGATTATGAGGAGAAGATCCGCTCGATTCAGAACGCCCCGTTGCGCACCCCGAAGCCGGATGTTCCGCCACTGCCGGGTGTCACTTATGTGAACCCGTGGACCTAAAAACTGGCCCTCTCAGGCTTGCTGTGCCCGCCTCTGCGCCTTCGCCTCCATACCCTGCATCGCCACCATGTAACACTACGTAATATTTCACGGGGCAATACATACGGGTGCACAGTTAGCCGCTTGCACTGAACGCCGTCTACTATAAATGAGGAGCCGGCGTCTGCCGGTAGCACACAAGTAACTGACCTGGAGATATCAATGAGCCTGATCGTCCAAAAGTTCGGCGGTTCCTCCGTAGCTGATGCGGAGGGCGTAAAGCGCGTTGCCCGCCGCGTCGTGGACACTCAGAAGGCAGGTAACGATGTGGTCGTCGTGGTGTCCGCTATGGGTGACACCACCGATGAGCTGCTCGACCTTGCCGCAGAGGTCACCAGCAATGTCACTCCTTCCCGTGAGCTGGACATGCTGCTGACCGCCGGTGAACGCATTTCAACTGCCATCCTGTCGATGGCTATTAACGACCTGGGTGCTAAGGCCCAGTCTTTCACTGGTTCTCAGGCTGGCATGATTACCGACGGCGTGCACGGTTCTGCACGTCTGGTGGAGGTCAACCCGGAGCGTATCCGTGAGTCCGTCGAGGCCGGAAATATCGCGATTGTGGCCGGTTTCCAGGGTATGAACCGTCAGAGTGGCGATATTACGACTCTGGGCCGCGGCGGTTCTGATACGACTGCTGTTGCTCTGGCTGCTGCTCTGAACGCTGATGTGTGCGAGATTTACTCGGATGTGGACGGCGTGTTCACCGCCGACCCGCGCATCGTGCCGACCGCGCACAAGCTGGATACCATCACCAGCGAGGAGATGCTGGAGATGGCGGCGAACGGTGCGAAGATTCTGCACCTGCGCAGTGTTGAGTATGCTCGTCGTTTTAATTTGAAGCTTCACGTGCGTTCTTCGTTCTCTAACCTTGAAGGCACTATTGTGGTTCCGGAGGAGTCCGCGGAACTGACCCCCACCCATCTGAAGGAGATTCCCTTGGAGCAGCCCCTGATTTCTGGTGTCGCGCATGATCGCACCCGCGCAAAGATTACTGTTGTTGGTGTTCCGGATGTTCCCGGTTCGGCAGCTAAGGTGTTCGGTCTGATTAATGAGGCGAAGGTTAACCTGGACATGATTGTTCAGAACGTGCCGACTGACCGCCCCGGCGTGACCGATATTTCCTTCACCCTGGATCAGGATCAGGGCCCCACCGCGCTGAAGGCGCTGGAGGCTGCGCAGGCTGAGTTGGGTTTCCAGGAGGTTATTTACAACGAGTCGGTTGGTAAGCTGTCGCTGGTTGGCGCGGGCATGAAGACTAACACGGGTGTTTCGTTCACTTTCTTTGAGGCCCTGTCTAACGCTGGCGTGAACATTGACATGATTTCGACTTCTGAGATTCGTATTTCGGTGATTACTGAGCTGAGCAAGCTGGATGAGGCTGTTCGCGCGGTGCACACTGCGTTCGGTCTGGATGCAGAGGGTGAGGCTACTGTTTACGGTGGTACTGGCCGCTAGGGTTTAGCTCGTTTGTGGGCTGTACGCTTCGGGAGGGGCGGTGCTGGTTTGATCCGGCGCCGCCCCTCCCCTTTTTCTGTTGGTGTATTTGTGGGTGTGCGGGTGCTCTACCCTAGAAGCATGAGTAGTGTTGTTTTTTCCCAGGTGATGGATGCCCGTCAATGGCGTGCCGCAGAGGCAGCACATGAGGCGCGTGCCGGCCGCTACGCCGATCCGTTTGCGCAGCGTCGCGCCCGCCACGAAGTGCACCCTGTGGAAGACTTCCTCTTCACCTACTACACGCTCAAGCCCGGCCAGTTTAAGCGCTGGCACCCCGGAGCCGGCATCATCCTGCTGGATGCGCCCGAGCGCGCCTCCTGGCGTTTTTACCGGCCCGCAACCGAGCAGGAACTCCTTGAGGCTGGTTGCTCCCTGCAGGTGGCGCGCGCCCAGGTGAATGCCGCCTCCGCCGTCACCGTGGACGTCACCGACTTCGTGGAGCGCCGCGCCACCGCCCTCGCCTTCACCCACGAGATCCTGCGTAACACGGCCGCAAAGAAGGGCCAGTTCGGTTGCTTCGGCATGCACGAGTGGGCGATGGCGTACAAGTCGGTGGAGAACAATATTCGCCACGACTACCTACAGCTGCGCCTGGGTGCGGAGGGCACGGACCGCGTGGTGGAGGAGCACCGCATCCGCTGCTCGCACTTTGATGCGTTCCGTTTCTTCATGCCGCAGGCGGCACCGTTGAACGAGCTGCAGCCGACCCGCGAGACGCAGCGCGTCCTGGAACAGCCCGCGTGCCTGCACGCGAATATGGACGTGTACAAGTGGGCGTACAAGCTGCTACCTCTGGTTGATTCAACCCTGGTCATGGATTGTTTCGACCTGGCGTGGGATGCGCGCGAGCTGGACATGCGCGCCGCCCCCTACGATATTCGCGACTGGGGGTACGAGCCGATTCCGGTGGAGACGACCGAGGGCAAGGCTGAATACGTACGCATTCAGCGTGAGCTGTCGGAGCGTTCCATTGGGCTACGTGAGCGCCTGCTTGCGGTGTGCGAGCGCTATCTTCCGCCCCTCGAGGCGTAAAAGACGTGATTCGAGCCTCTTAGGGTATCCACCAACCGAACGCATACCCCCGTTACGGTCGTTAGTACGGTAAGATGAGATACGGCTCATACAGAACCCACGCACCCAAGGAGTGCCCACACATGGCCCGTATTGTTGTTGATGTTATGCTCAAGCCCGAAATTCTTGACCCGCAGGGTAAGGCTATTTCTCACGAGCTGCCCCGTATCGGCGTTGATTCCTTCGTTGATGTTCGCCAGGGTAAGCGCTTCGAGCTGACCGTCGAGGGTGAGGCAACCGAGGAGCACCTCGCAGCTGCCCGCAAGGCTGCTGAAGAGTTGCTCTCGAACCCCGTCATCGAAGACGTTGTGAACGTTTCGGTTCTGGAGGACTAATACCTATGGCAGAGTCCCTCGCACCCACTGAAGTCCCCCTGGTTGGCGACTTCTCTAGCTACTCCCCGAACCCCGCTTTCGCTGACGCACGCGTTGGCGTGGTGACTTTCCCCGGCACCCTGGATGACCGTGACGCTGCGCGTGCTGTCCGTCTGGCTGGCGGTACCGTCGTTGAGCTGTGGCACGACGACGCTGATTTGAAGAACGTTGATGCCGTCATTATTCCTGGCGGTTTCTCCTACGGTGACTACCTGCGTGCTGGCGCTATTGCTGCGAAGGCTCCCGTGATGCGTTCGGTGATTGATGCCGCTAACGCTGCTGGTACCTCCGGTTCCGCTCCCCTGCCTGTTCTGGGTATTTGCAATGGTTTCCAGATTCTGACTGAGTCTCACCTGCTGCCCGGTTCGATGATTAAGAACGATCACCGCAAGTTCATTTGCCGTGACCAGGTTCTGCGCATTGAGAATAACTCCACCTCCTGGACGAGCGATTACGCTGCTGGCCAGGAGATTGTTGTCCCTCTTAAGAACCAGGACGGTCAGTATGTTGCTGACCCGAAGACTCTGGAGGCGCTGGAGGCTGAGGGTCGCGTGGTGTTCCGCTACGTTGGTTTCAACCCGAACGGTTCCCGTAATGACATTGCTGGTATCAGCAATGAGCGCGGTAACGTGGTCGGTCTGATGCCGCACCCGGAGCACGCTGTGGAGCCCGGCTTCGGTCCTTCCTCTTCCGGTTTTGGTGAGGTTTCTCTGCGCGGTGGCGCCGATGGTCTCGGCGTGTTCACCTCCGTTCTTGCCAACCTGATTAACGCCCGCTAACGCACGACAAGGATTCTAAGAAGTTATGAGCGAAAAGCAGTTTAACCTCGACACCGTCGAGCACGCGGCGGCAACCCCGGACACCGAACTCCCCTGGGCTGAACTGGGTCTGAAGGAGAACGAGTTCGAGGATATTAAGGAGATTCTTGGTCGCCGTCCTACCGCGGCTGAGCTGGCAATGTACTCGGTCATGTGGTCCGAGCACTGCTCCTACAAGTCTTCTAAGGTTCATCTGAAGCAGTTCGGTGCGAAGGTCACCGATGAGATGAAGAAGGACCTGATGGTCGGTATCGGTGAGAACGCCGGTGTGACCGATATTGGTGACGGCTGGGCTGTTACCTTCAAGATTGAGTCCCACAACCACCCCTCGTACGTGGAGCCCTACCAGGGTGCTGCGACCGGTGTGGGCGGTATTGTGCGTGACATTATTTCCATGGGTGCACGCCCGATTGCTGTGATGGATCCGCTGCGTTTCGGCGCGATTAATCACCCGGACACCGCCCGCGTTATTGGCGGCGTGGTTGCCGGTATTGGTGGTTACGGTAACTCCCTGGGCCTGCCGAACATCGGCGGCGAGGTTGAGTTCGATTCCTGCTACCAGGCAAACCCGCTGGTCAACGCACTGGCTGTGGGCATTATGCGTCACGAGGACATCCGCCTGGCGAACGCATCGGGCGTGGGCAACAAGGTTGTTCTGTTCGGTGCACGCACCGGTGGCGACGGCATCGGCGGTGCGTCGGTGCTGGCGTCCGAGTCTTTCGATGACACCAAGCCCTCGAAGCGTCCTGCCGTTCAGGTGGGCGACCCCTTCGCTGAGAAGGTTCTGATTGAGTGCTGCCTGGAGCTGTTCAAGGGCTCCGTGGTTGAGGGTATTCAGGACCTGGGTGCTGCGGGTATTTCTTGCGCAACCAGCGAGCTGGCTTCTAACGGTGAGGGCGGCATGCACGTCGACCTGACCAAGGTTCTGCTGCGTGACCCCACCCTGACCCCGGGCGAGATTCTGATGTCTGAGTCTCAGGAACGCATGATGGCTGTTGTCTCCCCCGAGAACGTGGAGCGCTTCGAAGCGATCATGAACAAGTGGGGCGTGGAGTACTCCTTCCTCGGTGAGGTCACCAACTCTGGCCGCCTGGTCATCGAGTGGGACGGCGAGGTCATCGTGGATGTTGACCCCCGCACCGTCGCGCACGACGGCCCGACCTACGAGCGTCCTTACGCACGCCCCGAGTGGCAGGATGACGTCCAGGCTAACCACTTCACCGGTTCGGCTGCCGACGATTCCCGCCCGCGCGGTAAGGAGCTGGGCGAGGCAATCAAGGCGTTCATGGCGTCCCCGAACATGTGCTCCAAGTCCTGGATCACCAACCAGTACGACCGCTACGTTCAGGGCAACACCGCCCTGTCCATGCCGGACGACGGCGGTGTGGTGCGCGTGGACGAGAACACCAACCTCGGTGTTGCTCTGGCGACCGACGCCTCCCCGCGTTTCACCTACTTGGATCCGTACGAGGGTGCTCGCGCGTCCTTGGCTGAAGCGTACCGTAACGTTGCGACCGTCGGTGCACGCCCCGTGGCTGTGTCTGACTGCCTGAACTTCGGTTCTCCCGAGGACCCGGACGTCATGTGGCAGTTTGCTGAGGCTGTTCGCGGCCTGGCTGATGGCTGCATGGAGCTGGGTGTTCCGGTGACCGGCGGTAACGTGTCCCTGTACAACCAGACCGGTGGTAAGGCTATTAACCCGACCCCCGTGGTGGCGATGATGGGCGTGATGGATGACGTCACCCGCCGCACCCCTTCGGGTTGGGCTCCTGAGCATGACGGTCAGGCTATCTACCTGCTGGGTACTACCCGTGATGAGCTGGACGGCTCCGAATGGGCTCGTTTCAAGGGTCACCTGGGCGGTCAGCCGCCGAAGGTTGATCTGGCTCTGGAGCGTCAGCTGGGTGACATGCTGGTGAACATGTCTCGTGACGGCATGATTGATGCCGCGCACGACGTGTCTGCTGGTGGTCTGGCTGCGGCTCTGTCGGAGGCTTGCCTGCGTTTCAACACCGGTGCCCGCATTGGTCTGGGTGAGGTTGCTGAGCGTGACGGTGTGGACCTGTTCACCCTGCTGTTCTCGGAGTCCCTGGGCCGCGTTGTGGTTTCGGTTCCGCGTTCTGAGGAGGTGCGCTTCAAGGATATGTGCACCGCTCGCCAGTTCCCCTTCGCACGTATTGGTGTGGTGGATGCTGCGTCGAACGCTCTGGACTTCCAGGATGAGGTTTCCATTGACCTGGATGAGCTGCGTGCAGCTCACGAGGGTACTCTCGCTTCTTACTTCGGTGAGGTTGCGAAGGGCTAGTCTTCGACTAGTTTGAAACTAACGCCGAAAGGGGCGGATGCTTGTGAAAGCATCCGCCCCTTTTGTTATGCCCGCAGGCTTGTGCCCGCGAACTTGTGCCTTGAGCGTTGAGGCGTTCGGTGTTTATGCCTCGGCGACCTTGCGGCCCAGCTGCGCGAACAGGGAGGCGTTGATGCGGAAGCCTTCGATGCATTCTTCGATGAGGGCTTCACGCTGTTCGTCGGTCAGGGGTGCGTTGTCGAGCAGTTCGCGGTAGCCGTCCTTGAAGACCTTGGGCTTGGGCAGTTCGGTGAAGCGGTACATGCTCAGCGCTTCGGCGGGGATGCCGTAGTGGCGGGTGACGAGCGCTGCGACTGCCTGGCCGCCGGAGAGGTCGCCAAGGTAGCGCAGGTAGTGGTGGGCCAGGTAGCGTTCGGGGGAGTTGACGGTGGCGCGGATGCGCTCTACGTACTCTGCGGTTGCGGGCAGGGGCGCGTCGATGTCGCCGTCCTGACCGAGTGCGCGGATGTCTGCGCGGATGTATTCTGCGCGGTCGAGGCCGGGGTGGGTGAAGGGGTCGGTGATGGGGTTGGGTTCTGCGCGGTAGTGTGCGGAGACCGCTTCGAGTGCTTCGTAGATGTGCACGTACTGGTTGATGAGGCGCAGGTATGCCTCGGTGTTGAGGGCTCCGCCCATGAGGTCTTCCATGAAGGTGGAGTGTTCGGCGTTGTCGTGGACGTGCTTGGTGCTTTCCTTCAGGCGTGCGGAGAAGCGTTCCTGGGTGGTTTCGGGGGCGGTCACGGTCATTGTGAGTTCCTAAAGTGGGTTGTGGGTGAACAATAAATGTTTTAGTGACACGATGTCACTAAAACCTGACAATGACATATTGTCACCAAAAACCGATTTTGGCAATAGTTTTCAAAAACTTTTGCTAAGGTATACCTCATGCACAAGTCACCCTAGGCATTAAGTTACACAAACATAGGCTAATAGGTCTAGACTTGATACGAACACCACAATCACTAATTCAAGGAGACACCGAATGTCTACCCCCTCTCTCACCAAGCGCACCTGGGCGTTCTTGGCTTCGGCAACCATCGGCCTCAGCGGCGTCGCCGGCGTACCCGCAGCCTTCGCAGCTGAAACCAACTCCCACATCAGCGCCGGTGAGGTAACCGCAGCCTCAGAGCAGAGCCTGCAGGACGTCACCGTCAACTGGGGCCTGAAGAAGTCCTTCCGCTCCTACATCAACGGCCCCTTCTCCCAGGGCTCCCAGAAACTGACCGGCGTCACCACCAATGAAGACGGCTCCTACCACTTCACCTCCGCCGAAGGCACCGTAGCCAACGGCGAATACTCCGTCACCTTCACCGGCTCCTCGATCCACTACACCGCACACCACGGCCTGCTGGAAGTCATCATTTCCGACCTCTCCGTCACCATTAAGGACGGCGTGGGCACCGTGCGCGCCAACGTTCAGTCGCGCCCCTACAACGGCAACACCACCCCGAACGACCTGGTCGAAACCAAGAACATGACCATCGGTACTTTCAACGCCTCCGGTCTGAAGGTTGAGGGTAACACCATCACTCTGCCCAGCGTTGACGAGGAAAACGGCACCCGCGTCAAGCTCTCTGAAGAGGCGACCGGCGCCTTCGCCGGCTTCTACAAGGCTGGTCAGGAGCTGGATGCGCTCGGCTTCTCCGCAACCATCGTGACTAAGGAAGCACCCGCGCCGAGCCCTGAGCCCAGCACTGAACCCAGCGCCGAGCCGACTGCAGCGCCGACCGCGGAGCCCAGCGCCGAGCCTTCCTCCGCGCCGACCACCGCGGCACCCAAGCCCGCCGAGCCCACTTCTGCAGCACCGAGCGCAGCTCCCACCTCCGCGGCACCCTCCTCCCCCGCCGCAACCACCGAACCCAAGCGTGAAGAAAAAGTCACCGGCAACGTCGTCGAGTCCGGCACCCTCAGCTGGAATATCCGCGAGTCCTTCCTGAAGTACCTGACCGGCTTCGCGCACGGCTCCGTGAACGTTGAGGGCATGGAGAAGACCGCGGCTGGCGGCTTCAAGTACACTCAGGCATCCGGCGTGTACAACCCCGAGACCAAGACCGGTCAGATCAACTTTGCGGGTACCGCAGAGTTCACCGGCCACAACGGTCAGCTCAAGAGCACCATCAAGAACATGCGCCTGGTCGTCGTCAACGGCAAGGGCACCCTGGTCGCTGATGTTGACGCGCTGACTCGCGACGGCAAGTCCGTTTCTAAGACCGGTCTGGCTATTGCTGAGGTGGACCTCTCCTCCGCGAGCGTGAAGGACGGCGTTTTCTCGGCGCAGAACGCGGCAGTCGCGCTCACCGCTGAAGGCTCCGAGGTGCTCTTCGCGGGCCAGTACCGCGGTGCCGACAACGCCATGGCACCGCTGAGCTTCTCCGTAAAGCTCAGCGAGCAGACCGCGGAGAACACCGTTGAGGTTCCCCGCGTCTCTGAGAGCAAGTCCTCCGATAACAAGGGTTCTGAGAACGGCTCCTCCGATAACAGCTCCTCGAACTCCTCCGGTAACTCCGGCGCTAACGGCTCCGGTTCTAATGGTTCGGCAGGCACCTCCGGCAGCGTTTCTAACGGCGGTTCCTCCTCGAACGGTTCTGTCAGCAACAACCCGGCACAGCCGGTCTGCGTACCCGTCACCCGCACCCGCGAGGTGCAGGAGCAGGGCGCATCCGACGGCACCATTAAGAGCGCAAACCTTGGCTGGGGCGTGCGTGATTCCTTCCGCAACTACGTGCGCGGCGGCATCGCGAACGGTAGCTGGGAGCTGGACGGCACCTCCTACTCTTCGGATGCGTTCAACTGGTCTAACGGTACCGGCACCTTCAAGGGCGGTAAGGGTTCCATCTCCTTCAGCGGTTCGGTTCGTTTCACCGGTCACCACGGCATTCTGGACACCACCATTGCGAACCCGCGCCTTGAGATTAACGGCAATTCCGGTACTCTCTACGCAACCATGAACAGCAATGACCCCTCCGGCAAGGCAACTAACTATGGTGAGGTGGCACTGCTGAAGGTGGATCTTTCGGGTCTGCAGAGCTCCGCTGACGCTGTGAGCGTCAACGGTGCGGCAACCACCCTGACCGCTGAGGGCGCGAAGGCGTTCGCTGGCTTCTACGACGCCGGTAAGGACATGGCTCCGCTGAGCTTCTCCGCGACGATTAACGGCGCGAAGACCACCACCAAGACCGTGTCCGAGACCGTCTACGAGGGTGAGGGTTGCGACCCGGTCACCGGCAAGCCTTTGGCTTCCACCGGTGCGTCCGGTGTTGAGGGCACCCTGGTTGCAGGTTTCATCGCTGTTGCAGCCGGTGCGGGTACCGTCGTGTACACTCGCCGCCGCAAGAAGGCATAACGGCACCTCACGAGGATGCCCACACTGTCGGCTCGCCTGTGAGACTCAATCACGAGGTTCACCGGTGAGCCGACACGGTCCGTGCGGGGGTGCAGATTTTCACTGCACCCCCGCTTCAGGTGCCAGGTTTTACCCCGACGCCTACCCCAGTTTTTCTTAACTCCCTTTTTTCTGTGAGACGACGATGTTTTCTTCCCTTCCTTCTTCTGCCCTGAACCGCCGCGATGCAATGAAGTATGCGGCGTTCTCCATCACTTCCGCGTTTCTGCTGAGCTCTTGCGGTGTGGGTACTCAGAACCCGGCCTCTTCTTCAAGCACTTCGCAGGCTGTGGTGGATGAGCAGAGCACCCGCACCGTTTTGGAGAACCTTGCCGATCAGTTGCGTTCTTCTATTGCCCCTGATCAGAAGGCTCTGCGCGGCCCCAATAGCGCCGCGGATACCCCCGAAATTCAGCCGATGGTCGATACCCCCACTCCGGCTTTCCCGGTGACCTTCAAGGATTTCAACGGCACCGAGGTGACCGTTAAGTCCGCTGACCGTGTGCTGGCACTGGACCTGTACGGCACTCTGGCTCAGCAGATGATTGCGCTGGGTCTGGGCGGTCGCCTGGTCGGTCGTGTCACCTCCTCGACTGAGCAGTCGCTGGCTCATCTGCCGCTGGTGACTCAGAACGGTCACGATCTGAACGCTGAGGCGATTCTGGCGACTTCCCCGGACCTGGTGCTGTGGGATAAGAGCAACGGCCCGATTGAGATTGTGGATCAGTTGCGCGCTGCGGGTGTGACCGTGGTGGTCTTCGATCATGAGCGTCGTATGGATAAGATCATTCCGCAGCTCAAGGCTGTTGCGCAGGCACTTGGTGTTCCGGAGGCGGGCGAGCAGGTTGCTGCCCGCGTGCAGAAGGACCTTGATTACGCTCTGCAGGTGCTCAAGGATGTTGCCCCGAAGGGTGAGCAGCAGGTGTCGTTCGCGTTCCTGTACGTGCGCGGTACTGCTGGCGTGTTCTTCGTGCTCGGCAAGGGTTCGGGCGCTGACGATTTGATTCAGGCTATTGGCGGCAAGGATGTGGCGTCTGAGCAGAACGCGACGAATATTATTCCGGCGACCAGTGAAGCGCTGGTGAAGCTGAACCCGGATGTCATTCTGACCATGAGCGGCGGCATTAAGTCCACCGGCGGTTTGGATGGTTTCTTGGCTCGCCCGGGTGTGGGTGAGACGACTGCCGGTAAGAATAAGCGCATTATCGATATGGGTGACGGCCAGATTCTGTCCTATGGCCCGAATACTCCGGCGGTGCTTTTGTCGCTGGCTAAGGCTGCGTACTCCACTCCTGCGGGGGGCCAGTAGTGGCTGCCGTGAAAAGTGCGGCGGGTGCGCGGGATTATCGTGCTTCGCGTCGGCGTCGTGCCGGTCTGACGTTTACGTTTTTGGCGGTGGCACTGTGCGTTGTGATGGTGCTGTCTGCGGGTTTGGGTCAGTACTATATCCCGACTGATCAGGTGATTGCTTCTGTGGGCCGCCGCCTGGGTCTTGCGCCGGAGAACCCGGCGATGCAGCTGGCGGATAGCACTCTGTGGAATATCCGTTTCCCGCGTGTGCTGTTGGGCGTGCTGGTGGGTGCCGCTTTGGGTACTTCCGGTGCGGTGATGCAGTCGGTGTTTGGTAACCCGTTGGCTGAGCCGGGCGTGATTGGTGTTTCCTCGGGTGCGGCGGTTGGCGCGTGTTTGTCGATTGTGTTGAACCTGCAGTTCTTCGGTATTTTCACGACTCCTGCATTCGCGTTTGTGGGTGCGTTGGCGGCTACTGCGCTGGTGTATTTCCTGTCGCGTTCTTCGGGTCGTGCGAAGGTCCTGTCGATGATTTTGACGGGTATTGCGGTGACCGCGGTGGCGAATGCGATTATTGCGTTCCTCATGTTTATTGCTGATACGACGAGCCGCGATCAGATTGTGTTCTGGCAGATGGGTTCGCTGAACGGTTCCACATGGAAGGCTGTGGCGAGCGTGTGGCCGGTTATTCTGATCGGCTTGGTGGCGTGTTTTGTGATGGCTTCTTCGCTGGATGTTCTGGCGTTGGGTGAGCGTGCGGCGCAGCATTCGGGCGTGAACGTGGAGCGTCTGCGTGCGGTGTCTATTGCGGCGACGGCTTTGTTGACGGGTGCTGCGGTGGCGTATGCGGGCATTATTGCGTTTATTGGTCTGATTATTCCTCACCTGTTACGCATGATTTTGGGTCCGTCGAATCGTGTGTTGTTGCCGGCTTCGGCGTTGGGTGGCGCCCTGTTGATTGCGCTGTCTGATTTGGGTGCGCGTACGCTGGTACCTTTTGCTGATTTGCCGATTGGTATTTTTACGGCTTTGGTGGGCGGCCCGACGTTCTTCGTGTTGTTGCGTCGTTCCCTGGGTCAGGGCGGAGGTGCTTCGTGAGTGAGTTGTTGAGCCTGTCCGGTGTGTGTTTTAACGCTGGTGGGCGTCAGATTTTGAATGATGTGTCCCTGTCAGTTTCTTCGGGCGAGGTTGTTTCGCTGATTGGCCCCAATGGTGCCGGTAAGTCGACTCTGTTGGGTGTGATTGCTGGTGATATTGCGCCCAGTAGCGGCGAGATTCTGCTGGATGGCGCCCCTCTGGGTTCGATTCATGCCCGTCAGAT
This sequence comes from Rothia mucilaginosa, assembly GCF_019334805.1. Lineage (NCBI taxonomy): Bacteria > Bacillati > Actinomycetota > Actinomycetes > Micrococcales > Micrococcaceae > Rothia > Rothia mucilaginosa. The sequence goes on from NZ_CP079822.1 coordinate 940,286, forward strand.
GGCGCGTCAGCGTGCGATGCTGCTGCAGAAGTTGAATGTGGCGTTTTCGTATACGGTGCACGAGGTGGTTCAGATGGGCCGTACCCCGTGGAAGGGTACGGAGCGCGCTGAAGAGGATGACGCCGTGGTTGCTTCGATGATGGAGCGTACGTCGGTGACTCATTTGTCGGATCGCGATATTACGACTCTGTCCGGTGGTGAGAGTGGTCGTGCGCATTTGGCGCGTGTGTTTGCTCAGCAGACTCCGCTGATTCTTTTGGATGAGCCGACTGCGGCGCTGGACATTACGCATCAGGAACAGACGTTGCGGGTGAGCCGTGAGTTGGCTGCTGAGGGTGCTGCGGTGTTGACGGTGCTTCATGATCTGGATGTGGCGGCTGCGTATTCTGACCGTATGGTGTTGTTGCGTGGTGGCGAGGTGGTTGCTTCGGGAGCCCCTGAGCAGGTGTGTTCGGCGGAGTTGTTGTCTGAGGTGTATCAGCATCCGATTGAGGTGTTGAGGCATCCGGTGACGAATCGTTTGTTGATTCTGCCCGAGCGCTGATTCTGCCAGCACGCTAACTCTGCTGGTGCGCTAACTCTGCTAGCGCGCTGATTCTATGGGGCGTTAGCGAACTGTCCCGCATACACTTTCTACCTCAAAATATACCAGTATTCGCATATATTAAATCTCCGTTCTGGAATGACTGAAATATCAGCTCATTCCAGGGCGGAGATTATCTTTATCCCCTTCTACACGGATACACTGAAAGGTAGTGTCCGCAATACTGAACTCTATTCAGTTCAGCATTCCATCCATTCGAGAAAGAGACCCCTGCATGGATCCTCAGCAGAAAACGGCGACGTCTGCCGTTGCCGGCTACATTCCCGAATATTCTGAAACACCGCATAGCGGATCTTTCGATATTGCCCAGCACGGTTTGAGCAGCGATGATGTTGCTCGCCTGACTGCTGAGGGTAGGGTCAATACCCAGAACAATAAGTCTTCTCGCACGCTGTGGAGCATTATGCGTGCGCACCTGTTCACGGTCTTCAACTTTGTGTTGGGTGCCTGTGGCGCTGTGGTGATTATGTACCAGCGTTGGGCTGATTTGCTCTTCCTGGGAGCCGTGATTGCTAACGTGGTGATTGGTTTTGTGCAGGAGTACAAGGCGAAGCTTGAGCTGGACCGCATCTCCCTGCTGGATCGCTCCCCCGCTACTGCCGTACGTGACGGTAAGAGCGTTGAGGTTCCGATGGAGCAGCTGGTTGAGGGCGACGTTGTCATCCTCAAGCGCGGCGATCAGGTTCCTGCGGACGCTATTGTGCTCACCTCCGATTCTTTGGAGCTGGATGAGTCTCTGCTGACCGGTGAGAACGACCCGATTGCTAAGCGCCCCGGCGATATGGTGCTGTCGGCGTCGAGTGTGCTGGGTGGTACCGGCCGCGTCCTGCTGTCTCATGTGGGTGCGAATTCTCGTGCAAGCAAGATTTCTGATGAGGCGCGCCAGTTCTCGCGTATTCAGTCTGAGCTGCGTGATGCGCTGAACCGTGTGGTCCGCTGGATTACGGTGGGCCTTGCGGTCATTATTCCTGTGGTGTCGTGGGGTCAGATTCAGGCGGCTGGCGGCTTGGAGACCGTGCAGCAGAACCACCTGTGGGAGCAGGTTTCTATTGCTGTGGTGTCCTCGGTTGCTTCGATGATTCCGCAGGGTCTGGCGCTGATGACTACCCTGGCGTTTGCGGCGGCGGCTGTGGCGCTGGGTCGTAAGCACAACATCCTGGTGCAGGAGCAGCCTGCGGTTGAGGTTCTGGCTCGTGTGGATGTGGTCTGCTTCGATAAGACTGGCACCCTGACTGAGGGTGGCGTGATTTTTGATTCGGTGCGCCCGCTGGACACCGTTGCTGAGGCTGAGGGCCCGGATGCTGACTCTGCCGAGCACGCTTCTTGGCGTGCTTCTCTGCCTGCCGGCTGGGATGAGGCGCTGGCGTGGTTTGGTCACGATGAGAACGCGAACCCGACCGCTGCGGCTCTGACCGGTGGTTTCCCGGATAACTCCTCGGCGTCGGTGAGCGGTATTGTGCCGTTCTCCTCGGCTCTGCGTTTTAGCGCGATTGAGTTTAAGGATTCGGGTGCGTGGCTTCTGGGCGCTCCGGAGGCGCTTCTCGCCAAGGGTACCGCCGAGCGTGAGCGTGCCGCTGAGCTGGCGGCGCTGGGTCTGCGCACGATGGTTTTGGCGCATGCTTCTGCGGTGGTTCGCAATGAGAAGGATGAGCCGATTCAGAAGATCCCGTCCGATGCTGCCCCGGTTCTGTTCGTGATTTTCCGTGAGAATGTGCGTGCGGATGCGCCTCAGATTGTGGAGTATTTCCACCGTCAGGGCGTGACTTTGAAGGTCTTCTCGGGTGATAACCCGTTCACCGTGGCTGCGGCTGCGAAGACTGCGGGCATGGATACGTCTGCGGGTGCGGTTGATGCTTCGACTCTGCCTGAGGACGGTCCGGAGCTTGCTGAGGCTGCGGCTACTCACAATATTTTCGGTCGTGTGTCGCCCGAGCAGAAGAAGAACATGGTGATTGCTCTGAAGGAGCGCGGCCATGTGGTGGCGATGACCGGTGACGGCATTAATGACGCTCTGGCGCTTAAGCATGCAAGCTTGGGTATTGCGATGGGTAACGCTGCTCCGGCGACGAAGGCTGTTTCTCGTCTGGTTCTTCTGGACGGTAAGTTCTCGTCTCTGCCGGCTGCGTTGGAGCAGGGCCGTCAGGTCATTACGAACATTGAGATGGTGGCGAACCTGTTCTTGACGAAGACTGGTTTCGCGATTCTTCTGGGTGTTCTGTTCAGTCTTTTTGGTTTGACCTTCCCGTTCTTGCCGCGTCAGTACTCGACTGCTGACTTCTTGATTGTGGGTGCGTCGTCCTTCGCGTTGACCCTGTTGCCGAATTCGCGCCGTTACGTGCCGGGCTTCTTGCGCCGCGTGCTGAATTACACGGTTCCGAACTCGATTATCGTGGTTGCGATGCTGTTGGCGGTGACGTTCACGGCTCGTGGTATGGGTATTGAGGATATCCGTCAGATTCAGACGGCTTCGTTCATTACCCTGGTGATGATGGGTCTGTGGAACTTGGCTGCGGTGGCTCGTCCGTTCAACCGTGCTCGCATTCTGCTCTTTGGTGCGTTGCTGGCGGTGTTCTTCGCGGCGCTGTTCGTGCCGGTTCTGGTGGAGTACCACCAGTTCGTTACGGTGCTTCCGCACCTGCTGTGGACGGCTCTGGGTGCCGGTGCTCTGGGTGCCGCGCTGATTGAGGTGAATGCGCATCGTAACCGCCGCTGGCAGAAGCGTCATTACCCTGAGCTGGAGGTTGCTCCGCTGAATTTCTTCCCGGCTAAGAAGTAGTTAGTCGGAGGGTAGCTGCTTCGGTAGCGTGTGGGCCCCGTATCCTGTAGATGCGGGGCCCTTTTGCGTCGTCGAAGGCGCCCCGTCCGGTGCGTGTCGGGGTGTTTCAGGGCGTGTGAGGGTGTACTGGGACCTGCAGGAGCCCTGCCGGAGTCCTGCCGGGAAGCTCCCGCAAGCAGCGCCGAGAGCGTGTCTCAGCTACCACTTGAGTGAAACTTTTAACAGCTTCTGATAGCCTCCTGTTCCCACCTTGCTCTTAACCTGGGAAAACCCTTAGAGTTACAGGGAACTATTTGAGAAGGGAAACCTTCTTCAGGGTTGTTACTGGTTTGGCAGGCAAGACCTGAGTTACTCAACACCGTATGGGACGGCAGCATGTACCTGCCGAGAATCCCCTCTATTTGCTGTACCGAAGCTCCATAGTGGGCACGAGTGTAGTGCTTCCGGTGGTCGAGAGACTCGGGTCTTTTGTGTTTTCTGGACGTGTTTTCCGGGGCTTTTTCGGCTACCGCAACGTCAGGTAGGCACAGCCTCCGGCAACAACCGTATAGACATTGACCGCATATCTAAGGAAGTATCGTGAATAACCGCGAACTTGGCGAGAAGATTCTTGACGGCCTGGGTGGCCCCGAGAACATCGCGCACATTACTCACTGTGCGACCCGCCTTCGTGTTACTCCTGTGTCGAATGATGCAGTGCAGAACGAGAAGATTAAGTCCCTGCCCGGCGTGCTCACCGTGATTGAGCAGTCCGGCCAGACTCAGGTGGTTCTGGGTGACCGCGTTGAGGCTGTGTACAACGAAATCAACGCTCTGCCTTCTATGTCTGGCCACGCTGAGGGCGACACCAAGGTTGAGGCTGAGGGCAAGAAGACCAACTGGATCAACAACGTCTTCGACGTTCTGTCTGACTCCTTCCGTCCGCTGCTGTGGGCGCTTCTGGGTACCTCAATGATTCTGACCCTGATCGTATTCCTGCAGCAGCTGGGCTTCTTCGGCCAGTACACCGACTTGACCGGTCAGAGCGTGAACATTGACATCATTAACGGTGCTCGCCTGGCTGATGAGAAAGCCGCCACCGCTCTGAACAACCAGTGGATGCAGCAGTTTGCTTTCTGGTACATCCTGAAGGCTGCTTCGCTGTCGGTTCTGAACTTCATGCCCATCATGCTGGGTGCTACCGCCGCTAAGCGTCTGGGTGCGAACATGTGGGTTGGTGCGGCTATCCCCGCTGCACTGATGACCGGTACCTTCACCGCTCTGACTGACCTGGCTGACCCCGCCACCAAGATTCTGAATGTACCGTTCTTCGGTCTGGATCTGCCGCTGTACGCGTTCAGCTACACCGGTCAGGTCTTCCCGCCGCTGCTGGCTGTTGCTCTGCTGGCTCCGCTGGAGCGCTTCCTGAAGAAGGTTATTCCTTCGATGCTGCAGATGGTGTTCGTGCCGATGCTTTCGGTGATGATTCTGGTTCCGCTGACTGCGTTCCTGGTGGGCCCCATCGGTATCGGTGTGGCTATGTCGATTTCTGACTTCCTGAAGATGGTTAACGACCAGGCTCCGGCTCTGGTTGGTGCTCTGATTGCTGGCCTGTACCTGTTCATGGTTCCGCTGGGTCTGCACTGGCCGCTGAACGCTGTCATGATTAACAACCTGCAGACCATGGGCACCGACTTCATTCAGTCCCCGATGGGTGCGTACAACTTCGCCGTGTTCGGTCTGGTGACCGGTGTTGCTATCAAGGCTAAGCACGACCGCGAGCTGCGTCAGACCGCTGTTGGTGCGTCGATGTCCGGTCTGCTCGGTGGTATTTCTGAGCCTTCCCTGTACGGTGTGGTGCTGCCTCGTTTCAACCGTGTACTCCCGCTTATTCTGGTTCCCGCTGTTATTGGTGGCGCTACCATTTCCTTCCTGGGTGTTAAGTCCCACGCGTTCGCGTTCACTTCGCTGCTGTCGATTCCGGCTATGCAGCCTTCCCACCTGTACGTGATTGGTCTGGCTATTGCGTTCTTCGGCGCTATGACCGGTGTTCTGATTTTCGGTTACGAGTCGAAGGCTGACGCTGTAAGGCACGCTGCGGAGCGTAAGGCTGAGGATGCTGAGGCCGCTCCTAAGGCTGAGGCTGTTGCCGCTAAGGCTGCTCCGGCTGCTGCCGCTACTGCGACCGCCGCTGCTGCACCCGCTGCTTCCGCTGGTGAGGTCATTGAGCTGCACGCTCCGATTGAGGGTACTGCTGTTGCTCTGTCTGATGTTCCGGACCCGATTTTCGCTGCAGGCAAGCTGGGCGAGGGTGTGGCGATTGAGCCGACCGGTACCACTGTTGTTGCTCCCGCAGCCGGTAAGGTTGCTGCAACCTACCCCTCGGGCCACGCTGTGGGTCTGAAGCTGGAGAACGGCATTGAGCTGCTGATTCACGTTGGTCTGGATACCGTGAACCTGGACGGTAAGGGCTTCAGCGTGAAGGTTGCTAAGGGCGATGTTGTTGCTGCTGGCGACGCTCTGATTGAGTTCGATCCTGAGGTCATCAAGGAGGCGGGTTACCCGCTGATTACCCCGGTGATTGTCACCAACACCCGCAAGTTCGCTGAGGTTAAGGGTCTGCCGGGCGTTGCTCACCAGAACCTGAGCACTGTCCTGAAGGTGACCACTAAGTAGTTCGCTTTCTGAGGCTCTAAGGGGCCCCGCCATCGTGGCGGGGTCCCTTTCCTTATACTCCCTTTCCCTTATGCCCTGCTTCCTGATGTGCTGAGTCTTTGGGCCGGGTTTGCTGGGCAGGGGTTTGCTGGGCTTAGGCACTGGCCGGGGGGGTATTTCTGCTAATGTGATAATAAGCTCAACAAGGAAGTTCTCACGTGATAGGGAGTACGATGATGTCTTCTGATACTAGGACATGGGATACCGGAGTGTGGGAAGAGCAGCAAAAAGAGCTACGCGCTCTTTCTCCTGTTCGGCGGCTGATGCGCCGGCTCAATCTTGAGGCGCTCGTCTATGAGTCTGCGCCGTTCCCGGTTCTGCTGCGTAAGCTCTCCGCGCTGATTCCAGCCTGCCTTCTGTGGTGGGTTATCTACGAACCGCACCGGCTTGCTTCCTCCACCAGCCTCCCCGAAGGCACCCACCCCGTTACTCTGCTCCCCGGAGCCTGGGGTGACCCCGCTACGGGGGCTTACGGCGGCCTTCCTGAGCTGCCGGGGGCCCTCGTGCGCTGGGTGCTGTGCATCGCGGCAATGGTGGCCGTTGTTCATCTCTGCGGGGTCAAGGCTAAGGGTCAGAGCTTCACGATTCCTCGGGATGCCCGTTCACGGCTGATTGCTCTGATGCAGGCTCTGGGCATGTTCGGTGCTTTTGCGCTGGTCGTCTGGATCGAGTACATGATGACTCCGCTGACCCTCATGTTTGAAACCGTGTACGCGGGCCCGACCGCAGCCTATAGCGGCGACGGCATGATTCCTCTGCACCTGTTCCTATCCTCGTCGTTGAGCGCTATTTTCTTGGGCTATTTTTGTGTGAACATTCTTGCCTCGCTGAATATCCCCGGGTACCTGGGCATCCCCGCAATTATTTACGTGGGGGCGCTCCCATGGGCTCAGGCGGAGCGGCACCAGTTCACGTTGGCGCTGGCGTGGGTTATTGCGGTGGCGCTGGTGAGTTGGCTCGTGCGCGGCATGTGGGGCACCGTGTTCGCCTGCGTGGGCTATTCTCTCTGGATTATGCTGGTGGCAACCAGCGGTGATCCTTTTGATCTGTCCGCCAATATGAGCCGTGTGCTCGTGATTTTGGGTTTCCCGCTGGCTTTCATCGTCGCTGGAGGCGGCATTTACCGCATCTTCTACCTGAGGCAGAACCCGAAGATGTTGAGGTATCTGCAGGAGCGCGCCCTGTACCTGGGCGAGTGGTAGCAGCCAGTTAGAGTGGCGCTCCCCTAGTTTTTGTAATTACATATCCCGCTAATGTATCCAGCTAAAGGACGCAGAACAAGCGGGACAGAAAAATCCCGGGCACTCTCTCGTGAGAGTACCCGGGATTTCGAGTCCTACAGGACGGCTAGAGCGTTACCGTAAGCGGTACTACTCCTGCCAGCCAACGTTGACCCAGTAGTCAGCGCTGGTGTAGCTCTGCTTGAACAGGGACGGACCGTAGTTCGCAACCTTAGCCTTGACAGCGGCGTACATCGGGCCGTTTGCGTAGGGCAGGTACACTGCGACCTTCTCGTAGTAGAGCTTCTCCGACTCGTTAGCGATCTTGATGCGCTCGTCTTCCTTCTCGGTGTTCTGCAGCTTCTCGATGAGCTTATCAACTTCGGGGTCACCGACTCCGAACACCTCGGTGGTGAAGAAGTAGGGTGCCGAGGAAGCCAGGTCGGGCAGAACACCCCAACCGGTGAAGATTGCTTCGTAGCTCTTCTGGCCGAGCACGGAGTTGGAGTTCGACTGCGGCTGGTTGTCAGCGCTCAGGCGGATACCTGCGGACTTCAGCTGCTGCTCCAGAATCTGGTAGACCGCCTGGTAGACAGCCTCGGAACCGAAGGAGGTCAGGGCGAAGCCAGCAACCTTGCCGTTCTTAGCGTAGTAGTCGCCGGACTTGGAGTAGCCTGCGGCCTCCAGAATCTTGCCAGCTGCCTGTGCACCGGTGTCACCAGCGTAGTTGTTCTGGTAGCCCTTCTGGAACGGCATCGCAATGATGGAGCCGGGCAGCGGCTCGGTCCAGCCGAGCTGCGAGAAGTATGCCTTAGCGATCTGCTCGCGGTCCACAGAAGCGAGGATTGCGCGGCGCAGTGCCAGGTCCTCGATGCGCTTGGGGTTCAGCTGAATGATGTTGACGTTGGTGTTCTGGCTCTGGCGAATCTCGGTGCCTGCCTGGCCCTTCACAGCGTTGTAGCTGGTTGCGCCAACGAAGGTGAAGGCGTCCAGTTCGCCGTTCTTGAAGCTTGCACGGATTGCTTCGGAGTCCATCTGACGCCAGATGATGCGGTCCAGCACCGGCTTCTCGCCCCACCACTTGTCGTTCTTGACCAGGGTGAGCACCTTCTGGGAGGAGTTCCACTCGCCAATCTTGAAGGGACCTGCCCAGTACTGATCGAGGGGCTTGTCAACGAAGCCTTCGTTGAAGAGGTTGACGTCTTCCAGTGCGGGGTGGATTGCGAAGGCGCACAGACCCTCGGAGGGGTAGTACGGAGCCTTCATGGTGACCTTGACGTGGAAGTTGTCGCCGTCCACAGCCTCGATGCTTTCAACCTGCTGCCACATGGTGTTATCGGTGATGTGGTAGGGGTTGTCGGTGACTGCGCTGTAGACCTTCCACATGGCGCGAACAGCGTTCACGTCCATGGGAGTGCCGTCGTTGAAGGCAGCCTTGGGGTTGATCTTGAAGGTCGCGGTCTGCACGCCATTGACGGTCTCGGTCTTGTGCTCGGTGCAGAACTCGGGGTTGAGGGTACCTTCGCCTTCGGGGCTCATGGTGTAGAAGCCCATCACGGCGGGAATGTTGCAGGGTGCCAGAGCGTCCAGGTTGCTGGAGGTGTAGCCGCTCTGGGTCTGCAGGTTGAAGTTGGGGCCCAGGGCGGTAGCCGCGAGGGTCAGGGTGCCACCCTGCTTGAGGGAGGAACGGTCCTGCTTGTTGACCTGAAGGTTCTTCAGAATATCTTCAGCGTTGTTAGCGGCGCTACCGCCAACCTTTTCCTTCGAGCTGCCGCAGGCAGCCAGTAGACCAACGGTGCCGAGGGCAACGGTGCCGGTCAGGAGGGTACGGCGAGAGACAGACATGCTCTTCATGGAATTTCTCCTAGAGTATTCGCAGTGTTGTGGAGGCGGTACGCGAACGGTGCGTAACCCACACTCCAACCCGGCGGGAGGACAGTCTCTGCCGGGGTTGCGGGCAGAATGCCCACATTTGTTTTAAGTATATCCGTGCGACTCTCTTAGGAACGGGAAAGCGGCGTGCTACAGAAGGTTTTAATCCTTTTGTAACACGCCGCTGTAGCGCTTTTACCCCTTATGGAGTGTGTGAGCGGTGCTCAACGCTTAGTTTTGCTTCTCCCAACCGACGTTGATCCATACGTTCGGGTTGTAGTAGGGCAGGCCGAAGAGCATGGGGCCGTAGTTCGCCAGGCCCTTACGGCACGCCTTGAAGTTCGGGCCGTTGTGGGTGGGCACGTAGATGGCGACCTCGTCCAGGTGGCGCTTCTCCAGCTCGTTCATGATCTTGAGCTGTTCCTTCGGGTCCTCGGTGGACATCATGGTTGCTGCCAGCGAGTCCAGATCCTTACCGTGACCGTTGTTGGTCTCGGAGATGTAGAAGTAGTTCGCCGCATCCACCGGGGAGGTGGTGATGCCGTAGCCACCGGTCTTAATCGCGAAGTTCTTCGAGGAGATGATGCTCGACATTTCAGAGGCACCGTGGTTCTCGATGGTCAGTTCAACGCCGATTTCCTTCATCTGCTGAACGAGGAACTGCGCGGTGGAGCTGACAACCGGGTCGCTACCGAAGGTGATGACCGGGTAGGAGACCTTAGCGCCGTCCTTGGTGTAGTAGTCACCGGACTTGGTGTAGCCTGCGTCCTCAAGGATCTTGGTAGCGACGTCCTTGCCGAGCTTGGTCGGGTAGTTGTCCTGGTAGCCTTCCTGCATGGGCAGCATGCACATGGAGCCGGGCAGGGTTTCCTTCCAGCCGAGCTTCTCGTAGCGCAGCTTCTGCAGCTGCTCACGGTTCAGGGCTGCAACGAATGCGCGGCGGACGGGCAGGGGCACCTTTTCGGGGTTGATTTCGTAGTTGCCCACGCTGAGAGCGCTACCCTTGCGAATGTCGGTGTTTGCCACGCCGGAGAGCTCGTTGTAGGAGCTGAGGGTGCTGGCGTCCACATAGTCGATTTCGCCGTTCTTGTAAGCTGCCTGCTCTGCCTGGGAGCTCATTTCACGCCAGGTGATGCGCTCAAGAGCGGGCTTGGTGCCCCACCACTTCTCGTTGCGGACGACGGTGAGCACCTTGGAGGAGGAGTTCCACTCGCCGACCTTGAAGGGGCCTGCCCAGTACTGGTCGAGGGGCTTGTCGTTCAGGCCGTCGTTGAAGAACTTGGGTTCGACGAATGCCGGGTGCAGGAAGGAGGTGAAGCTGCCTTCGATGGGGTACCAGGGCTTGGACATGGTGACCTTCACGTGGCGGGTATCGCCGTCCACAGCCTCGACGCTTGCGACCTGCTCCCAGATGGGCGAGGGGGTGATCTGGTAGTCCGAACCGGATGCCGCGGCGGTGTAGATGGTCTGGTAGCTCTTGACGGCGTTCACGTCGATGGGGGTACCGTCGTTGAAGGCTGCCTTGGGGTTGATCTTGAAGGTCACGGTCTGCACGCCATCAACGGTCTGCGCCTTGTACTCGGTGACGTAGTCCTGGTTCATGTGCGACTCGCCGCGGAAGTCAGCGTAGAAGCCGCCGGTGAAGGCGGAGTTGATTGCCGCCTGAATATTCAGGTTACCGGCGGTGTAGCCGTTGGTGTTGAGGATGTTGAAGTTCGGGCCAATGCCGTCTGCGCTCAGTCGCAACTCGCCGCCGTCCTTGAGGGCGGAGCGGTCCTTCTCGTTGTAGGAGACTGCCTTGGACAGGTCGTCGCCGGCGGAGAGAGCGCTGGTTTCGTTCTTGGAGGAGTTGCCGCCGCAGGCTGCGAGCAGGCCGACGGTGCCCAGGGCGACGGTGCCGGTGAGCAGGGTACGACGGTTGAGAGTGAAAGTGGTCATTAGTTTTCCTCAGTTAGGTGGGATGCTGCTTTGCTGTACGCGGGGGAACACAACCCGCACACCTTTGTGACAGCACACACATTTTGCATTGGCAATAGTATACACACATTTCCCACGCACTATGACCCAGTTCACCGTTTCAGGGAAAATATTTCACTTAATTCCCGAAACCACCCCGTTACAGAACCACCCGTCAAAAACACAGAAAAGTCCCGCAGTACCCCGCCTCTGAGGCGGAATACCGCGGGACTTCACCCTTCCGGGGCCCTATACCGGCGCCTCCGAAAATTCAGAAACTACCGAATAAGAATCCAGAAAATTAACCTGTGGTTTTAGTTCTGCCAACCCACATTGACCCAGCGCTTGGGGTCGGAGTAGCTGGTTGCGAAGAGGGAAGGACCGTAGTTAGCCAGCTTCTCCTTCACAGCTGCATAGCTGGGGCCGTTGCCGTAGGGGAAGTAAATAGCAACCTTCTCCATGTGCTGCTTCTCAGCCTCAGCAGCCATCTTCAGCTGCTCATCGTGAGATTCCTTCTCGTAGATGGACGCGATGAACTTATCCAGTTCAGGATCGCCCACACCCTCGTTGATTTCGCTGGTGTAGAAGTACTGAACACTGTCTGCGGGGTCAGCACCAATACCCCAACCGGAGAAGGCGCAGTCGTACTGCTTGGAGCCCATCACGGAGTTGAACTGGGACTGCGGCTGGTTGTCCTGCTCGAGCTTAATACCTGCTGCCTTGAGCTGCTGCTCAAGGTTCTGGAACTGAGCCAGGGAGGTTGCATCCGAACCGAAGTAGGTGATGGAGAAGCCAGCGGTCTTGCCGTCCTTGGCGTAGTAGTCGCCGGACTTGGAGTAGCCCGCTGCTTCCAGGATCTTTGCCGCAGCCTCGGGGCCGGGGTTGGTGGGCATAGCGTCCTGGTAGCCCTTCTGGAAGGGCATAGCGATCATGGAGCCGGTCAGAGGCTCTTCCCAGTTGATCTGGCCGAACTTGACCTTAGCCAGCTGGGAGCGGTCAACCGCGGCGAAGACTGCACGGCGCAGGGCGGTGTCGGTCACGCGGGTCGGGTTGAACTGCAGGTTAATCACGCCAACGCTCTGGCCGGAGCGAATCTGAACACCGGGCTGACCCTTGACAGCGTTGTAGGTTGCCAGGCCAGCAAAGCCGATGCTGTCCAGCTCGCCGTTCTTGAACGCTGCGCGCTCTGCCTCGTCGCCCATTTCGCGCCAGATGATGCGGTCCAGCAGCGGCTTCTCGCCCCACCACTTGTCGTTGGGTACGAGGGTGAGGGTCTTAGCCGAAGAGTTCCACTCGCCGATCTTGAAGGGGCCGGACCAGTACTGATCCATGGGCTTGTTCACGAAGCCGTTGTTGAAGAGCTCCTTGTCGGTCAGTGCGGGGTGCACACCGAGCAGGCCGAGGGTTTCGGCGGGGTACAGGGGCTTGGACATGACGATCTTGACGCGGGTCTTGTCGCCGTCCACAGGGTCGATGGATGCTACCTGCTGCCAGAAGGGAGCGGGGGTAACGTTGTAGCCGTCCTCAGGATTGCGGTAGACGGTCCATGCGGCGCGGATTGCCTCAATGTCAACGGGGGTGCCGTCGTTGAAGACAGCCTTAGAGTTGAGCTTGAAGGTAATGGTCTGCACGCCGTCGACGGTCTCAGCCTTGTAATCAGAGACGTAGTCATCATTGAGGCTGTATTCGCCAGCGGGGCTCAGGGAGGTGAAACCGATAGCGGAGGGGATGTTGCAGGGGCCACCGAACGCGGTGAGGTTCTCGGTGGTGTAGCCGCTCTGGGTCAGAATGTTGAAGTTCGGGCCGATTGCGGAGACGCTAGCACGGAACTCACCACCCTGCTTGAGGGAGGAGCGGTCCTGCTTATTGATTTGGAGGTTCTTGACGATTTCCTCGGTGCTCGAAGCAGCCTTGCCGTTAATCTTCTTGTCCGAGCCGCCGCCGCAGGCAGCAAGCAGGCCGACGGTGCCCAGGGCAACGGTGCCGGTCAGCAGGGTACGGCGGTTAATACGTAGATGAGTCATGTGTTCTCCTCATGCCGGAGGGCTCGGGTGCGTATCGCGTGGCGCACGGTGTTGTGCACCAACTTATCCAGTGGCAACGAAGCCCCTGCCGACAACCCTTGTGAGAGCCCCCACATTTTTCGTGATTGAAACACAGTATACCCCCAAAAGAAGCGGCGCAGGCCACACTCCACTCCTTATAAGAACCGTACAGTGTATAAAAATGGCATATATGGCACCCTCAGTCCGCATGATTTCGCGAAACCTGTGCATAAAAACTAAAAAATAAAATATTATGTCGCATTGGCGTGCGAGCGCGTCACCGCCAATGGACTGAGAATCGTTACAGGTTAAAAGCACATCGATGGGTAGCCAAAGCGCCCTGCACCTTCCAAAAGAAAAAGCTCCCCACCCCCATACGACACTGCGAAAACGCATAGGGGCGGGGAGCTTAAAACTGCGGCTTATGCCATCCAGCCGACCGAAGACCAATCGGTGGTCTTGAAGAGGAACGCACCGTAGTTAGCGAGCTTCGGGCGGCATGCCTTGAAGTCCGGACCATTGAGGAACGGGATGAAGAGGCAAACCTCGCTCATGTGCTTCTTCTCAATCTCGTTGCACTTCTCGGCGCGCTTGGCATCGTCGAGGATGGTGACCATCTCGTCGACCATAGCGTCAATTTCGGGGGTGCCGACGCCGTTCCAGTTCTTGGAGTGGTAGAAGTACTCGGCAGCGCTGGTCGGCTCGGAGGTCACGCCGAAGCCCGAAATGCTCACGTCGTACTCTCGGTTACCAACAACCTTCGAGAATTCGGACTGCGCACGCGAATCGAGCTCAAAGTTAATGCCGATTTCCTTCATGCTCTGAATGAAGGTCTGTGCCTGGCCCTTGGTGGTGGCGTCATCACCGAAGGTGGTCAGCTTCAGGGTGATGGTCTTGCCGTCCTTCGCGTAGAAGTCGCCAGACTTGGTGTAGCCTGCCTTCTCCAGGACCTTGCGTGCTTCCTCCGGGTTACGTGCCGGGTAGTTGTCACGGTAGTACTGGGAGGAACTCAGCAGAAGCATCGAGCCGGGAACTTCTTCTTCGTAGGGCAGACCCTGGAAGCGGATCTTTGCCAGAGCACCACGGTCGATACCCAGGAAGATTGCCTTACGCACGGCAGCATCAGTGATATGCTGTGCGTTCAGGTTCATGCCGCCGGCGAAGAGGCGGCGACCGCGGCGGATTTCGGAGTTCGCGACGTCCTTCATCTCGTTGTAGGCGCTGAGGGTACGTGATTCCACGACGTCCAGTTCGCCGTTCTTATAGGCGGCGCGAGCTGCAGCGTCTGCCATTTCACGCACGACGATGCGGTCCAGCTTGGGCTTGTCACCCCACCACTTGTCGTTGGGCACAGCGGTGAAGGTCTTCTCGGAGGAGTTCCAGCCGTTGGGTGCCAGGGTGAAGGGGCCGCAACCGAGCTCGGGGTGGGGGTTGTCCACGAAACCTTCATTGAAGAGGTTTACGTCAAGCATTGCCGGGTGCAGGATTCCAGTGAAGAGCAGACCCTTGACGGGGTTGTGTGCGGTCTTGAAGACAACGCGTGCGTGGTAGCGGTCGCCATCGATAGCTTCAACGCTTTCGATGAACTCGTAGATACCTGCTGCGGCAATCTTGTATTCACCCTCGGGGTCACGCTGGATCTGCCAGGTTGCCTTGAGTGCATCGATGTCGATGGGGGTGCCGTCATTGAAGGCTGCCTTGGGGTTCAGGCGAACCTCGGCGGTGATCTTGCCGTCTACCTCCTTAGCTTCGAAGCCGAGGCAGTAGTTGGGGTCGAGCTCGTCTTCACCCTTGAAGGTGCTGCGCCAGATGCCGGCACCGGCGATAATGCCCATGGTTTCGGAGACGGAGACGCTGGAGCCGTTCTGGGAGAAGCGGTTGAAGTCCGGGCCCAGGGAGTAGGTGTTCAGGTTCAGGGTACCGCCCTGCTTGAGCTTCGAGGGATCCTGCTCGTTGATTTCGTAGAACGGGGTTTCGCTTGCCTTGTGCTCGGTCTTGGAGGAGGATGAGCCACAAGCGCTCAGTACGCCGGCAGCAGCGACGGCGGTTGCGCCACCGAACAGTACGCGGCGGCTCATGATCGGGTTGAATCCGGAGAGGGAGGGGATGGGGTGGGGGCTCATGACGGGCTCCTTGTGGGTGTGGACTGCGTTGATGCAGTGTTTGCAGTGTAGAGTGGGTGGCTCGCATGCTCTGGAGGCGGGGTTTCCGCCTATAGGAGCGTCTGCCATCTGCGGTGATGGGCGGGCAGGTCAAGCCATGCAAAATAATGTGACCTAAAGCTATGTTCTAAGCCACATTTAATATTTTTAGTAGTGTACACCACACACATCACTACAAGTGTGCAACACGATAAATATTTCTTAATTATTACGCCCGACCCTAAGACACCGAACCTAAATCCATGTCGGCACAACCCCACCACCCTTCACGCAGTGCCCCCTCCCCCACCTCCAGAAATAGCCA
This sequence comes from Rothia mucilaginosa, assembly GCF_019334805.1. NCBI lineage: Bacteria > Bacillati > Actinomycetota > Actinomycetes > Micrococcales > Micrococcaceae > Rothia > Rothia mucilaginosa. Next base: position 955,919 of record NZ_CP079822.1, read on the forward strand.
GCGGGCACAGCAAAGCGGGCCGAATGTGCACATACACATTCGACCCGCTCACGAGACAGGCGTCTTTTAGGAGTTCATCCAGCCCACAGCAGTCCAGTCGGTCGACTTGTAAAGACTCGGGCCGTAGTTAGCCAGGGTCTTCTTAACCATCACGAAGTCAGGACCATTCGTAATGGTACCCAGGAAGGCGAACTCAGCCATGTGCTTCTTCTCAATCTCGTTGCAGGCAAGGTTACGTTCCTTGTCGTCTTCCATGAGAGTCATGGCATCAATGAGGGCGTCAATTTCCTTGCTACCGATACCATCATTGTTCTCGGAGTAGTAGAACTGCTTGGTACCCGCGGTTGCATCCGGGCTAGAGACCGAGTAGCCGCTGAAGGAAATATCGTAGTCCCAGTTGCCCAGAATGGTGGCGAACTCACTATCGGCGTGCTGATCAATCCGGATCTCGATACCGATATCCTTCATCTGCTGAGTGAAGGTCTGAGCCTTACCCTTGGTGGTCGGGTCATCACCGAAGACCACAACGGCGCAGCCAGCCTTTACGCCATACTTCTCGTAGTAGTCGCCGTTCTTGGTGTAGCCGGCGGCCTCCAGAATCTTCTGCGCCTCCGAAACACTGTTATTCGGGGTCGGGTAAGAATCCTGGTAGTAGGGCGAGAAGGGCATGTGAATCATCGAACCGGGGATGGTTTCCTCGTAGGGCAGACCCTGGAACTGAATCTTCGCGAGTGCTTCACGGTTGGTGCCAACGAAGATTGCCTTACGCAGGGCAGCATCCTTGACGCGGCGGGGATTGATATCCAGGCCACCGGCGTAGAGGCGGGTGCCCTTACGCAGTTCGGTACCCGCAATGTTCTTCACCTCGGCATAGGTGGAGGAGGTGCTTGCACCGATAGCGTCAATTTCGTCATTCTTGAACGCGGCACGTGCAGCGCTGGACTCCATCTGGGTAAAGATAATCTTGTCCAGCAGGGGCTTGGCACCCCACCACTTGTCGTTGGGCACGACACTGAAGGTCTTCGCGGTGGAGTCCCAGCCCTTATCCGCCAGGGTAAAGGGGCCAGCCCAGTACTCGGGGTGGGGTGCATCCACGAAGCCGTTGTTGAAGAGCTCGACATCCTCCAGGGCGGGGTGCAGAATCTCGGAGAAGAGGCTCTGCAGCGGATAGAAGGGCTTGGAGAAAGTGACGATTGCACTGTAGTCATCTTCGCCCTTTTCTACAGATTCAACGAATTCGTAGATGCCGCTGGTGACAATGTTGTAGCCATTATCCAGGCTCTTGAAGATGTTCCAGGTGGACTGGAGCGCCTTGTAGGTGATGGGGGTGCCATCGTTGAAGACAGCCTTGGGGTTGAGCTTGACGGCAACCTGAACCTTGTCGCCCTTCTTGCTGTGCTCGAAGGAGACAGCAAAGTCGGTGTTCAGCTTGTAAGTGCCATCAAAGTCGAGGTTCCACATGCCAGCCTGGCTGATGGTGCTCATAACGTTGACGTTATCGCTGGTGTTACCGCTCTGGGTGTAGAAGTTGAAGTTCGGACCGATGGATCCGGCGGGCAGGCGCAGGGTGCCGCCCTTCTTCAGGCTGTTCACGTCCTGGGCGTTGATGTTGTAGAGGTCTTCGATATTGGCACCGGCGCCGGCGGCCTTGGTCTTTTCAGAGCTTGCGCTGCCGTTGCCGCAGGCGCTGAGCAGACCTACAGCTCCCAGAGCCGCGGTGCCGCCAATGAGGGCGCGGCGGCTGAAGCTGTTCTTGGTCGCTTCGTGGCTACTCGCGGTGTATGCGGTGTGGGCGGTCATGGGAGTGGTTTCCTTCTGTCTTGCGTGGGCGGGTGTATCCCGTATCCCCGAAGTGTTGATTATTTATGCAGAGCACTGCATAACTTTGTATGACTCCACTGTAGCGCGCCCCAGGATCGAAAACCAAGCATTTTTACAATATTTCTTAATATTTATCGTGTCTTTTGGATATTCATACTATGAATATCCTGTTTTTGCGCGAATTTTTCGGATTTTGCCGGATAGCTATACCATCACTCCCCCACATAGGTACACAAAAGCACCCAAAGCCCCCTCCAGAAATGCAAAAAGTGTCCACCCGGATAATCCGGGTGGACACTTTCAATAGCTCTAGGCTATTCACCTAGGAGGTGAAGGGATGAGGACTTACTTAGCCCAACCAACCTTCTCCCAGTGAATGCCGGTGCCCTGGAAGAGGGACACGCCGTAGTTGCGCAGACCCTTCTTCACGAACTTGTACTCGGGGCCGTTCATGAGCGGAATCAGCACTGCGAACTCAGCCAGGTGCTTCTTCTCGATCTCATTGCAAGCCTGGTTGCGTTCCTTGTCGTCAGCAATGAGCTTCATCTTTGCGATCATCTCATTGATCTCATCGGAACCAGCTTCCTCAGGCTTACGGCGCATGTAGAACTGCTCGGTAGCCTCGGTAGCATCCGGGGAGGTCGGAGCGAAACCGGAGGAGGTTGCGTCGTAATCCTTGGATGCCATGGTCTTGTTAAACTCGCTAACAGCACGGGAGTCGAGCTCAGCATTAATACCTACGGACTTCAGCTGCTGAACCAGGGTCTGACCGACAGCCTTGGCAGTGGGGTCCTCACCGAAGATGGAGAACTTGAAGGCAGCCTGCTTGCCGTCCTTCTCGTAGAACTCACCGTTCTTGGTGTAGCCTGCCTCTTCCAGAATCTTGGATGCTGCAGTAGCATCGTTGTTCGGGGTCGGGTAGTCGTCCTGGTAGTACTCGGTGAAGGGCATATGAATAACCGAGTTGGGGAGCTTCTCTTCGTAATCCAGACCCTGGAAACGAACCTTAGCGAGAGCCTCACGGTTCAGACCAACAACCACAGCGCGACGCAGAGCAACATCCTGCATGCGGGCGGGGTTCATGGTCAGACCGCCGGCGAAGAGGCGAGCACCGCGACGAATCTCGGTGTTAGCAACTTCCTTGAGCTCCTTGTATGCAGAAGCGGTGGTAGCGCCAATCGCGTCAAGCTCATCGTTCTTGAATGCCGCGCGCTCAGCAGCGGTATCCATCTGACGGAAGACGATGCGCTCCAGAACGGGCTTCTCGCCCCACCACTTCTCATTGCGGGTCAGGGTCAGGGTCTTCTCGGTGGAGTTCCAGCCACCTTCAGCAATGGTGAAGGGGCCAACCCAGTACTCGGGGTGCGGCTTGTCAACGAAACCAGTGTTGAAGAGTTCCTTGTCCAGCAGAGCCGGGTGCATAATGCCAGCGAAGAGGGTATCCAGCGGGTAGTAAGGTGCGGAGAAAGTTACCTTCACCTTGAAGTCATCACCGTCGCGCTCCACGGAAGCAATGCTGCTGTAGATGCCGCTGGTACCAATCTTGTAGCCGCCATCGGTGCTCTTGAGGACCTCCCAGGTAGCCTGCAGAGCCTTGTAGTCGATGGGGGTACCGTCGTTGAACTTAGCCTGGGGGTTCAGCTCAATGGAGACAACGGGCAGACCGTTTTCTTCGGAAACATCGAAGCTCTTCGCGAAATCGGGAGCCAGAGTGCGCTTACCCATGGGGTCACCCTGCCACAGGCCTGCGTAAGCCACGGGGCTCATAGCAGTCTGGGTGTACAGGGAGTTGCCGTCCGCGCTGAAAAGGTTGAAGTCCGGACCAATACCGGGAATAGCCAGGCGCAGAGTGCCGCCATCCTTCAGCTCAGATACAGCTGCCTCACCAAGGTCATAAAGCTCCTTGGCATCGGTGCCCACGGTTGCACCCTTGGTGGTTGCCTTGGAGTCCTTGGACGAGCCGCACGCAGCCAGTACGCCCACGGTACCCAGTGCTGCAGCGCCACCGAGAACGGTACGACGGTTCAGGATGAAATTCTTCTCCATGAGAGTGTCCTCTTATACGTTTGACCCTCAATAATCCTGCAGGAAAGCGTCAAGGATTCCCTGCTCATGCGCCGCAATAGGGTGCGGTGAGCGATGAATTAGTGCCGGTCTATGAATGTGTTCCTTGAGGTACGCCCCTAGCGGCGCACCCACAGGCTTAATTATGGCTTACTGCCAGCAGGAAAGCTCTTCCATAAATATTCATATCTTGAATGGTGAGAAAGGTTACGCCTAGTCAGTGCAGTTTTTCCTGTTTTCTTGGTGGTTTCAGTGCCTAGCGCCACATTCTGCGGCTCGCACCGTCTCACTAGGTGACAATCTCGAACAACGTACAGCCCACCGATACCGGGCATAAAAAACCCGAGGGGCGAATATTCAACGAATATTCGCCCCTCGGCACACATGCGACTTATTCAGCCGACTCTAGAGCTACACCGTAGCGGCCTCAGCCTCAGGGTAGTAGCAAGCATAACCGTGATCCTCACCCTCAACGGGGGTCAGCTCCGGCATCTCCTCCAGGCAACGACGCTTCTTGTCCTCAGGCAGCAGCTTGAAGACCGGGCAACGGCTCGAGAAGCCACAACCCTTAGGCGCGTTCACCGGAGTGGGCAGGTCGCCCTCAAGCATAATGCGGTGGCGCTTTGCCTCAACCTCGGGATCCGGAACCGGAATCGCCGAGAGCAGTGCACGGGTGTACGGGTGAATCGGGTTGTCGAACACCTGGTCGACGTCACCAATCTCAACAATACGACCCAGGTACATCACTGCAACGCGGTCGGATGCGTGGCGAATCACCGCGAGGTCGTGAGCAACCATCAGGTAGCTCAGGCCCAGGTTTGCACGCAGCTCCTCCAGCAGGTTGATCACACCAGCCTGGACGGACACGTCCAGTGCGGACACCGGCTCATCCAGAACCACGAGCTTGGGGTTCACGGCAAGCGCACGAGCAATACCGATACGCTGACGCTGACCACCAGAGAACTGGTTCGGGAAGCGGTTCACGTGGTCAGGCTGCAGACCCACAATGTGCATCAGCTCGATGACGCGCTTCTTGATGTCTGCCTTGTTCATGCCCTGGTTTTCCAGGGGCTCAGCAAGCACCTCGTAAACGGTGAAGCGCGGATCCAAAGCACCGGTGGGGTCCTGGAACACCATCTGCTGGTTCTTACGCAGCTCAAGAATCTCACCTGCGGACTTGCCGTCCTTGGTGGAGGTTCCGTTAATCAGAATCTCACCGTCGGTGTTCTTGTTGAACTCCATGATTTCCAGCAGGGTGGTGGTCTTACCACAACCGGACTCACCCACGATGGAGAAGCACTCGCCCTCACGAATATCGAAGGACAGGCCGTTCACAGCCTTCACAGTGCCCACGCGGCGCTTAATCAGCGCACCCTTCATGAGCGGGAAGTGCTTCTTGACGTTGCGGACCTCCAGGACGGGGGCACGCTCCTCACGCGGAATACCGTCGTACTTCGATACCGGGGGTTCCGGAACCGGGTACAGCTCGTCTGCGGTCTTACCGACCAGCTCCTGAGAGATGGTGCAGGAGGAGTAGTGGCCCTCGCCAACGCCTTCCAGCAGCTGCAGATCGGGCTCGCCGTTGGAGTCCTGGCAGCACTGGCCACCGCTCTTAGCGATGGGGCAACGCGGGCGGAAGGAGCACGCGGTCACCGGGTTAATCAGGTTCGGAGGGGTACCCTCAATCGGAACCAGGGAGACCTTCTCGGAACGGTCCACACGCGGGACCGCACCCAGCAGACCGATGGTGTACGGGTGGGAGGGATGCTTGTACAGGTCTTCTGCCTTCGCAATCTCCACCGGCTTACCGGCGTACATCACCAGAATGTCGTCAGCCATACCAGCCACAACACCGAGGTCGTGGGTAATCATGATGGTCGCTGCGCCGGTCTCTTCCTGGGCCTTCTGCATAACCTCCAACACCTGCGCCTGAATGGTCACATCCAGTGCGGTGGTGGGCTCATCGGCGATGAGCACGCGGGGGTCATTCGCAATCGCCATAGCGATCATGATGCGCTGACGCATACCACCGGAGAACTCGTGCGGGAAGGAACGCAGGCGGTCAGCCGGCGAAGGAATACCCACCATACGCATCAGTTCGATGGAACGGTCCTTGATAGCCTGCTTGCTCATGCCCTTGTTGTGGACCTTGAGCACCTCAGCAATCTGGTCACCAATGGTGTACACGGGGGTCAGCGAGGACAGCGGATCCTGGAAAATCATAGAGATTTCCTTGCCGCGGTATGCGCACATTTCCTTATCGCTCAGACCCAGCAGCTCGGTGCCGTTGTACTTAACCGAACCGGTGATGTCAGCGGTGGTCGGGTGCAGGCCCATGATCGCCATGGAAGCAACGGACTTACCGGAACCGGACTCACCCACAATACCCAGGGTCTTACCGGGGTACAGGTCAAAGTTCACACCGCGAACAGCGTGCACGACGCCATTCTCAGTGTTGAAGCGGACGTTGAGGTCCTTAACGCTCAGAACGGGAGAGGTACTCATTAGTTCTTCGCCTCCTTTGCAGCGGCAGCGGGTGCCTCTGCCTTCTCGTTCTTCTTGGACTTCTTGATCTTACCGACCGACATCGAAGTCGGGTCGAATGCGTCACGCAGACCGTCGTTCATGAGGGCCAGCGGACCAACCAGCAGGAAGAAGAACAGAACCGGGAACCAGAACATGTGCGGCAGGGTGTTAATCTGCTGCGAAGCATCCGAAATCAGCGAGCCCAGCGAGTAGTTGGGGTACTTAATACCGATGCCGATGAAGGAGTAAGCGACCTCAGAGAGCACAGCGCCCATGATGCCGCTGGTGAAGCTCAGAACCAGCAGGGAGCCAATGTTCGGAACCAGGTGGCGCATCACAATCTTGAAGGGGTGCACACCCATGTAGCGTGCAGCCTTCACGAAGTCGCGGTTGATGAGGGACTGCGCCATTGCACGAATAACACGGGCGTTACCCATCCAGCCGAAGGCAATCAGCACAGCGGAGAGCAGAACCCAGGTGGGGACGCTCTTCTGAATCTGCTTACCAACCTGACCGTTAATCAGAATTGCCAGAATCAGCAGCGAGGGAACCATGATCAGGGTCTCGAGGATGAACAGCATAATCTTGTCAATCCAGCCACCGAAGTACGCCATCACACAACCGTAAACTGCGGAGATGAACACAGTGGCCAAACCGACGACCACACCAATCTGGAGAGAGGTCCAGACGGCCTCAGACATCATGGCGAACACGTCATTACCCGCGATGGTGGTACCGAACCAGTGCTCGGCCGAGGGGCCTTCACCCAGCGCCATGTAGTCAATGTCGTTGGGCTTGTACTTGGTCAGGTACTTACCGAACAGACCCATGCCGATGAACACGCACAGACCGAAGACTGCAGCCTTGTTACGCAGGAAGCGGCGCAGAATAATAACGCTCTTGTTGATGACCTTGAAGTCACCGTTCTCCTGTACCACCGGTACGGAGGAAGTTGCAGTTACCTGACTCATGAGATCCTCACTCGGGGGTCGACGATGGTGGTAGCGATATCAGCGATGATCGCACCGACAGCGAACAGTGCAGAACCGTACGCGAGGGTCACGGTCGCAGCGTTCACGTCCTGCGCGGAAATGGAGTCAATCGACCACTTACCGATACCGGGCCATGCAAAGACGGTCTCGGCGAAGAATGCACCCGCAAAAATCATCGGAATCTGGTACGCGATGGACTGTGCCACGGGGATGAAGGAGACGCGCAGTGCGTGGCGAGTAATCGCCTGGTTACGGGTCAAGCCCTTAGCACGAGCGGTACGCACGAAGTCAGCGTTCACGTTATCGAGCAGGTACTGACGCTGTGCAATCTGGTAACCAGCCCAACCGAAGATGGTCATACAGAAGGTCGGCACGACGTAGTGCGCCGCCATATCCATGGTGATTTCCCAGAATCCGGTCAGACCCGGAGTCGAAATACCGGTCACATAGAAAATCTTCTCTCCACCATTAGCAACGGCGATGTTGTTGATAGTGGTCGCGCCCTGCTGCACCACGAAGTAAGCAACGGGAGCGGGGATGATGTAGACCAGGTAGGAGTAACCGGTGATAACACGGTCAGAGAACTTGTACTGGCGAGCTGCCGAGTACACACCCAGGGCAATACCAATCACAATCGAGAGAATGGTAGCCACCAGCAGCAGGCGGGTAGAAACCCACACGCGCTGGCCAAATTCCTGGTTAATGTACGCGCCGTTGGGGCTACGGCCCCAATCGAACTTGGTGACCACATTGGTCAGCCACTGAACGTAGCGGTCCCAGGGGTTCATTTCGGGATCGAGACCCAGGGATGCGAAGTTACGGTTCACCTGCTCGGGGCTAGGCTTCGGAACCTTTTCCTGCTCCAAGAGGGCAGGCTTCAGGGCAGTAACCGCTGCAAAGTAACCCATCGTGGTCGTAATAAAGACCATGACGAGGTACGTCAGCGATCGCTGGAGGATGTACCTAAACATGGGACGGTTCCCCTCCTTGTGTAGATGTCGGTGTTAAGGCATGTGTGTCATGCTGTCCTAGCGCACTGCTTCGTGATGACTGTCACTAGGAGCATATGTACTTTATCTTATATAGCCTGTAACACTTCCACCAAACCCACATTGGGCACTTTCACCCCTTAGAACAGCCTGTATGCAAGCTAAAAGGGAGCTGGGTAAAAAAATGCCCCGGAATACCGGGGAAAAGGGGCGGATTAACAATTTTTACGAAAATTTTACATCGGAAACAATTCTCTCGACATAGGGACGTAATAACCTTTTCGATAAGCGCTTTAATGGGGCAAAACACCACGTAAACCCACTATTTAAGGGACTAAACCAACACTTCCAACCCCTAAACCAAGCACTAAGGCACACCTCTTAAGCGCGCTATTTAAGGCAACTCAGCCAAAAACGGCGCCCCGGCACGAGCACACGATGAACTGCGCCCCGAAACTTGGACGCATTAAATAGTAACCCTTACACAGCTTCCAACAGGGCCTGATCCCGGTACTCCACCGGGGTCAGGCCCCTAAGCTTCACCTGGCGCCTTGCTGTGTTCCAATGCGTAATATAGGCGTCAAGGTCAGCTTTGAAACTCTCAAAAGTCAGCCAATCCTGCCCACGGAAAAACTCATCCTTAAGATGCCCAAAGACTTGCTCGGTGGCGCCATTATCAATGCAGTTGCCTTTACGCGACATACTCTGGATAAAACCGTTCTCAGCGAGCATACTGATGTAGGTCTCGTGCTGATACTGCCACCCCATATCCGAGTGCAAAATCGGCTTAGCTCCCTCGGGTTTGGCCTCCATGAGTACCTGAAGCATCTCTTGTTGCTGGACGAGATTGGGACACATCGAGATAGAGTGAGCAACAATCTCCTTGCTGGCAAAGTCATAAACCGGCGCCAGGTAGGCCTTACCGAAGGAAAGCTTAAACTCGGTAACATCGGTACCCAACTTCTGCCAAGGACCGGTCGCCGTGAAGTCGCGACCGATGATGTTCTCAAAACTTTGCCCCACGTCCCCCTTGTAAGAGTTGTACCTGCGGTAGGGCCTCTGGCGGCGTATACCGCAACGCAACCCCATCTGACGCATCATCTTCAAAACCGTCTTATCGGCGATACGCACCCCTTCCTCAGCGCGCAGACACATGGCCACCTGCCTGTGACCGCACCCGTTAGGGGTACGCGAAAAGATCTGGGCAACCTTGGCACGTAGCTGCACTCTGGTTGGCTGCTGGGGATGAGCCAACGCGTAGTAGTAGCTCGATTTGGCAAGGCCAGCCACCTCAAGGAGGTCGTACAGCTTGTGCCCGTGCCCTGAAAGCTCAGCGACCACTAGGGCTTTGTCCCGGTTTGGGAGCGCCTCTGCGCCTTCAGGGCAATCGATTTTTTTAGGTACGCCACCTGCGCCTCAAGCTTGCGCACACGCTCGGCAAGTTCCTCCTCACGCGTTAGCGGCACCGCCCGCACCGACCCCTTCGGCCTGCCCTTGGGCTTAGGCTTAAGCGCCTGCGCGCCGCCTTCACGGTACAGCCTGCACCACTGCTTCAACGGTGTAGCGCTTGCAATACCGAAGCGCATCATTGCTTCAGGCTTACTCATCCCACCGTCAACCACGGCCCTTGCTGCGGCGACCTTGGTCTCGTAGTCGTATCTGGCCTGCTTTACTCCCATGGCAAGAAGCCCGTCCTTCCCGATGACGCGGTACGTTTTCTGCCACTCTCTCACAGTCGCGGCAGACATACCAAGCTTCTTGGCGGTCAGACCATAGCCGAATCCTCTCTCGAACATTTGCGCTGCTTGCTCCCGGAGCAAACGATCATGCCTCATTCCCAGATTTATAGACATGAAAAGCCTCCCATTTCCTGGACTTCATTTTTGTTGTCCAAGAAACGGGAGGCAGTTCACGACTCGCACCGGGGCGCCGCTTATATAGGAAGGCAACGCCTCCGGCGCGCACCTTTTCGTTATCCCTCATTCTAAGAACGCGAGGAGCCGCCATCCTCCGAAGAACCCGCCTCAGGCGAAGCCTCCGAGCTCAACGACTCATCAATACGAGCACGAGCAGAGGCGTGCATGCTCTTCAGAGCCTCAGCATCCTTAGCCGCCATCTCCGGAGTAATCACCGGAATCGCACCGGTCGCCGCACGGGCAATATCAACAGCCGGCTCAGTCTCCAGGGTCGTCGCCAGCGCATCCTCACGAATGAAGAACAGAAGCAGCGTAGACACCAGGCCCAGCGGCACCAAGTACAGGAACAGCGGAATCAGAGCATCGTTATACGCATTCACAATGATGCCGTGCACCGGCTCCGGCAAAGACGCCACCAGCTCAGGAGTCAGAGACGAAGACGCATGGCTACCCGAAGACTGCAGCGCCTGCTGCGGCATACGCTCAGAAATCAGCGAGGTCAGACGCGAGGTGAACAGACCACCCACCAGCGAGGCACCCACAGTAGCACCCACCTGACGGAAGAAGTTATTCGACGCCGTCGCGGTACCAACCACGCTCACCGGGAACGCATTCTGAACAATCAGAGTCAAGAACTGCATAGACATACCCAGACCGGCACCCATCACCGCAAGGTATATACAGAACAGCCAGGTCGGAGTCTCAATAGTCACGGTCGACAACAGGAACAGGCCCAGCGCCACAATCGCGGTACCGCTCGTCACATAACGCTTATAGCGACCGGTCTTCGACACCACGCGACCCGTCACAATCGACACCACCAGCATGACACCCATCATCGGGATCATCAGCAGACCAGCCACCGTAGCGCTCACACCCAGCGCCATCTGCAGATAAGTCGGGATATACTCCACCGCACCGAACATTGCCACACCCAGCGCCAGCGAAGCACCCAGAGTCAGCAGGAAGTTACGGTTCTTGAACAGGTACATGGGCATAATCGGCTCAGCCGCACGGTTCTCCACCGGGATAAACACCAGCGCAGCAACCACCGAGAAAATCAGCAGACCAATAATCTGCGGCGAGGACCATTCGTACTGGTTGCCACCCCAAATTGTGGCAAGCACGAGCGCACTCGTACCCGCCATCAGAATCAGCGAACCAAGGTAGTCGATGCTGTGCTTCTCACGCTCACGGAACGGGCGGTGCGGCAGCAAGAAAATTACCGCAAGAATCGACAGAATAGCCAGCGGCAGGTTCAGCCAGAACGCCCAACGCCAACCCGGACCCTCAGTAATCCAGCCGCCAATCAGCGGACCAGCCACCGACGAGAACGCGAAAACGCCACCGATAATACCCATGTAGCGGCCTCGATCGCGCGGAGGAATCACATCAGCAATCACCGCCTGAGAAAGAATCATCAGGCCACCGCCACCCAGACCCTGCAGGCCACGAGCAAAAATCAGCCAGTTCATGCTCTGCGCAAGCGCGCCAACAATCGAACCCGCCATGAAAGAGACAATCGCAAAAATCAGGAAGGGCTTGCGTCCAAACTGGTCAGAAAGCTTGCCGTAGACCGGCATCGTAATCGTCGAAAGCAGGATGAAAATAGTAATCACCCAGCTCATGTGCTCCACGCCGTGAAGCTCACCCACAATCGTGGGCAGCGACGGCGCCAGAATCGTCTGGTTCAGCGAGGACATGAGCATCACAATGACCAGGCCCAGGAACATGGCGCGGATGCGGTTTTTACTTTCCTGCTTAGCCTCACCGGCTGGCGGCTGAGGTAGATTCTTTTCCTCTGTACTCATCGTTTAATCCTTAGTTACGTTCTATATATGTCTGTTGTGAGTGTCCGCCGGGCTCTGGATTCGGTTGCCTCGATTCGGGGCCTCCGATTCGGTTTCCGGCGGGCTTTGCCGTTTGCAGTAGTAAACCGCCGCTAGATTGCAGGTCGACTCTGCTCAAAAAGCAGGAACTGGAAGGTCTTCACCGTCTGGCGAATACCGCGGGCGATATCCTCTTTGTCCTCCAGATTGCGGGCAAACTCCAGCTGACGAAGCACCGCGGAGGCAAGCTGGACCTTTGCGCGCGATCGCTCGCGGAAGTGATCGGTCAGCGGGTCAGCCGGGTTTCGGCGCGGGAAGGGGCCGCGGCGACCAGCAGCATCAAAAGCCACCCAGTCGATGGTGTTCAGGTACTCGGTGAGCACCTGTTCGCACTTCATGTAGTGCATCTTCATTCGTTTCGCGGACTCGGGGAACTCCTGATAGGGAGCTCGGGGGTCCTTGCCCTTGGCGTAGTGGAAGCTCTGGAAAATGACCTCCCAGAGAAGGTGGGTTACACGAATGATCGTGTTGTCATCCTCGTGGGCACGGTCTGTCTCGAGGATTTCCTCGCTGACCACCGGTTCGCGCAGACCCAGGACGGCATCCTCTTTAGAGGGGAAGTAGTTGAAGAAGGTACGCGGGGAGACGCCCGCCTCCTGGGCGATTTCTTCAACGGTGGTTCCGCGCATCCCGTGTTCGCGGACGCGTTTGAGGGCTGCTTCGTGGATTGCCGTCCAGGTTTGTTCGCGGCGGCGTTCGCGAAGGCTCTGTTCCTTTTTCTGCATAACTGCAATTATTTCATCACTGCACACAATGCTCAAGTGCATTTTTGGCGTTAAGGCCCACAGCATAGCCAGCTAAGCTCCAGCCCCACACAAAACATCGGCATAATAGAGGGATGAACTTGTTTGCCCCCGCCTATCTCGATTTCCTGCCAGACTGGCTACGCCTCGCACTCGGCATCGCCGATATCCTCATCCGACTCGCAGCCCTCTGTTGGCTCCCCTACAACCGCAAACCCGTGGTTGCACTGGGCTGGCTCATGGCCATCTTCTTCATCCCCTTCGTAGGGTTCATCGCATTCCTCGTCTTCGGCTCCTCGCGCCTGCCCGCCTACCGCCGCGCACGCCAACACGCCATGAACGACATAATCCGCGAAGTCAGCGAGAACAAGCCCTTCCTCACCCGCACCGACGACCTCTCCGACCCCGCAAAGGCAGCCAGCCAGCTCAACTACACCCTCGGCTCGTTGCCCCTGGTCGGCGGCAACCAGTTCACCCTCCACACCGACAACCACGAGGCAATGGTCGCCATGGCGGAAGAAGTCGACCGCGCCACCGAATACGTGCACTTCGAGTTCTACATCACCGCCTACGACGAGGCGAGCGCAGTCCTCTGGGACGCCCTCTTCGCCGCCCACAAACGCGGTGTGCAGGTGCGCGTACTCATCGACCATATCGGCTCCCGCAAATACCCGTCCTATAAGATGCTCGTGAAAATGCTCAACGAGTCGGGTATGCAGTGGCGCCTCATGCTGCCCCTCAAGCCGTGGAAGCTCAAGTGGCAGCGCCCCGACCTGCGTAACCACCGCAAGGTCCTCGTCGTGGACGGCCGCGTCGCGTTCTCCGGCTCGCAGAACGCTATTCACCGCTCCTACGACATGCCCGAAAACATCAAGAAGGGCCTGGAGTGGAAGGATCTGACCTTCTCCTGCACCGGCCCGATTGTTGAAGAGCTCAACGCTGTCTTTGTCTCCGACTGGTACTCCGAAACGAACCAGCTGATCCTGGCAGAAATTAACACCACCATCCCCTACCACGAGGATGGGATGCGCGCCCAGGTTGTTCCCTCCGGCCCCGGTTTTGAAACCGAAAACAACCTGCGCCTCATCAACTACTTGATCTACAATGCTGAGCGGCGTATCACCATCTGCTCACCCTACTTCGTGCCCGAAGAGACCCTACTGCAGGCACTCACGAACGCCGCATACTCCGGTATTGAAACCACCGTGATTGTGTGCGAGAAGGGCGACCAGTTCCTGCCGAACATGGCGCAGCGTTCCTACTACGAGCAGCTGTTGCAGGCGGGTGTGCGTATTCTGCAGTACCCCAGCCCGACCGTGCTGCACTCCAAGTTCATGATGGTCGACGACGAAATCGCGTTCATTGGCTCGTCCAATATGGACCCGCGTTCCTTCTCGCTGAACATGGAAGTGTCAACGTTCGTCATTGACCGCAAAATGGTGGCGATGCTGGATGAAGTATGCGCCGAATACGAGCAGGTCTGCACCGAGCTGCTGTACACCCAGTGGGCGGAGCGCCCGCGCCGCATCAAGATGACGGAGAACCTCTGCCGACTGTGGTCATCGCTCCTCTAAACCATTTTTGACCCACTAGCTTTACCCGCTAAAGCGCACGAGATAAAAGCTCCCCCTGAGTTCGATTAAATCAATACTCAGGGGAGCTTTTGTATGCACCATCGCTGGGATGCGCCGGGCCACATGCTAGAGCAGCGCTATACATTAGGACGGGGCTACCGGCTAGAGCCGCAGCTGGATGCTACATCGGTTCGCCCGGGCCCTTCAAATCGGCGGAGTACAAATACCACACGAAGAGCGCCACTGCAATGTAGAGAACCGTGCACAGGCTCAAAGTGATGATGTGGCGACGGCGAGTAATACTCAAATACCCAATAAACTCACGGATAAAAGCATTCACCGCAAAATACAGCTTCGTACGAGCCCCCGCACCCCAGCATTCCAGACCCAGCGAACGTGCCAACAGCAACGCACGGAACAGGTGGTAGCTGGTTGTTACCACAGCAACTTTCGGGGTTTTACCCTCGGCAACCTCCGGCATCAAGGCGTAAGAGAAGAGCAGGTTCTCGCGGGTGTTCACCGCGCGGTCCTCCACAATAATGTCCGCCTCGGGAATACCACGGGATACAGCGTAGCGAGTCATCGCCACGCCCTCGGGCACCTCCTCATCCGCGCCCTGACCGCCAGACATAATCAGCTTCGAGCCGGGGTTCTTACGGTAAATTTCAATGCCGCGATCGATACGACCCGCCAACAGCGGAGTCACCTGGTCACCAATAAGACCCGAACCAAGCACCACCACATAGTCAGCCTGCTGGCGGAAATTTACCAGGTTCAACGCTGCCGCCACAGTAAAGCCCACCGCGTAGATAGTGAAATAGGTCAGCACCAGCGAAAAATAGAAATAAATAGTGCCCCACACGCCGCCAAACGGAACATTCTCCACCGAACCGGGAACAAAGAACGGCCCCACAATAAGAGCGACACCGGCAGCCAATGCCAAAGAATTAGTGAGCGAAAAACCCTCACGAGCAATAAGGCGCACACCGCTATAAAGGAACAGACCGGTCAAACCCAGAGGCGTAAAAAGCGAAAGAATCACCGGAATGATAACAATGAGGAGCGCCAGCACCAGCAAAATCTGGTTCTCTGACACAACCGCCATTGCGCCCAGGCTCGTACCCAGCAACCCCACGGTCACAATCAGTAGCCAGCCGACAAACACGCTACGGCGTTCCCGCAGGTAGAGGCAGATAAAAAGCACCGGCGAAAGCGCCGTCAGCGCATACAGCACCACCAGCGGGATATATAGAGAAGAACCGGGAGGAGGAAGAAACTGCATAAATTGGATCCCAAAAATAAGTAAAGTGTGCGCCCGCTAAAAATCGGGAGAATCAAAAAAATTCTTCACACAATTCTATCCCCACCGCTGTACATCTATCGCTGCAGGCCCGCCGCACACAAGCGCATGCAGAAAAGGCAAAAGGGCAAAAAGAAACACGCGACACCTCCGACATCGCATACTTTCGTATGCGGCGAATGCATCGCGCGTTCATTTCTACCCTGGACTAGTTTAGCGCCATAAACGGTTTCCCGTGTGGATTGAAGAAGGTTTAATCTGCAACCACTCCGGCGCAAGCAGGCGAACAGCCTTCGCACAACCCGACAAAGCAGTAATAATCGACTCGCAACGCTGATTAAACTCGCTCTGATGACGCTTATCCACAATCTGCCCCGGAAAATGGCGATGCATCTTCGACACAGAGTCGCTACTCTCCTGCAAACCGTGGCCCGTATGGCCCGGAACATGCTTCACCAGCACACGCTTCTCGCGGATAGCCTCCGTCAAAGCACGCATCTGAGCCACAACACGCTCATCCTGAATGCCCTCAGAAACCCAGGCTTCAAAAGCCCAACGGCTATGCGCCAAACGCAACACAAACGTCAACGCACCCAAAGAATCCGTATGAATAATCAGGCGGCGCGAACCGCTATGGAACACCGTATAAGCCGCCAACATTGCAGACAGCTCACCGGTCATAATGTTCACGCCATCATAGTGGGCATGAAAATAGAAGCCGTCCTCACTCACGCCGGCGATACCCATACGGCCGCCACGCTGATACTTCTTATTGTGAGTCGAACGGAACGAACAATCCGTGAAAACGCTATAGTCCTGCAGCTGATCCAGCGGACGAGGGGTCAGTGCCTCCTCCACCATCTCATCCACAGCGGTACGTGCCGCACACACCTCAGCCTGCATCCGCTCATACGCGGGCGTGCCAGCAAGCTTCACATGCACTTCACCCAAAGAATGGTTATCGTACGGGTCCAGCACCTTCTCAAAGGCGCGGTACTCCATAATCCCCTTCAACTGGTCGCAATCACGGAAAAGCTGCTTCAAATTCTTACGGTCAGCAGCAATCGTCACCAGGTTCTGACGGTACTGCTCAGGAACCACATCCCACGCCGAAAGCACGGCACGACCCAGCAGGCAAGGATGCACCTCATCGCAGCACTCCATCAGGGAATGAACGTGAGTGAAAAGCATCGGCTCCTCATTCACCACCGTGCGGGTGCCGTCCTGCTTAGAAATAAAAACCACCGTCGACAAGGCTGAATAGCAAAAACCCTGCGCCGTACGATGCTCCTGAGCCACCGCAATCACAGCAACACCCTGATCCGTGTACCCGGCAGGGTACGAAGCGCTATAGTCGGGCGCCTCCCAGGTCAGGGTGCATCGTTTGATATGCGCCGGTGAAAATCCCATGAGTGTCACCCCCCATGCGTGCCATACCGCGTCTCCTTCCATTCATGCGGTGTATCATCCTCATTCTTTTATAGGTCGAAAAGAAAGGGGCACGCAAATATAAAACGCCTTTTTTACGGTGAGCGAATGGAATAACCGCAACTCCTCTCACACGCCGGCACAACACAAAACCCAGCACAGAACACAGCGCGAGAAACCCCCGCGCACACCTCCCCGCCGCGGGGTGAAGGTGTACGGTTAAAGAGTCATATACGATGCGGCCTCACGCCGCCCACCCCATAAGGAGAGCCCCATGATTGGTGTTTACGCCGGAGTATCCGTCAAGCCCGAGCACGTCGAAGAATTCCTCAAGACCATCGAACCGCTCGTGACCGCAAGCCGCCAGGACGAAGGCAACGTCAGCTACGACTTCGGTGCCGTCTCCGACACCGACTTCGCATTCATCGAGCGTTGGGAATCCCAGGAACTACTCGAAAAGCACATGGGCGCCGAGCACTTCCAGAAGGCTGTCGCCGCATGGGAGCCGCTGCTCTCCTCCGAGCTGGACGTTCGCATCGTCAACTTCCGCTAAACGACGTTAAATACCGAAAGTGCCCGGCACCCCCTATGTGAGGGGTGCCGGGCACCTTCGTATGTCAGCCATGGAGGCATACCAGCCTTGGAAGCGAGCGCGGCTACTCGCGGCGCGCCTTCATGCTCGCCAGGTTTATCGGCGTTCTACGCCAACCTCCACCGAATCAAGCGTGAAACCATTCGTCGCGCTCACGCAATGCACCTTACCGCTATTTACCGACTTGCAGGTGTAACCGTACGCAGTCACCACCTGACCGGCAGGCAGCGCAGTAATACCCTCGGTATTCACCGGCTCCGGGGTGGCGGTCTGACCGACCAGGCTCACCGCAGGAGCCTGACCCTGCACCATGTGCACGCGCTGCTGCGCCTTACCGGAGGCGGCATCCCAACCCTCCAGGGTCACACCCACCAGCGCCTGGCAATCCACACCCGACGGGGTCACCGAGCACGCGACCTTAGAGTCCGGGCTGGTGAAACGCAGCGCCTCAACAGTCTTCGCCGAATCGCCCTGACCGAAAGTACCGCCGCCGTACGCTTCAGCGAAAGTCAGCGTACCCGACAGCATGCGGGTCTGCGCCGGAATCAACGCCAGGCGAGGCTTCTCAACGCTACCACCCTGCGTGAAGCAGGCACCCGTAATGTAGTCGCGGCCCTGCACCTTCGTGGCGCACTGATACCACTCAACACTCGCCGAACCATCCTGGTTCTTGCGGCTGTTGAAGAGACGCACCGCCTCCTGAGCCTTCGCACAATCCGAACCGTCATACACGTAAATACCGGCAGAACCACCCAGCAGACTCGTCACACCGCAGCGGGTACCCGCATCAATAATGTTCGCGGAGCCGCTCGCGGAAGCGTATGCCGCCTCGTACTCAGCGTCCGTGCTCGGCTCATCGGTCGGGGTTGCTACAGCATCAAAAGTTGCCGGCGCATCCAGACCGGCAGAAATCTGCACAGTATTCGGCTTCCAGGAGCCGTCCGCCGATTTAAACAGGGTCTTCGCATCAACGGCCGCCGAGGAAGTCGCGACCTTCATCGGGGCGGTTTCAGAATCATCAGCATGCGGCTGAGCAGAGCAAGAGCTCAAAGCGAGCGCGCCAATGCAGGCAAGAGCCGTCAGGGCACGACGAGTAAAGGCACGCTGTGCGCGTGCGGGCAGGGTAATCATGAGTGCGTCCTCGTGAGGGTTGCGAATTGCGTTGTGTTTGAGTGGTTGTGCTGAGTCGGTGAAGCGGGTACCTAAATACCTTCTTACACCCTACTGCACCGCAACTGACAAGGCAATACGCCGCACCGGGTATCCCACGACGGCAGACAAAGACACGGACAAAGACGCAGACAAAGAACAGCGCCCCGCCCGCAGAAAAACCGCGGAACGGGGCGCCAGCCCATCGGGGCAAATATTAAATTCTCACACGATACGTGAGGGGCTTATGCGTCCTCGGGCAGGATGCGCACGCCACCCTTATCAGCCGAAGCAGCCAGCATACCGTACACCTTCAGGGCGTTCGACACCTGACGCTCACGCGGCTTCGTCGGACGCCACGGTGCAGCGCCCTTCGCCTCGCGGCGAGCAGCCAGCTCCTCGTCCGAAACGTTCACACGCAGGATGCGGTTGTTCACGTCAATCTCAATCTCGTCACCGGTCTGCACTAGGCCGATCGCACCGCCAGCGGCCGCCTCCGGGGAAACGTGACCAATCGAAATACCGGACGTACCACCGGAGAAACGACCGTCAGTAATCAGCGCGCACTTCTTGCCGAGGCCCAGACCCTTCAGGTAGGAGGTCGGGTACAGCATTTCCTGCATGCCGGGGCCACCCTTCGGACCCTCGTACTGGATGACGACAATGTCGCCTTCCTTCACGTTCTTCGACAGGATCTCGTGCACAGCCTCGTCCTGCGACTCGACCACAAAGGCGCGACCCTTGAAGTGGAACAGCTCCTCATCAATACCAGCAGACTTGATGATCGCGCCGTTCTGAGCAATGTTGCCGTACAGGACCGCCAGACCGCCGTCCTTGGTGTACGCGTGCTCCACGGAGCGGATGCAGCCGTTCTCAGCGTCAGTCTCGTGGGACTCGTACTTGTTCGCGGTGGAGAACGCCTGAGTGGTGCGCACGCCGCCGGGAGCCGCGAGGAACAGTTCCTTCGCCTTCTCGCTCGCCTTGCCGCTGCGGATATCCCACTCGTCCAGCCACTCGTCCAGCGAGTCAGCGTGAACAGAATGAACGTTCTTGTGCAGCAGGCCGGCACGGTTCAGCTCACCCAGCAGGGCGGGGATACCACCGGCACGGTGCACGTGCTCAATGTGGTACTTGGTGGAGTTCGGGGCGACCTTCGCCAGGCAGGGAACCTGACGCGAAATGCGGTCAATATCCTGCAGGGTGAAGTCAGCGCCCGCCTCATGGGCAATCGCCAGGGTGTGCAGCACGGTGTTGGTCGAACCGCCCATCGCCACATCCAGCGCCATAGCGTTCTCGAACGCCTCCTTGGTCGCAATGGAGCGGGGCAGAACCGACTCGTCATCCTGCTCGTAGTAGCGCTTAGCCAGCTCAACGATGCGGCGGCCAGCATCCAGGAACAACTCCTTACGAGCAACCTGAGTAGCCAGGGTGGTGCCGTTACCGGGCAGCGCCAGACCAATCGCCTCATTCAGGCAGTTCATGGAGTTCGCGGTGAACATACCCGCGCACGAACCGCAGGTCGGGCACGCATTCTTCTCAATCTGGGCGAGCGCAGCGTCGCTGACGCTATCATCAACAGCCATCACCATGGCGTCCACCAGGTCGAGGCGGTGCTCAACAATGCCCTCAATGCCCTCGCCGGACTCCATGGGGCCACCGGACACAAAGATAGTGGGGATGTTCAGGCGCATAGCCGCCAGAAGCATACCGGGGGTGATCTTGTCACAGTTAGAAATGCAGACCAGCGCGTCGGCACGGTGCGCGTTGACCATGTACTCGACCGAGTCAGCAATCAAATCGCGGGAAGGCAGCGAGTAGAGCATACCGTCGTGACCCATCGCGATACCGTCATCAACAGCGATGGTGTTAAATTCCTTGGCGACGCCGCCAGCCTCACGAATCGCGCCGGCGACCAGCTCACCCATATCCTTCAGGTGCACGTGGCCGGGCACGAACTGGGTGAAAGAGTTCGCGATAGCAATAATGGGCTTGCCGAAATCATCATCGCCCATGCCGGTGGCACGCCACAGGGCGCGGGCACCAGCCATGTTACGGCCGTGAGTTGAAGTACGTGAACGCAGTTCTGGCATTGTTTTACCTTCCGTAGTGATGCAAGTACTGATTTTACGCGCGGCGTCCAACGCTCTTCAGCTCAGGGTCACTTTGGTTTCATGCATCGAAACGCGCACGAGCCTGCAACCGCCTATCGGTGGGAGGGTTGAGGCCACGGGGGTTGTGCCGGATCTGCGGCAGAATTGCCCCCTTTGGGGTAGATGGGGGACATCACCCCATTATGCCCCCTAATCTGGAATGAGCCCAGGTTGCGGGCGTCGATATTCAGTCGGCGAACGCACCGGGAGGCGGCGGGCTGCCGTGCCTGCCGCGTACGGGCCTCGCTGCGCATACGTAGCACCACACGTAGCACCGGTGCGGTTCATTTCCAACACACTGATTTATACACGCTTTTATACACGCTGAACCCTGCTTACATTTCAGAAGGTTTCTATGACACAGGCACCCACCGCATCGCTCACCCTCACGCCAGCAACCAGCCCGGCAGGCGGTAAGGATTTCGCGTCCTCCGTCATCTACCAGGTGTATCCCAAGTCCTTCTACTCTTCGGCCGGTGGCGCCTACGGCGACCTGCGCGGCGTCATCGAGAAGGTGCCCTACATTGCCTCCCTGGGCGTGGACATGGTGTGGTTCAACCCGTTCTTCGCCTCCCCGCAGAACGACAACGGCTACGACATCTCCGACTACTACGCCATCAACCCCGACCTGGGCACCATGGAAGACGTCGAAGAGATGATTGCCGCCCTCGCCGAGCACGGTGTGGGCGTCATGTTCGACATGGTCCTCAACCATATTTCGACCGAGCACGAGTGGTTCCAGCGTGCGCTCGCCGGTGAGCGCGAGTACTGGGACTACTTCTACATTCGCCCCGGCAAGTACACCGAGGATGGTCAGCTACGCGAACCGACCAACTGGGAGTCAAAGTTCGGCGGTTCCTGCTGGTCCCGCTTTGGCGAGTACACGGATGAGCACGGCACTCCCCTGTTCTATATGCACCTGTACGACCGCACCCAGGCAGACGTGAACTGGTACAACCCGACTGTGCGCGACGAACTGTTTAAGGTAGTGAACTTCTGGTACGAGAAGGGCGTGCGCGGTTTCCGCTTCGACGTCATTAACGTCATCGGTAAGGGTGAAGAGCTACTCGACGCCCCCGAAGGCACCGTAGACAAGGCACAATACACCGACACCCCGATTGTGCACACCCGCATTCAGCAGCTGAACCGCGCCTCCTTCGGTCAGCATGATGACACCGTGACCGTGGGCGAAATGTCCTCAACCAGCATCGAAAACTGCGTGGGCTACTCCAACCCGGCACACCACGAGCTGGATATGGTGTTCAGCTTCCACCACCTGAAGGTGGACTACGAGAACGGCGAGAAGTGGTCAAAGGTGCCGTTCCGTTTTGCCGAGCTGAAGCAGATTCTGAACGATTGGGCGCTGGGCATGCAGGCCGGCGGCGGCTGGAATGCACTGTTCTGGAATAAC